>NZ_JBEXNE010000005.1:0-431888 GCF_040610915.1 Streptomyces sp. NPDC003300 | reverse complement strand
CGGGGCGGGGGGGGGGGGGGGGCGGCGGGCCGGCGGCGTGGGGGGGGGGGGGGGGGGGGGGGCGGCTCAACGGCCGCCGCCCGCCGTACTGTCGGCGCGGACGCACCGTCCGTCAGACGGTGCTCATCGGGGTCGCGTCCACGCTCGTCGTCTGCTGTTCGAGGCCGTAGACGGCGGGGGTGCCGCTCGGGGCGATCACGCCCACTTCCATCTGCATCTCGTGGTTCACGACCTGGTACATGTGGTCGCTCGCGCCCTTCTTGACGAACGGCTTGAGCCGCTTGCCGAGGGTGATGTACGAGGTCAGGTCCTTGGCCAGTGACGTCTCGTCGACGGCGCTGTCGTTGAGCACGAGGGCCCCGCCGTCCTTCGTGCGCAGCGCGTACGTGGTGCCGACGCGCGGGGCGGCCTTCTTGTAGTCGTTGTACGCGTGGCCGTCGAGGCCGTTGAGACGGTTGTTGTACGCGGAGATCGCGTTCTCGCGCGCCGTGGTCCGCGCCAGCGGGGTGTCGGCGCCGCCGGTCACGTAGAGGTCCGCCACCAGGTCGGCCAGGTCCGCGGGCGCGGTGCCGCCGATCTTCGCCGTCGGCTCGGCGACCCGCGCCAGCCCGTCCGCGTCCAGCGCGATCTCCGGGATCTTCTTCTGCTCGTCGCCCGAGAAGTCCTGGGAGTTGACCGCGCGCCAGCCGTCGGCCGTGTGCTTGAAGACGATGAAGCGGGTGCCGGTCGTCCACGGCGCGCCCGGCTTGCCGTCCTTCAGCTCCGCGCCCTGCGCCCTCACCATGAACCAGTCCGTGTTGGCCGCGGCCGGAGGGATGTAGAACGCGCGGTTGACGTACACGAAGCCCGCCAGATTCGCCTTGACGTTCTTCTGGTCGAGGCCGGACGCCTGCGTGAAGTAGCCCTTGTCGAAGGCGAGCATGGCCCCTGCCTCGGCCTTGGCGATCAGCGCCGGGCTGAGCTTCGCGTTCGCCTCGTTGTTGAGCGCCTGATACGTGTCCACGATCTTGTTCGCCTCGGCCACGGTCAGCAGCGGCGCCGCGTTCTTCCCGCCCTTGCCCTTGCCCTTGCCCTTGCCCGCGTCCCCGCTCTTCTCCGTGGACGTGTCCGACGTCTCGTCCGACGACGAGCCGCCGCACCCGGCGGTCAGGACGAGACACGTCGCCGCGAGGCCCGCCGCCAGCGCGACGCGGTGCTTTCGGTTAACCATGAGTCCCTGCTTCCCCGTGAACAACACTTCCCCGTAACGGCCTCGGGCCGCCGGAACCCGGTCCACGCTACCGAGCGGGCCGCGTCGGCCCGCTGGTGGGGCTGCCGGGACGACCGGGGAGGGCGGTTCGTACGCGTCCGGACGTCCGGACGTCCGGGCTCAGGACGGCCAGTCGCCGTGGGTCGTCGCGGGCTGGGGCGGGGCCTGGCGGACGGGGGCCGGATTGTCGGCGGCCAGCTCCTCGGTCGGGTTCATCAGGACCGCGAAGGCGACCACGAAGACGATCAGGCTCAGGCCCGCGATCAGAGGCAGGACGAAGGCGGAGGCCGAGACGCCCGTGGTCGGGTCGGTGTGGTCGGTGATCGTGGAACTGACCGCCGCCATGCCCGTGTAGTGCATGCCGCTGATCGCGAAGGCCATGACGAGCGCGGCCCCGGTGATGAAGAGCGGGCCGCGCGCGCGGAGCGTCGCCCACAGCGCCGCCGTGGCGGCCACGATGGCGATGACGATCGACAGGGCGACGGTGGAGCCGTCGTAGCTCATCGTGCCCGGCATGATGATCGCCGCCATGCCGAGGTAGTGCATACCCGCCACGCCGACCCCGGCGAGCAGGCCGCCCGCCAGCAGCGACGGCCAGGACGAGTCCCGGCCCGCCACGTAGATCCCGACGCCGACGACGCCCACCGCGAGCACCCAACTCAGCACGGTCAGCGTCACGTTGTAGCGCAGCGTCACGCCCTGGACGTCGTAGCCGAGCATCGCGACGAAGTGCATGCCCCAGATTCCGGTGCCCAGCGCGACGGCTCCCGATCCGAGCCAGCTCTTTCCCCGCCCGAATCCCACGAGGTGCAGCCGGGACGAGCAGGCCAGGCCGAGCACGGAGCCGACAAAGGCGATCACGTAAGCGAACGTCGGATAAAGGGAGTTGGACCAGAGCGGTTCGTGGTGTTGCATTTGAGCGGCCCTCTCAGGATTTTCCTGCCTGCTGAGTGAAGTGACGACAGCGCAGGCCGGAGAGGCACGCGCGCACAGGTGTACGACCTTGTATCACCTATACGGCCATTCGGCGATATTGATCTTCAAAATTGGTACACAGCGGGGACGCGTGGGGCTCGATATCACTCATGCGCAATTCGAGGCACCCCGAGGCCGCCTCACCGAGGCAAGTTTTCGCCCCTTCCGGCCAAGATCAACTTTCTCTCGCCACAACCCGCCGCCGTCCCGTCGTCTCCCGCCCTGACCAGCCCGTCCCCCGCCCTGCCGACCGGCCGCCCCGCCCAACTCACCTTCCTTGCACACCACTTCACGGCACCCGAGCCTGTCCGGTTCCCACCGGTCCGGGCCCCATCGCCCCTCCCGAATAGCCGATTTACCCCCATGCGCGGTCACATGCATGATGCGCCTCCCGCCCCGAGACGATTCCCGGCATATTCGTTTTGCCATATCCTCGACGTCATATGCCCGTTCGGCATCACCGGCACGGTGAAGTGTCAGCGACGCGGTGAAGTGTCAGCGGCGCGGTGAAGTGTCAGGAGCGCGGAGTAGCCGAATCCCCGATCGCTTGTCGGCTTTCGCGGCCCGCCGGGACGGCCACCGCGGACGGTCGGCCGGTCCTCGGGGTGGTGCCGCCGGTTCGGGGAAGGGACACGAGGGGTGTTCATTCCGGTATGAGAGTCTGCTGGGGAACCGCGGCGATGTGTGACGGTGCCCGTCGGGCGGCGAACCTCGCCGCCACTGAAAGGGCTGCACGATGCGCGACACGGCGGAAGCGATACCGGAGGCCGGGGCGGGACGCAGGCTGTCGTGGCCCTGGTTCCTCGTCGTGGTGGTCGTGTACGTGGGCATCATCCAGGGCCTGGGCCTGCTGATCGGCGTGGACACCGGTGACTCCGACAGCCAGTTCCCCACGACCGCGTCCCTGGTGCGCAACGCGCTGATCCCGATCGGGGCGTCGATCGCGTTCGGCGCCGCGGTCGTCTCCTGGCTGGGCTGGTGGGGCGAGGTCCTGCGCTACCGCGCGCCGGTGCGGCGCTGGGTGCGCTGGGTACCGATCTCGATGATCGCCGCCGCGGTGATCGGGCTGAACTACCCGCACCTGGCGGACCAGAGCCTGTCTCTCGTGGCCTGCCTGCTGCTGCTCGGGCTGTTCGTCGGCGTCGGCGAGGAACTCATGTTCCGGGGCATCGGCGTCCATGTCTTCCGCCGGGCGGGATTCACCGAGGGCAAGGTCGCGCTCTGCTCCTCCGTCGTCTTCGGCCTCGTCCACATCAGCAACGCCATCAGCCAGGGACCACAAGCGCTCGGGCAGGCCGCCGTCGTCTCCACCTCGGGCTACTTCTTCTACCTGTGCCTGCGCGCCGGCGGCGTCCTCGTGCTGCCGATGCTCGTCCACGGCCTGTGGGACACCAGCCTGATCTCCAACCTCGTGGGCGACAAGCCCCAGGTGTCGCTGGGCACCCTCCTGATCATCCTGCTCCAGGTCGCCCTGATCATCGTGCTGCTCGTCAGGCGCCGCGCGATCCAGCCCGCCTCCCCGGCCGTCCCGGCCTGACCAGCGGTACGTTCCCCGCCCGTCAGGTTGCCTGGCTACGACGCGCGCGTACGCCCTCAGGGGCGGTCGCCCGGCATGGCCTGTTCCAGTTCGCGCGCCAGTCGCCGCAGCCGGGCGCCGCGTCCTCTGGGGGCGAACGGCCCGGTGGGGCCGTGGCGGGTTCGTCTCGCGCCCTGCGGGCGCACTGCCGCTGGCTGCGGTGGGGAGGGGGGCCGGCCGGGGCTGTCGGGCGGGCCCGGGCCCGGGGTGGGTCGCGGTGACAGGCGGCCTTGACGGGGCCGGTGCCGTACGGGTGCCGGTTTGTACGCCGACCGCTGACACCGTGGGGCGCGCACGCCGAGGCGGTTCCGTGGTGCGGGCGCCGTAACCGGCGGCTGCCGGTCAGTTGACGAAGTCGCCTGCGGCGAGCGCCCGTTGGAAGTGCGTCCACTCGACGGGGGTGAAGGCGAGGGCCGGGCCCTCGGGGTTCTTCGAGTCGCGGACACGTACGGTGCCGGGCACGTTGACGGCGACCTCAACGCACTCACCACCCGAAGTGCTGTAGCTCGACTTCACGAATTCGAACTGCATCAGTCGTGCAACCCCTTGCCCATGTCATCGATCAGCTTCGAGGACGCGTACGGCGACAGACTTAGCCGGGCCGTGCTCTCGAAGAACGACTGGTAGACGGTGCTATGGGCCGCGTCCTCCACCCACTGCGTGGAAGCAAGCGTATCCATGTGCACCACCTCCATCGCCGCGCTGTCGAGGAACGAAAGGATATTGAACGGACCGCCGATGCTGGGATGCGCGCCCGCTCGGAACGGGAGCACCTGGATGTGCACGTTCGGGAGCTTGGCCAGGTCATGGAGGTGCGACAACTGCTCGCGCATAACCTCGGCACCGCCCACGAGTTGTCGCAGAGCCGCCTCCCAGATGACGGCGTGCACGCGTAGCGGGTTCTCCCCTTGCAGACGGGCCTGGCGCTTCATCCTGACGGCGACCAACCGCTCGATGTCGTCCGGGTTCTCCCATACGCCGCCGCTGACAGCGAGCGCGCGTACGTAGTCGGCGGTCTGGAACAGGCCTGGGACCACCGACAGTTGCCACGTCCGGATACGTACGGCGACATCCTCCATCGCGATGTACTCGCTGAGATTGCCCGCGTCAGGCTTCCACCAGCCCTTTGCCTTGCGCCGTTCCCGGTCCAGCCGGGCGATTTGCAGCAGTCCCTCCACGGCGGACTCGTCCTGAACGCCGTAGAGCTTGCACAGGGCGATGACGTCGGGGTCGCGGAACGGGACCCAGCCCCGTTCCATCTTCGTCACCTTGGCCACCGACGCGCTGAGCACTTCCGCCGCGCGCGGCTGGGTCAGTCCGGCGTCCTCGCGCAGGCGGAGCAGTTCGCCGCCCAACTTGCGGGCGAGCACGGTCGATACGCGATTGCCCACATCTGCCCGGCTGGTTGCCACGGGTCGCCACCTCCCTGGAAGCGGACTCAGTCTGCAACCGATCTTCCGCAGCGGCAAGCCAGTTACGGAGACATGTTTCCCCAAGAAGGTTGCACCCAAGAAAGGGAACCCTCTACCGTCGGTGACGACCCGCTCGCACAGCGGCGCCGCATGGCGGAAGTGCACCGCTGCGTCATGCCCGGGTGGGGCGGAGGGCGTGGGGGCGACGCCACCGCCAGGGACCGTGCGCGGGCTGACGCGCGAGGCTGGGAGGTCGCCGGGATGGGCGACGCGGAGACGACGTATGACACATGCCTGTACGCACCGACGGCGCGGAGTGTGAGCAGGGCGCGGCTGCGGACCGCCGAGCTGGTGGAGAAGTGGGGGCACCCCGAAGTGGCCGGGGACGCCGGGCTGTTGGTGAGCGAGCTGGCGACCAACGCGGTCCGGTACGGGCGGGTGGCCGGGCGGCTGTTCCGGGTCGAGGTGCGGCTGGCCGACGACGTACTGCGGGTGGGCGTCACCGACGCGCGCGGGGAGCGGCGGCCCCAGGTGCCCGAGGCCGTGAGCGACGACGACGAGTCCGGCCGGGGCTTACTGATCGTCGCGGCCGTCGCCGCCCGCTGGGCCGTCGTCCCCCTGGACGTGGGCAAAACGGTCTGGGCCGAGTTGGATCTGACGCCCCTGGGGCGACGGCGAGAGTGAGGGGGAGCATGGGCGGTATGGAGACTTCATTTCTCGGGATCGCTGAACTCGGCGAGCGGGGCCGGGCACCGGCCGTGGCGGTGGTCGTGGACGTCATGCGGGCGTTCACCGTGGCGGCTTGGGCGCTCGGGCGCGGGGCGGAGAAGGTGGTGCTGGCCGGGTCGTTGGACGAGGCGCTGGCGCTCAAGGCCCGGCATCCGGACTGGGTGACGGTCAAGGACGGTGCGCCCGCGCCGGGGTTCGACACCGTCAACTCACCGGGCCTGATGCGGTCGCTCGCCCTGGAGGGACGGACCGTCGTACAGAAGACCACGGCGGGGACGGTCGGCGCGCTCGCGGTGAAGGACGCGCCGCTGGTGCTGTGCGCCGCGTTCGTGGTGGCGGAGGCGACGGCCGACCACCTGCGGGCGCACGCGGGCGACGGCGTCACCTTCGTGGTCACCGGCGAGGACGGGCAGGCCGACGAGGACCTGGCGTGCGCTCAGTACATCGCCGGGCGGGCCGCCGGGGCCGGAACGGACGCCGCCGAGTTCCTGCGCCGCGCCGCCACGTCGCGCGCCGCCGCCGAGCTGGCGGAGGGGGTGCGCGAAGGAGTGCACCCCGACGACATCGCGCTCTGCCTCGAACTCGACCGGTTCCCCTTCGCCATGGTGGCGGCCGTGGAGGGGCCGCTCATGGTCCTGCGGGCGTCAGCGGCGCTCGTCAGGGACGGATCGTGCTGACCAGGGAGGCGGTGGAGTTCATCGTGGACTGGATGGTGGGGGCGAGGCTGGTGGAGGAGAGGCAGAAGCCGAGGAGGACGCAGATGACGGCGTGGCTGGGCTTGAGGGACTTGTTGCGCATCATCATGGCGGCGAGGACGAGGAGCAGCAGGACGACGGAGACGGAGACGGCCATGGGGTGATGGCAGCATAAAAGGGGACGAATGGGTGGGACGCACGCACGACGGAGGGCCCGGACGTTTGTACGTCCGGGCCCTCCGTGCGGGTGACGGCGTCAGCCCCAGGTGAGCAGCCGCTTGGGCTGTTCGAGGATGGCGGCCACGTCGGCCAGCACGCGGGAGCCGAGTTCGCCGTCGACCAGGCGGTGGTCGAAGGAGAGGGCGAGCGTGGTGACCTGACGCGGCTTCACCTTGCCCTTGTGGACCCAGGGCTGGAGCTTGATCGCGCCGAAGGCGAGAATCGCCGACTCGCCCGGGTTGAGGATGGGCGTGCCGGTGTCCACGCCGAAGACACCGACGTTGGTGATGGTCACCGTGCCGCCCTGCATCGCGGCCGGCGAGGTCTTGCCGTCACGGGCGGTGGCGACCAGTTCGCCGAGTGCGGCGGCCAGTTCGGGGAGCGTCTTGTCGTGCGCGTCCTTGATGTTGGGGACGATCAGACCGCGCGGGGTGGCGGCGGCGATCCCCAGGTTGACGTACGACTTGTGGACGATCTCCTGCGCGGCCTCGTCCCACGCGGCGTTCGCCTCGGGGTGCCGCTTGAGGGCGACCAGCAGGGCCTTCGCGACCAGCAGCAGCGGGCCGACCCGTACGCCCGTGAAGGCGCGGTCCTCCTTCAGCTCCTGGACCAGCTTCATCGTCCGCGTGATGTCGAACGTCACGAATTCCGTGACGTGCGGCGCGGTGAAGGCGCTGGTGACCATCGCCTGGGCGGTGGCCTTGCGGACGCCCTTGATCGGGATACGCGTCTCCCGGGCGCCGGCGGTCGCCGCGAGCGGCTCGGGCGCGGCCGTCACCGGCGGCAGCGCGGCAGGCGGGGCCGCCGCCGCGCGGATGTCCTCGCGGGTCACCACGCCGTTCGGCCCGGTCGGTACCACGGTCGCCAGGTCGATGCCCAGCTCCTTGGCCAGCTTCCGCACCGGCGGCTTGGCCAGCGGCCGGTCCACCGCCGCCGCACGGTCGTGACCGTTCAGCTCGGCGGCCTGAGCCGGTACGGAGGGGGCCGGTACGGCAGCGGTCGGTACGTCAGCGGTCGGTACGGCAGGGGCTGGTACGTCAGGGGCCGCCTGCTTGCGCGGACGGCGCGTCGTGGCCGACGGCGCGACGCCGTATCCGACGAGCACCGCCTGCCGCTTGGGCTCGGCGGGCGGGGCCTCGGGGGCGGGAGTCTGCACGGCGGGCGGCTCCGAAGCCGCGACCCCGGCGGACCCTGCGGAACCGCCCGAATCGGCGGAACCGGCGGCCCCGTCCCCCCCGGCGTCCACCACGATGATCGGCGTACCGACATCCACCGTCGTGCCCTCGCCGAAGCGGATCTCGCTCACCACCCCGTCGTACGGAATGGGCAGCTCGACGGCGGCCTTCGCCGTCTCCACCTCGCAGATGACCTGCCCGTCGGTGACGGTGTCACCGACGGCCACGTACCACTTGAGGATCTCCGCCTCGGTCAGGCCCTCGCCGACATCCGGCATCCGGAATTCGCGGAAGCGCTGTGCAGGTGCGGTCATGGTCGTCACAACCCTCTCCTCAGAACGCCAGCGCGCGGTCGACGGCGTCGAGTACGCGGTCCAGGCCGGGCAGGTACTCCTCCTCCAGGCGGGCCGGCGGGTACGGGGCGTGGAAACCGCCCACCCGCAGTACCGGGGCCTCGAGGTGGTAGAAGCAGCGCTCGGTGATCCGGGCCGCGATCTCCGCGCCCGTGCCGTAGAAGACCGGGGCCTCGTGCACGACGACCAGGCGGCGGGTCTTCTCCACGGACGTCTGGAGAGTGTCGAAGTCGAGGGGCGAGAGCGAGCGCAGGTCCACGACCTCCAGGCTACGGCCCTCGTTCGAGGCGGCCGCGGCAGCCTCCAGGCAGACCTTCACCATCGGACCGTACGCGGCGAGCGTGAGGTCGGTGCCCTCCTGGGCCACGACCGCCTTGTGCGGGGAGCCGGGCACGGCCGAGGTGTCGACCTCGCCCTTGTCCCAGTAGCGCCGCTTCGGCTCGAAGAAGATCACCGGGTCGTCGCACTCGATGGCCTGCTGGAGCATCCAGTACGCGTCGGAGGCGTTCGAAGGCGTGATCACCTTCAGGCCGGGGACGTGCGCGAACAGCACCTCGGGCGACTCGCTGTGGTGCTCGACCGCGCCGATGCCGCCCGCGTACGGGATACGGATGACGACCGGCAGCTTGATCTTGCCGAGCGCGCGGGCGTGCATCTTCGCGAGCTGCGTGACGATCTGGTCGTAGGCCGGGAAGACGAAGCCGTCGAACTGGATCTCGACCACCGGGCGGTAGCCGCGCAGCGCGAGGCCGATCGCGGTGCCGACGATGCCGGACTCGGCGAGCGGGGTGTCGATGACGCGCCCCTCCCCGAAGTCCTTCTGGAGACCGTCGGTGATCCGGAAGACGCCGCCGAGCTTGCCGACGTCCTCACCCATGACGAGGACCTTCGGGTCGTTGTCGAGCGCCGTGCGCAGCGACTCGTTGAGGGCCTTGGCGATGGACATCTGGGTCATGTCAGCGTCCCTCTCCGGAAGCGGCGCCCTCGGACTCGAACGAGGCCAGGTACGCGGCGAACTGCGCGCGCTCCTCGTCGACGAGCGCGTGCCCGTCGGCGTAGACGTTCTCGAAGATCGCCATGGTGTCCGGGTTCTCCATCGTGCGTACGCCGTCGCGCACCCGCTTGGCCAGTACGTCGCTCTCCTGCTCGATCGACGCGTAGTACGCCTCGTCGGCCAGGCCCTGCTTGTCCAGATACGTCTTCAGCCGCAGGATCGGGTCCTTCGACTCCCACTGCTCGCGCTCCTCGTCGGCGCGGTAGCGGGTCGGGTCGTCGGTCGTGGTGTGGGCGCCCATCCGGTACGTGAACGCCTCGACCAGCATCGGGCCCTGGCCGCTGCGCGCGTGCTCCAGGGCCGCACGGGTGACGGCGAGCACCGCGAGGACGTCGTTGCCGTCGACGCGGACGCCGGGGAAGCCGTATCCGGCGGCGCGCTGGTAGATCGGCACGCGGGACTGCTTCTCGGTCGGCTCGGAGATCGCCCACTGGTTGTTCTGGCAGAAGAAGACGACCGGCGCGTTGTAGACGGCGGCGAAGGTGAACGCCTCCGCCACGTCGCCCTGGCTGGAGGCGCCGTCGCCGAAGTACGCGATGACGGCCGAATCCGCGCCGTCCTTGGCCACGCCCATGGCGTAGCCGGTGGCGTGCAGCGTCTGCGAGCCGATGACGATCGTGTAGAGGTGGAAGTTGTTCTCGTTGGGGTCCCAGCCGCCGTGGTTCACACCACGGAACATGCCGAGCAGGTTGAGCGGGTCCACGTCACGGGTCCAGGCCACACCGTGCTCGCGGTAGGTCGGGAAGACGTAGTCGTCCGGGCGGGTGGCCCGCCCCGAACCGATCTGCGCGGCCTCCTGGCCGAGCAGCGAGGCCCACAGGCCCAGCTCGCCCTGGCGTTGCAGGGTGATCGCCTCGGCGTCGAAACGGCGGGTCAGCACCATGTCGCGGTACAGGCCACGCAACTCTTCCGGCGTCAGGTCGATGGAGTATTCGCCGTGCTCGACGCGCTCGCCCTCGGGCGTCAGCAACTGTACGAGTTCGGGCTCGGTGCCACGGCGCTTGGCGCCTGCTGCGCGGGTGGTCCGTCCCCTGCCCTTGGCGGGAGTGGCGGTGCTTCGCCCCCCGCTCCTGGCGGGGGTGGCCCCAGCGGCAGTGCTCTTCACGCTCACGTTCGCTCCTCCGTCTGTCCGGCCCCCGGGATCCGCCGGGCAGCCAGTGTGCGGCTCACCTGGTACGACGCGGCGCACGGGGTGTGTGCGGCATGGCCGAGCCAGGCGTGACAGTGCCCCGGCCAAGTGGCCTGCAACAGAGACGTTACCTATAACCCACGCCATCGCGCGAAGCCGTCCGACCTGCGGTTTTGCTTGGAGTTCCTAGTAAATACGCGTTACCGCAGGCCACCGGGACAACCGCACCGTATCCCGGATACGGAAAGTGCGTAAGAGGCGGCGCTGTCGTCCGTAAGAGGCGCGGGCTGTCGTCCGTAAGAGGCGGGGAGCTCCCGGCGGTGCGACGCTGGGCAGGTGCCTGTAGAAGGAAATAGCCCCACAATCCGCGTGTTCCTGCTCGACGACCACGAGGTGGTCAGGCGCGGGGTGCACGAACTCCTCTCGGCCGAGCCGGGAATCGAGATCGTCGGCGAGGCCGGGAACGCCGCGGAGGCGGTGGCGCGCATTCCGGCCACCCGCCCGGACGTCGCGGTGCTCGACGTACGGCTGCCCGACGGCAGCGGCGTCGAGGTGTGCCGCGAGGTCCGCTCGCACGACCCGTCGATCAAGTGCCTGATGCTGACGTCCTTCGCGGACGACGAGGCGCTCTTCGACGCGATCATGGCGGGCGCCGCCGGATACGTGCTCAAGGTGATCCGCGGCAACGACCTGATCGACGCCATCCGCGACGTGGCCGCGGGAAAGTCGCTGCTGGACCCGGTCGCGACCGCCAAGGTCCTGGACCGGCTCCGGCACGGCGGCGCGCGCTCCGAGGGCGACGACCGTACGGCCGACTTGACCGCCCAGGAGCGCCGCATCCTCGACCTGATCGGCGAGGGCCTCACCAACCGCCAGATCGGCGAGCGCCTGCACCTGGCGGAGAAGACGGTGAAGAACTACGTGTCCTCGATGCTCGCCAAGCTCGGCATGGAGCGGCGCACCCAGGCCGCCGCGTACGTGGCCCGCATGCAGGCCGAGGGTGACCGGAGGCATATGCCTTAGCACGTCCCAGGGGGTCGGCGCCAGTCCGCGCGGGCGGGGTGTCGCGGTGATCTACGCTTCTGCACGTGACGGGCACGGCGAAGGTGCCGCCGGCGCGGGCTTCGCTGACCGCTCTGCTGCGCCGCTACGAGGACGCGGGTACCCCGCTGACCTGCGTACCCGTTCCCCGGGGGCTGCTCAACAAGGGCTACGAGGTGACCACCACCCGCGGCCGGTTCTTCCTCAAGCAGTACGTCGCCCGGGACACCGCGGACCCCGGCGTGATCGCCCGGCAGCACCGCGCGACGCGGGGTCTGGTCGGCCTCGGACTGCCCGTCGCCGCGCCCCTGCCGGACTGCCGCGGGCGTACGGTCGCGCGGCTCGGCGGCCACGGATACGCGCTCTTCCCCTGGATCGAGGGCAGGCACCGCGAGGGCACCGAGCTGACCGCCACGCAGTCGCGGCGGCTCGGCACGCTGCTCGGCATGGTGCACGCCGGGCTCGCCCGCGTGCAGCCGCCCCCGCCGGAGGACCAACGCCACCACCCGAGCGCCGACCCGGCCCGTACGTACGCGCAGATCGACGAACTGCTCGCGCTGGTACGCCGGCACCGGCCGCGCGACGCCTTCGACGAACTCGCCGAGCACCGGTTGCTGGAGCGCCGCGCCCTGCTGCGCCGCCACGCCCACCGCCGGCCGCCGGACGCCGACGGGACGGTCAGCGGCTGGGTGCACGGCGACTTCCACCCGCTCAACCTGCTCTACCGCGGTGAGGAGCCCGCCGCCATCGTCGACTGGGACCGGCTCGGTGTGCAGCCGCGTGCCGAGGAGGCGGTACGCGCCGCCGCCATCTTCTTCGTCCACCCGCTGGACGGGCGTCTCGACCTGCGGAAGATCCGCTCCTACGCCCGTGCCTACCGCTCCGCGGCGGGGGTTCCCGTCGCCGAGCTGGCCGCCGCCGTCCACCGCGTCTGGTGGGAACGCCTCAACGACTTCTGGATGCTCCAGTGGCGTTATCAGCGGCGTGACCCCCGCAGTGATCCGCTTTTCCCGCCCGCCTCCGCCCTGGCCGTCTGGTGGACGGCCGAATACGGCGCCGTCATCGACGCCTTCACGTCCTAACGGCCCCCCGAGTAGGGCGCCCTTACGCAGAGCGGTGCCCCGAGTTTTTAGGGGCGCGGGGAACTGCGCGACCAGCCCCCACCGGGCTGTCAGCCCGAAAACAACAGCATCTGCCCCGCTGGGGCCGGTATTTAAAGCTCGCCACCGCCGTGGCTGAGCGCGCAGTTCCCCGCGCCCCTACGGGGCTCCGACCCGCCGTGCGCCCGGAGGGGCACTGACCGTGAGGGTCAGTTCTCCGGGGTGGCCGCGTCCGACGTGGGCGGGGTCGTCGGCGGGGTGGTGGGGGGCGTGGTCGGGGGGGTGGTGGGGGGCGTGGTCGGCGGAGTCGTCGGCGGGGTCGTGGGGGGCTTGGTGGTCGGAGTCGTCGGCGGGGTCGTGGACGGAGTCGTCGGCGGGGTCGTCGCCGGAGTCGTGGTCGGGTCGGTCTGGTCGGACCCGGTTTCCGTCGGCTCCGTGGACGGCGGGTCGGACGGGGTGCCCGTGTCCTGGGTCACCGACGGCGACGGTGAGTTGGCGGGCGCGCCGCCGTCCCCGCCGGTACCGCGCGTGGCGAAGTAGACGCCCAGCGCGATGGCCAGCACCGCGGCGATGGCGAAGAGCACCGGCTTGAGCCAGCGGTTGCCGCCGCCGCCCGGCGGCCGCTCGCCGTAGCCCTGACCGCCGTCGTCGTCACCGGTGCCGGAGATGCCGGCGAGCAGCGGGGCGCCGAATTCGGCGGTGGTGCTGTTGCCGGGCCGCCCCTGTGCCACGACGGTCGGCGACATGCCGCCGGTCCGGGGGCCCGCGAGGGGGGTGATGACGCCGGTGTTCCACATGCCGCCGGTCCAGCCGCCCTGCTGGACGAGCGCCTGGTGCGCGTACTGGACGACGCCGCGCATCTCCTCTGCGCTCTGGAAGCGGTCGTCCGGCTGCTTGGCGAGCGCGCGCAGCACGAGCCCGTCCAGCTCGGGCGGCACCCGGTCGCTGATCTGCGACGGGACCTGCGGCTCGTCCTGAACGTGCTGGTAGACCACCGAAAGCGGCGTCTCGCCGGTGAAGGGCGGACGCAGCGCCAGCAGCTCGTAGAGGAGACAGCCGGTCGCGTACAGGTCGCTGCGGTGGTCGACGGCCTTGCCGAGCGCCTGCTCGGGCGAGAGGTACTGCGGGGTGCCCATGACCATGCCGGTCTGCGTCATCGTGCTCTGGGCGCCGTGCAGCGCCCGCGCGATGCCGAAGTCCATGACCTTGACCGCGCCGTTCGTGGTGATGATCACGTTGGCGGGCTTGATGTCGCGGTGCACGATGCCGTGCTGGTGGCTGTAGGCCAGCGCTTCGAGGACGCCGGAGACGATGAGCAGCGCCTGGTCGACGGGCGGCGGCTCGGCGCTGGAGAGCAGGTCCCTGATGGTGTGGCCCTCGACCAGCTCCATCACGATGTAGGGGACGGTGCCGGTGGGCGTACGGTCCTCGCCGGAGTCGTAGACCGCGACCACCGCGTGGTGGTTCAGACCCGCGACGGCCTGGGCCTCGCGGGTGAAGCGGGCCTTGGAGACCGGGTCCTCGGCGAGGTCGGTGCGCAGCAGCTTCACCGCCACGATCCGGCCCAGGCGTACGTCCTCCGCCGCGAAGACCTCGGCCATGCCGCCGCGGCCGAGCCGCCCGGTCAGCCGGTAGCGGCCCTCGCCGACGACGGTGCCCACGCCCCACTGGCCGGATGTCTCCGACGCTCCGGGGCCCGGGGCCGTCTCTTTGGGGTCGACCATCAGTCCTCGCCGTCGTTCGTACGCGGTCATCGTCCGGGCGGGCGCGCGCGGACGCCCGTATCGTACGGATGCCCCGGAGCGGCCACCGTACCGCTTTCGCGTGCCCCGCCGGGCACACGTCCGCGTCACAGCACCTCAATACGGCGGTCCCGCGGGGATACACAGCATGTGCGTGCCCGATGTGCGTCAGATGACGAGATGGTCAACGAACTTGACGTGTCCGTGCGATGGGCCAGACTTGGCGGGCAAGCTCGGGGACGAATATCGCCACAGGCAACCGCACAGGTACCGGCGCGACCCTCTCCCCGGTGGACTTTCCAGGGGGTAGCGGTACAGATGAGCGGGGACGCCACGCAGGGCGAGTACACGGGGCGCTCGGTCGGCGGCGGGCGGTACGTGCTGCGCGACCTGCTGGGCGAGGGCGGCATGGCGTCTGTGCACCTGGCGCACGACACCGTGCTCGACCGGCCGGTGGCCGTCAAGACCCTCCACACCAACCTGGGCAACGAGCAGTCCTTCCGCGAGCGCTTCCGCCGCGAGGCGCAGTCCGTCGCGAAGCTGAACCACACCAACATCGTCTCCGTCTTCGACTCCGGCGAGGACACCATCGACGGCCAGCTCGTGCCGTACATCGTCATGGAGTACGTCGAGGGCAGCCCGCTCGGCGACGTGCTGGCCGCCGATGTGGCGCAGCACGGCGCGATGCCCGCCGACAAGGCGCTGAAGATCACCGGGGACGTGCTGGCGGCGCTCGCGGTCAGCCACGAGATGGGCCTGGTCCACCGGGACATCAAGCCCGGCAATGTGATGATCACCAAGCGCGGTGTGGTCAAGGTCATGGACTTCGGCATCGCGCGCGCCATGCAGTCCGGTGTCACCTCGATGACGCAGACCGGCATGGTGGTCGGCACCCCGCAGTACCTGTCGCCGGAGCAGGCGCTGGGGCGCGGTGTGGACGAGCGCTCCGACCTGTACTCGGTCGGCTGCATGCTCTTCGAGCTGCTGACCGCGCGGCTGCCCTTCGACGCGGACTCGCCGCTGGCGATGGCGTACCAGCACGTACAGGAGATCCCGCCCGCGCCGTCGACGTTCAACCGCGCGCTGGGCCCGGCCGTGGACGCGCTGGTGGCGCGCGCGCTGCGCAAGAACCCCGCGGAGCGCTTCCCGACCGCGGACGCGATGCACGACGAGGCGGACCGGGTCCTGGCGGCCACGCGGCGCGACACGATGCCGCTGATGTCCGGCTCCGCGCCGCCCACCGGCAACCGCGGCCAGGACGTGGCGGCGTCGGTCTTCCCGTACGCGCAGGGCCCGCTCCAGACCCCGCCGCCGCAGATGCGGACGCCGTACGCGCCGGGCAATCCGCAGCAGGGCGGTTACGGGCAGCCCGCGCCGGCCCCGTCGCTGCCCTCGGCGTACGGCTACCCGCAGCAGTCCCAGACGCCGCCGCCGACCCCGGCGTACACCATGGCGCCCCAGATGCAGCACCAGCAGCACCAGCAGATGCCGCAGCAGCGCGCGGGCGGTCACCCGGGCGGCGGCATAGGCGGCCCCGGCGGTCACGGCGGTGTCGGCGGCGGCACCGGTGGCGGCGGGAAGTCCAACACACCGCTGATCGCGGGCGCGGCCGTCGTGGTCGTGGCCATCGCGGTGATCGTCGCGATCGTCCTGGCCAACAGCGGCGGCGGCAAGGGCAGCCCCAGCGCGGACGACCAGTCGGGCGGCCCGACGACCTCGTCCTCGACCCAGGCGTCCGACGACCCGACCACGGGCACCGGCGCGGGCGACGTCGTGAACGGCGACCAGAGCCGCACGATCGACCCCGACAAGTGCACCAAGGCGCACAACGACCTGATCTCGAACGACCCGGACGTCATGACGATGCCGGACTTCACGTCGATCTACGTGGACTCGGTCGTCGCCTGCATCAAGGCGGCGGGCTGGCAGTACACGATCAAGCAGACCGACGAGCAGCAGTGGGGCAAGGGCGCGGTGACCAGCCAGACCCCGAAGTATCTGGAGGACTACAACCCGAAGAAGGGCGGCAAGGTCACCATCTGGGTGTCCACCGGCAAGAGCTCGAACTGACCGGGCCCCCGCCGGTGCGACACCTCACCGGCTCGGATGCGGATATAAGGCCGGACGAGAGATCCGGACGAGAGATCCGGACTAGAGATACGGGCCCGAGCGGGCGCCCTGGTTGCCGCCGTCGTCCTCCTCGTGGCCGCCGGCGCCGGGCGGCAGGGCGCGCCGCATCTGTTCGAGCTGGGCGCGGGCCGCCATCTGCTGGGCGAACAGCGCGGTCTGGATGCCGTGGAAGAGCCCTTCGAGCCAGCCGACGAGCTGGGCCTGGGCGATCCGCAGCTCCGCCTCGCTGGGCACGCTGTCGTTGGTGAAGGGCAGCGAGAGCCGGTCCAGCTCCTCCACCAGCTCGGGCGCGAGCCCGGCCTCCAGCTCCTTCACCGAGCTGGCGTGGATCTCCTTCAGGCGTACGCGGCTGGCCTCGTCGAGCGGCGCCTGGCGCACTTCCTCCAGCAACTGCTTGATCATGCTGCCGATGCGCATGACCTTCGCGGGCTGCTCGACCATCTCCGTCACCGGGATCTCGCCGTGCTCGCCGCCGTCACCGGTCGGCGCGCCTCCCAGGGCCATTCCGTCGGAACCGACGATCAGGACCTGCTGATTCGGTGAGTGCTGCGGATTCTGCGGATTCTGCGAGCTTTCCGGCGAGCGTTCGTTCATCGCGTTCATCGGCATCTCCATACCGCCATTGTCCCTTAGGACGCGCGGCGGCGTCGGCCAGGTCCCGTCTCCCGTACGGGGTCCGGCCGACGCCGCCGCCTTCCTCCGCGCGCGCCCCGGTTTACGGCTCCGCGCGGCGGGCGAGCTGGGTGCGCGAGCGGGTGACCAGGGCCGCGAGCAGAGCGGCGCCGAGCGGCACGGCGACGATCAGCAGGGCCAGCGTGCTCCACGGGACGACGATCGGCACGTGCGGCAGCCTGCTCGTGCCGCCCCAGCCCCCGTCCAGCGCCTGGTGGTAGTACTTCCACTGCTCGCGCCGCTCGGTGTGCCGCAGCCCCACCGCGGGCAGCACGCCCGCCGCCGAGCCGAGCACCACGCCCATCGTGGCGATCACCCCGCACTGGAGGCCGGAGAGCGTGCGCCGCACCCGCGGCGGCGCGCCGATTGCGGCGAGCGTCTTCAGATCGGGCTCGGCGTCGGCCTGCGCGAGGCCGGTGGCGATGCCCGCGGCGCCGATGGTGACCAGGCCCGCGAAGAGCGTCAGGGCGAGCAGCACCAGGCTGTTGTCCCTGGTGTAGCCGCGCTCCAGATAGACCTCCGTGTCGGTGCCGATCTTGGCGAGGTCGCTGTCCAGCGCCTGCCGCTCGGGACCGTTGGGCATCCGGGCGTTGGTGTAGAAGGAGCCCAGCGGCATCGTGTCGATCCCGACGCCGTCGGCGGCCTGCTGCGGCATCACGGCCAGCAGCCCGTACGTCCGGTCACGGCCCTCGGCCGCCAGGTGCACCGGCACCGACTTGACCGGGCCGACCGGCTCCTGTCCGTCGGGCACCGCCTTGTTCGTGTCCAGGGTGATCTTCAGCTTGAGCGTGCCGCGGTCGAGGTACCCCTTGTCGAACAGCACGGTCTCGCCGCGCGCCAGCGCCTGTTCCGCGTCCCCGTCCCGGATGCCGAGGGCGTGCAGGACGGCCGGGCCGCCGATCAGGACGGCGCTGCTGGTGGGCATGGCGGTCAGGCCCTCCACGTACGCGCAGCGCCAGTCGTGGGCCAGGGCACGGCGCTCGGCCAGGGTGAGCGCCGTCGCGCCCTCCGGCCGGTCGGTCGGGCACACATTGGCGGCCGGCTTCACCGGCTGGACGTCGCCGCAGCCGTCGCCGCCACCGCCGCCCGCCTGGCAGTTCTTGCCGCCGACGACCATCGCGGACACGTCGGCGCGGCCGGAGACCGGGTAGCGCTTCTCGACCGCCGCGCGCACCGCAGTCAGGTCACGCCCGCGGTCGCTGTAGGCCGCCACCGCCACGACGCCGCGCGGCAGTTGGGCCTCGTACGCGTCCCTGTCCTGCCGGTCGGCGCTCGCGGAGTACGTGGCGACCGCGACCGTACCGGCGACGGCGGCCAGCACGGCCGCGACCGCGGGCGCCGTACGGCCCCGGTTGCGCACCGCGTCGCGCAGCGCGAGCCGCGGGGACAGCGGCAGCCACTTGCCGGTCCTGCCGAACATGCCGACCAGAGTGGGGGTGAGCGCGACGATGCCCAGCTCCGCGATGCCGGAGCCGCCGCCGACCGCGAGGGTGCTGTCGGTGCGCAGCGAGCCGAAGACCGCGATGCCGCCGCCGAGGCAGATCGCGCCGATGCCGAGGACCGGCAGCACGCGGTTGGCGTGCCGCACACCGCGCCGCCCGGTCAGCGACGCCAGCACGCTCTGCCGGGACGCGGTGACCGCGGGCACGACGGCGGCCAGCAGACCGGTGAGTACGGCCAGGCCCGCGATGCCGAGCAGTTCGAGCGGGCGCAGCGTCAGACCGCCGAAGCGGCGGCCGACGAAGTCCTCCAGCGGGGAGCGCAGCAGGACGGTGAGCAGCAGGCCCAGCAGGGTGCCGACGACGGCCGCGGCGACGCCGATCACCAGGCCGCCGGAGAGCACGATCGCCCG
Organism: Streptomyces sp. NPDC003300; assembly: GCF_040610915.1. Classification (NCBI taxonomy): domain Bacteria; kingdom Bacillati; phylum Actinomycetota; class Actinomycetes; order Kitasatosporales; family Streptomycetaceae; genus Streptomyces; species Streptomyces sp. NPDC003300. The sequence goes on along the minus strand of NZ_JBEXNE010000005.1, from coordinate 412,785 downwards.
GATGTGGCGGCGGTCGCCGCCGTTGGCGCCGACCAGGCCCAGCTGGCGGCGCGAGCGCCGCGCGCCGACGGCGAAGGCGGGACCGGCCAGCAGGCAGATCTCCAGCATCGACAGGCCGACGATGGTCGCCGCCACGGCGACGGCCGTGGCCTTCCCCGTGTCGCCGGTGCGGTAGGGGGCGCTGCCGTTGCGCGACTTCGTGTAGAGCGGCACTTCGGAGTCGGCGGGCGGGTGCAGCACCACCGCGCGGGACTTGACGTAGATGCCCCGGGTGTTGGCTTGCTGCACCATCTGCCAGGAGTAGTCGCCGCTCGGCAACCCCACCAGGTAGGTGGTGTAGGCCGAGTCGTCCTCGCCGTTCAGCGCCTTGCGCGCCGCGGTGTAGGGCGCGATGAAAGCGCCCGGCCGCGCGATGACCTGCTCGGTGCCGAGCGTGTCCGGCAGGTCGTACGCGCCGACGATCTTGTACGTACGGTCCACGTCGCGGACGACGAGCTTCGAACCGACCTTCAGACCGGCGGACTTGAGGAACGCGGTGGTGGCGATGACCTCGTGGTCGGCCGCCGGGTAGCGCCCGCGGTCCAGGTGGGTGATGCCGCGCGCCAGCGGGTCGCCCGCCTCCAACTCCCGCACGGGGGCGGCGAGCAGACCGTACTTCGTCTTGAAGCGGGCGTAGGTCTGGGAGTCGGAGATCCAGCGCGCGCCCCGGGGCAGCGCGGTCAGCGGGTCGGTCGGCTTCGGGGTCTCCTGCTGTTCCGCCAGGTCCGCCGCCGACGGCGTGGCGTCCGGGTCCGCGGTGGCGTCCTTCACCGAGGTCCAGATGTCCGCGGGCGGGTCCTGGTAGATCGGCCGCCCGTTGGCGTCGGCGTCCGCAAGGCGCGCGTCGGCGGCGCCGATGTCTCGGCTCAGCTTCTGCTCCGGGCTCAACTGGGAGCTGCGGATGGTGATGTCGGCGGCGCTCACGCCGATGATCGGCAGCGCGATCATCGCCAGCACCATCGCGCTGCGGCCCTTGGAGCGCCAGGCGTCACGGCGGGCGATGCGGATGGCGGCGCGCCACGAGTTGAGGTTCCCCGCGCGGGCGCTCGGGCCGCGGTCCTGCGAGGCGGCGGGGTCCTGCGAGGGGCCGCGGTCCTGGGAGGCGGCGCGGTCCTGGGAGGCGGCGCCGCTCACTGGGCCGCACCGCCGGTCAGCAGCGACTCGGCGGAGGAGCGCAGCGTCATGTCCACGACGGAGCCATCCCGCAGGAAGACCACCCGGTCCGCCCACGCGGCGAACCGCGGCTCGTGCGTCACCAGGATGCCCGCGGCGCCCGCGTCACAGCGCGAGCGCAGCAGCGCCAGTACGGTGTCGCCGGTCTCCGAGTCCAGCGCGCCGGTGGGCTCGTCCGCCAGGACGAGACGGCGGTCGCCGACCAGCGCGCGGGCGATGGCCACCCGCTGCTGCTGGCCGCCGGACATCTCGTCGGGGAAGCGGTCGGCCAGCTCGCCCAGGCCCATCTCCTCCAGCGCGGCGACCGCCTCGCGGCGCGCCTTGCGGGCGCCGGTGCCGTCCAGCTCGCGGGGGAGTGCCACGTTCTCGGCGGCCGTCAGCGCCGGTATCAGGTTGTAGTCCTGGAAGACGTAGCCGATGCTGCGGCGGCGCAGGGCCGCGATCTCCTTGCGGCTGGCCGTGGTCAGGTCCGTGCCTTCCACGATCACCCGGCCGGACGTCGGCAGGTCGAGGCCGCCCGCGATGGTCAGCAGCGTGGACTTGCCCGAGCCCGAGGGGCCCATCACGGCGACCAGTTCCCCCGGACGCACGTCCAGGTCTATCCCGCGCAGCGCGTGCACCTCGGTCGCTCCGGTGCCGTGCACGCGGGTGAGGGCTTCCAGGCGGAGGACGGGCGCTTCCGGCGGCGCGGCTTCGGTGTGCGGCTTTACGGACATGGGCGGTGCGTCCCCCAGGGTCGTGGAGTGCTCGTGCGGCGAAGTGCTCGGGTGCTGTGTGCTCGGGTTTCGGGGTGCTCGGGTGGCGGTGGTCCGGCCGCTGGTCGGGCGGGCCGGTCCTGGCCGGGAGGTGGCCGCGCGACGCGGCCGGGCGCAGGGGTGGGGCGTACGGGGTCGGGCTTAGGTGCCGGACGTACGGGCCGGACGTACGCGGTCAGGCGTACGGGGCCGGGTGCCGGTCGGCGCGCGGCTCAGCGGCGGGCCCGTGTCCGCCTCAGCGCGCCGCGCAGCACCCCGTCCGGCGCGGCGTCCTTCCCGTCGTCCTTCCCGTCGTCCAGGCCGCCGCCGTCGGCGGGGTCGGCGGAACCGGCGGGATCGGGAGTCGGGGCCGGTGCGGCGGCCTCGGCCGTCGGCGCCAGCGCCGTCAGCCGTACGAGCCGGGTCTCGCAGTGGTCGAGCCACCGCGCCTCGGCCTCCGCCTGGAAGATGAGCTGGTCGAGAACGAGCTGCCAGGCCACGTCGTCGCGGTCCGGCGCCCCGCTCTGCGCGGGCGCCGCCTCCAGCGCCTGGCCCTTCAGCCGGGTGTAGTCCTGCATCGCCCGGATGGTGTGCGCGCGCTGCGCCTGGATGACGGCCCGCACGTCCACCTCCGGCGATCCGACCGCCATGGCCAGCTTGATCGCCAGCTCGTTCCGCGGCGGATTCGCCCGGTCCACGGGCCGGGCGAACCACTCCCGCAGCTCACCCCGCCCGCCCTCCGTGATGGCGTACAGCGCGTGTCCGGCGTCGTCCTCGCCCGCCGGCACCACCAGCCCGTCGCGCTCCAGCCGCGCCAGCGTCGTGTACACCTGCCCCACGTTCAGCGGCCAGGTGGAACCGGTGCGGGACTCGAACTCTGTTCTGAGCTGGAAGCCGTATCGCGGCCCCCGCTCCAGGAGGGCCAGCAGGCCGTGGCGGATCGACATACTGAGTATGTATACCGAGTATGGACCCGCCTTTCAAGGCCGCGGCGACCCGTCCGACCGGGCACAACGGGACATGAGGGGCGCGTGCGACCGCCTCGGGGTCAGTCGCGGCGCAGGCGCAGGCCCAGGAAGCCGAGACCCAGGCCGACCAGGGCGAGGCCGGCGCCGAAGGGGAGGATGCGCAGGACGCGGCGGCCGGGCTCGTAGACGGCGGGAGTCTGCGCGCGGGCCTGGGTGCGGGCGGCGTCGGGTGCTGCGGGTGCCGAAGGGCGCGGCGGGGCCTGGGCGGGCCCGCCGTCGGGGACCAGGAAGGGCGCGGATCGCGCGGCGCCGTAGGTGGACCGTACGGGCGGGGTGAGCGGCGGCCTGGCGGCCCCGTCGCCCGGTACGGACGTCGGTGTCGGTGTCGGGACCGGTGGCCGCAGCGGGCCCGCCGGGGTGGCGGGAACGGCGGGGGAGGCCGGGGGCCGGACGCCGACCGTGGGGTCGGGGGCCGGCTTGGCGGCCGGAGCGGTGGGAGTGGGCGTGGGGGTGGCCGGAGCGGTCGGCTCGGTGGTGGGCTCCTCCGTCACCGGCGGCCCGCTGGGCCCGGTGGTCGGCGCGGCGTCCTGGCGTCCCCCGTGTCCGGGGGCGCCGACCGTCTCGTGCCGGCCGACGAGGCCGGGGACCAGCCCGGTGAGCACCTCGGTGACGATGTCCGCGCCCGGTGCCGGGAGCGGACGGACCGCCGGGGCCGTGGGCTCGTCGGGCCCGGGCGCGACCGCCCACGCGGAGCCCGTCGCCATCACCGTCGCCGTCGCCGTCGCCGGAACGAGCAGCGCCCCCGCGAGCAGCACGGGCGCCGCCCTCCGTATCGCGCATCGCCTGTCGGGTGCCCGCCGCACACGTCCCGCCTCTCCACCGAACCCTGTGTGGATTCAGCGTCACACGCGGCAACATTTCCGGCATCCCGGACGGCCGGCTCCGTATCGGACCGTTATCCGCGAGAGGGCGTGTTCATGCCGTGGTCAGGAGCACTTTTCCGATGTGGGTGCTGCCGTCCACCACGCGGTGCGCCTCGGCCGCGTCCCGCAGCGGGAGCGTACGGTCCACGACCGGCCGTACGGTTCCGGCCTCGATCAGCGGCCACACGTGCTCGCGTACCGCCGCCACGATCGTGGCCTTCTCGTCCAGCGGCCGGGGCCGGAGCGAGGTCGCGGCGACGGCGGCGCGCTTGCTCAGCAGCGTGGCCAGATTCAGCTCGCCCACGAGGCCGCCCTGGAGGCCGATGACGACCAGGCGGCCGTTGACCGCGAGCGCGTCCACGTTCCGCCCGAGGTACTTCGCGCCCATGATGTCGAGGATCACGTCGGCCGTGACGGCCTTCTCGAACTCCTGCTCGCGGTAGTTGATCAGGATGTCCGCGCCCAACTCCCGGCAGGCCGCCAGCTTCTCGGCGCTCCCCGCCGTGACGGCGACCGTCGCCCCCACCGCCTTGCCGAGCTGGACCGCCATCGTGCCGATCCCGCTGGACCCGCCGTGCACCAGCAGCGTCTCACCGGGGCGCAGGTGCGCGGTGAGGAACACGTTCGACCACACCGTGGCCGTCACCTCGGGCAGCGCCGCCGCCGTCACCAGGTCGATCCCCTTGGGCACCGGCAGCAGTTGGCCCGCCGGCACCGCCACCTTCTGCGCGTATCCGCCGCCCGCGAGCAGCGCGCACACCTCGTCCCCGACCCGCCACCCCGCGACCCCGGAGCCCACCTCGACGATCCGCCCCGAACACTCGAGACCCGGATACGGCGACGCCCCCGGCGGCGGCTCGTAGAACCCCTGCCGCTGCAACAGATCCGCCCGGTTCACCGCCGTCGCCGCCACCTCGACGACGACCTCGCCCTCCCCCGCGACCGGATCCCCCACCTCCGCCCACGTCAGCACCTCGGGCCCGCCCGGCTCCGGAATCGTCATCGCATACATCCCCCGAGGCTACCGCTGCCCTCAGCCCCCCAGCCCGCCGGTTCCTTTGCGCCGGACGGCCCGCCGATCTTTAAGGGGCGCTGGGGGCACCTCCCAGCGGTAGCTGGGGGAGGAACTGCGCGACCAGCCCCCACCGTGGCGCGGACAAAAAACCGGCCCCAGCGGGGCAGACGCCGTCGTTCCCGGGCTGACAGCCCGGCGGGGGCTGGTCGCGCAGTTCCCCGCGCCCCTAAAAAAACACGCCCTGCGCGCCTGGCGCACCGGCCGAGGCGAAGGAGACGCGAGGGGCCGCGCCCCTGAAAGGGGGGTTCTGCGCACGTGCGGGTGGGGGGCCTAGGCGAGGGGCGGGCCGGCGGGCCCGGCACGGTGGATGGCGATCACGCGGTCGGTGAGAAGCAGAGGCGCAGCCTCCGGATCGTCGTGGTCGAGAAGCCGATGCCCCCGCTTGACCGACACGACGAGGTCGTGGAGGTCACGCGGCGCCTGCCCCGCCTCGGCCTTGGTCACCGGCCGTTCGATGAGATCGAGCCCGCTCCCGTAAGTGATGAGGTCGTCCATGACGACCCCGACGCTGGGGCTGAGCATGGACAGCCCGAGAAGCCGCCCGGCGGCACTCGAGCTGGTGATGACGGCGTTGGCCCCGGACTGCCGCAGCAGCGGCGCGTTCTCCTCCTCGCGGACGGACGCGACGATATGGGCGCGCTTGTTGAGCTGACGCGCGGTCAACGTGACGAGCACGGCGGTGTCGTCGCGCTGCGCGGCGATGACGATCTCCTTGGCGACCTGGGCCTCGGCCCGCAGCAGCACGTCGTTGCGGGTGGCGTCGCCGACGACGGCGACGTACCCCTCGTCGGTCGCGGCCTGCACGACCTTGGGGCTCGGGTCGACGATCACGATCCGGCTCTGCGGGATGCCGCGGCCGATCAACGTCTGGGCCGCCGACCGGCCCTTGGTCCCGTATCCGACGATGACCACATGATCGCGCAAGGTTCTCCTCCAGCGCTTGAGGCGGAACTGCTCGCGGGTCCGCTCGGTCAGCACTTCCAGGGTCGTCCCGACCAGGATGATCAGGAAGATCACGCGCAACGGCGTCACCAGGAAGGTGTTCGCGAGCCGGGCGCCCGTACTGTACGGGACGATGTCGCCGTAGCCGGTCGTCGACAGCGTCACCGTCGCGTAGTAGAGCGAATCCAGGAACGACACCGAGCCGTTGGCGTTGTCGTGGTAGCCGCCGCGGTCGAAGTAGACGATCAGGACGGTGGCGAGCAGGACCAGCAGCGCCATCAGCAGGCGGCGCGAGACCTGGAGCAGCGGGCCCGCGGCGGGACGCGGGAAGGCCACCCGGCGGTACCCCGCCGTACCGGCGGAGATCGCCGCCGAGGCGCTGCCGTCGCCCGTGCCGTCGGCGCCGTCCGCGCCGCCGGGGGGAGGATCGGCGCGACCGGCCGCCGCGTCGTACCGGGGCAGTTTCATATCCCGCTCCCCATCATGTGCCGCTCACCTTCATATACCGGTGTCGTCCACCGGTCCGACGACGTATCGCTTCGCGTACGGGATCACGTACCACGTGACATGGGCTGACGGCGGTCACGTACCCCGTACCTTCACGTATCGAGCACCACCGCGTACGCACCGGGGTGCCCTCACGTGCCGCTCCCCCACGCCAGCGCGAGCGCCCCGGTGTCGAGTACGGCCGTGTCGTCGCCCGCGCGGGCGCCGCCGGGCGGGATCACGGCCATGCCGTCGGCGGCGGCGAGGCCGCGGAGCATGGCGGGGCCGGAGTAGGTGAGCGGGCGGGCGGCGGAGTCGTCGTCGAAGACGACCGGGACGAGCCGGGTGTCGACCGGGTGACCCGGCACGTCGGCGGTGAGCGGGGCCGCGTACGGGGCCGGTACGGGGCGGCCCGCGAGGGTCCGCAGCAGGGGGGCGGCGAGGGTCAGGACGCCGGACACGGCGGCCAGCGGGTTGCCGGGCAGCCCGATGAGGTGGGTGCCCGAGGGGAGTTCGGCCAGCACCATGGGGTGTCCCGGGCGGACGGCGACGCCGTCGACCAGCAGTTTCGCACCGAGCGCGGCGAGGACCGGGTGCAGGTGGTCGACCGGTCCGCCCGCGGTGCCGCCGGTGGTGACCACGAGGTCGGCGGTGCTCTCGCGGACCGCCCTGCGCAGGAGGTCGGCGTCGTCCACCAGCCGCCGTACCGCCACCACTTCGGCGCCGAGCGCGCGCAGCGACGACGGGAGCATCGGGCCGAGCGCGTCCCGTACCCGCCCCGACCTGGGCAGGCCGTGGTCCAGCAACTCGTCGCCGAGGACCAGGACTTCGACGCGCGGCCGTACGGTGACGGTCAGCTCGTCGTAGCCCGCGGCGGCGGCCAGACCGAGTACGGCGGGCGTCACGACGGTGCCCGCGGGCAGCAACTCCTCGCCGCCCCTGCACTCCTGGCCGCGCATTCTGACCTCCTGGCCCGGCGCGGGCGCGGGGTGCGGCGACCGCACCTGCAACCACTCGCCGTCCGTGCGGCGCTGCGTCCATCCGTGTTCGCTGCGCAGCACCGCGGTGGTGCCGGTCGGCACGGCGGCGCCGGTCGCGATGGGGGCGGCGTGGCCGATGAGCAGCGGCTCCGCCGGGCGCTGCTGTCCGGCGAGCACCGAGGCGCCGCGCAGCCGCCACGGGCCCGGGCCCGCCACCGCCCAGCCGTCCATCGCGGAGGAGTCGAACGACGGCAGGTCCGTCAGCGCCGTCAGCGCCCTGGCCAGCGTCATGCCCAGCAGGTCCTCTCCCAACTCCCGTGTTTCGGAGCCGAGTCGGCGGCCGACGCGGCGCGCGATCCGCCGCGCCTCGGGCCACGGCACGGCGTCGGCGGGGGAGGGGAGCGGGGTTTGGGGCTGGGGTTGGGGTTGGCGCTGGGGTTGGGCGGGTGCCTGCGCGGGGGCCGGGCCCTGGACGGGGGGCCGGGGCGCGGGGCCCTCCGGGGTGGGGGCGGTGTCGTCCCGGCCGTGGCGGAGGGCGACGGACAGCGGGTCGTTACGGTCCTGGCCTCCGTAACCGGCCGCGCCGGTGGCGGTACGGCGCGACTCGTTGGCCAGGGCGAGGGCGTCGTCGAGCGCGCGGTCGGCCGCGTCGGAGGCGCGCGGGTCGGAGGCGCGCGGGTCGGAGGCGCCCGCGCCGGGACGGGTGCCGCTCATTCCGCCGGTTCCGGGTCGGTGCCGGGGGTGCCGGGGGTGCCTGGTTTCCGCGCGTCGGCCTCTTGCGCGTCGGCCTCCTGCGCCCAGCGCACGGCCAGGGCGGCGGCCTTGTCGGCCGCCTCCCGTACGGCCTCGGGGCCGCCGCCCGCGCGCGCCGCCGCGTAACCCACCAGGAAGGTGGTCAGCGGCGCGGCCGGACGAGCGACGCCGTGCGCCGCGTCGCGGGCCAGATCGAGCAGGACGCCGGTGTCCACGTCCAGCTCGATACCCAGTTCGGTCTTGGCTGCTGCGATCCATTCGTCCAACACAGGGCCATGGTCCCTGAAACCTGGCTCGCTGTGGGACAGGCTCACCCCTCGGACACCCCGTCCAGCCGTGCCCGCGCCACCGCCACGTCCTCCCACGTATCGCAGTCGAACGACGCGTCCCCCGTCGGATCGGCCCGCCTGCGCACCACCAGCTCCCGTGTCAGCAACCGCAACGGCAGCCCCGCCAGCCCGCCGTGCTCCCCCTTGAGCAGCGCCACCTCCCGGCACAGCGCCTCCCCCCAATACGCCCCCGCCAACGGCTGATCCCGCCCTCCCGCGTCGGTGAGCAGCACCCCTTCCGTCCCGGTGCCGAGCGCGCCCAGCGCCTCCACCAGGCCGGTCACGGCGCCGACCGTCAAGAACGGCAGATCGGCCGCCAGCACGACGACGATTTCCGGCGCGGGAAGCGGCGGCCCCGATGGGGCCAAGTGGGCCAACGCGGTCAGCCCGGCGTCGAGCGCGGGCAGCGGCCCGCCCCCCGGCGGCTCCTCCCGCGCCCAGCTCACCGGCCGTACGGTCCCCCGGCGCGGCCCCACGACCACCGTCCGCTCCGCCCCCGCGCACGCCGCCAGCACCCGGTCGAGCAGCATCCGCCCCCCGACCTCCACCGCCGCCTTGTCCACCCCCCCGAGCCGCCTCGCCCCACCCCCGGCCAACACCACCGCATCAAACCCAGTCGCCACCCCCCGAGTATCCCCGGCCCCGGCGCACCCCGATCTTTTTGGGCGCGCCCCCGCGCTGGACGCTGCACCGATCTTTTAAGGAACGCCCCCGCGCTGGACGCTGCACCGATCTTTTAAGGGGCGCGGGGGGGACCTCCCAGCGCCCGGGGGTCAGACGGCGGCGAGGAGAACGGCCGGACTCTCGACGCAGTCAGCGACAAAGCGAAGGAACCCCCCTGCGGTCCCACCGTCGCAGACCCGGTGATCGAAGGTGAAGGAGAGCTGCACGACGTGACGCACGGCCAACTCACCCTGGTGAACCCACGGCTTGGGGGCGATACGGCCGACACCGAGCATGGCGGCCTCGGGATGGTTGAGGATCGGGGTGGAACCGTCCACCCCGAAGACCCCGTAGTTGTTGAGCGTGACGGTGCCGCCGGTCAGGTCCCGCGGCGTCAGCGCCCCCGTCCGAGCGGCCTCGGTCAGGCGGCCGATCTCCGCGGAGAGCCCGGCCGTGGACCTGGTGTGGGCGTCGCGCACGACAGGCACGACCAGGCCGCGTTCGGTCTGCGCCGCGAAGCCGAGGTGGACGGCCGGCAGCCGTACGATCTCGCGCCGCTCGGTGTCGACCGTGGCGTTCAGCTCCGGGTAACGGGCCAGCCCGGCCGTCACGATCCTGGCGAAGAGGGCCAGCACCGAGATCCGCTCGCCGCCCGAGGCGTTCATCGCCGCCCGCGCGGCCAGCAGTTCGGTGGCGTCGGCGTCCACCCAGCACGTGGCGTCCGGTATCTCCCGCCGACTGCGGGCCAGCTTGTCCGCGACCGTGCCGCGTACCCCGCGCAGCGGCACCCGCTCCTCCCCCGCCGGCGCGGGAGCCGGGGCCGGAGCCACGGCAGGTGCCGCCGGAGCCGCCACCGCGCGCTCGACGTCCGCCCGCAGGATCAGCCCGTCAGGCCCCGTACCGGCCAGGGCCCGCAGGTCCAGCCCGTGTTCCCTGGCCAGCCGCCGGACCAGCGGCGATATGACGGCCACCGGGCCGTCGGCGACAGGCGCCCCGGCGACAGGCACCTCGGTGACCGAAACCGCCGCCTGCACCGAACCGTCCACCGCCCGCACCCGTCCGCGGCGCCGCGCCACCGCCGTACCGGTGCCGTAACCGACCAGCACATTGCCCGAGCCCTCATCGGCCCCGCCGCCCGAGGCGTCCGAGTCGCTCGGGGCGTCCGACCCCACCGGGTTCCCGGCCGCGTCGGAGTGCGAACCCACCGCGACCGTGACCAGGGGGCGGCCCACGTCGAGGGTGTCGCCCTCGGCGCCGAAGCGGGCGGTCACGACACCGCCGTAGGGGCAGGGGACCTCGACGACGGCCTTCGCGGTCTCGACCTCGACCACCGGCTGGTCGATGGCGACGACCTCGCCGACCTCCACCAGCCAGCGCACGATCTCCGCCTCTGTGAGCCCTTCGCCCAGGTCGGGGAGCGTGAATTCCTTGACGACGGCCATCAGCCCTCCCACTGCAAGCGGCCGACGGCGTCGAGAATCCGGTCGACGCCGGGCAGATGGTGCCGTTCCAGCATCGGCGGCGGGTAGGGGATGTCGAATCCGGCGACGCGCAGGACCGGTGCCTCCAGGTGGTGGAAGCAGCGCTCGGTGATCCGGGCCGCTATCTCGGCGCCCATGCCGCCGAAACTGGACGACTCGTGCACGACGACCGCCCGCCCGGTGCCGCGTACGGCCGCCGCGACCGTCTCCTCGTCGAAGGGCACGAGGCTGCGCAGATCGACCACGCCCAGGTCCCAGCCCTCCTCCTTGGCGGCCTCCGCGGCCTCCAGGCAGACCGGGAGCGAGGGGCCGTAGGTGACCAGCGTCGCGGTGCGCCCGGTGCGCCGCACCACGGCGCGGCCGATCGGCGGAACCTCGGCCGGCGCGGCCGGCGACCAGTCGGACTTGGACCAGTAGAGCCGCTTCGGCTCCAGGAAGACCACCGGGTCGTCGGAGGCGATGGCCGCCCGCAGCAGCCCGTAGGCGTCCTCGACGGTGGCCGGGGTGACCACGTGGAGGCCGGGGGTGTGCGCGTAGTACGCCTCGGAGGAGTCGCTGTGGTGCTCGACGCCGCCGATTCCGCCGCCGTACGGGATGCGGATGGTGATCGGCAGCGGCAGCGCGCCACGCGTGCGGTTGCGCATCTTCGCCACATGGCTGACGAGTTGCTCGAACGACGGGTAGGCGAAGGCGTCGAACTGCATCTCGACCACCGGGCGGAGCCCGTACATCGCCATGCCGACCGCCGCGCCGAGGATGCCCGCCTCGGCGAGCGGGGTGTCGGTGCAGCGGCTGTCGCCGAATTCGGCGGCGAGCCCGTCGGTGATCCGGAAGACGCCGCCCAGGGTGCCGATGTCCTCGCCGAGGACGTGGACGGAGTCGTCGGCCGTGAGCGCGTCACGCAGCGCCTGGTTGAGGGCCTGCGCCATGGTGGCGGGTCTGCGGGTGGGCGCGGCGGCGCGGCCCGCGGTCGGTGCGACGGTGGTCATGACTGCCGCTCCGCTTCCAGCTCGGCCCGCAACTGGGCCTCCTGCTGCCGCAGTTGCTGCGTGGGCTCGGCGTAGACGTGGGCGAACAGCTCCATCGGGTCGAGCCGCGGATCGGCGTTCATCCGCTCCCGCAGGTCCGCCGCCATGGTCTCGGCCTCGTCGGCCGCGCTCCGCCTGACGTCGTCGTCGAGCAGTCCGCGGCCGGTCAGCTCCCGTTCCAGCAGGGCGATCGGGTCGTGCGCGCGCCAGGCGGCGACCTCGTCGTCGTCGCGGTAGCGGGTGGCGTCGTCGGCGTTGGTGTGCGCGTCCATCCGGTAGGTGACGGCCTCCACGAGCGTGGGGCCGCCGCCGTCCCTGGCCCGCCCGACGGCCTCGGTCAGCACCTCGTGCACGGCGGCCGCGTCGTTGCCGTCGACCAGCCGTCCCGGCATCCCGTAGCCGACCGCCTTGTGGGCGAAGGAAGGGGCCGCGGTCTGCTTGGCGAGCGGCACGGAGATCGCGAAGCCGTTGTTCTGCACGAGGAAGACCACCGGGGCCTGCCAGACGGCCGCGAAGTTCAGCGCCTCGTGGAAGTCGCCCTCGCTGGTGCCGCCGTCGCCGACCATGGCGAGCGCCACGACGTCGTCGCCGGTCAGCCGGGCGGCGCGGGCCAGCCCGACCGCGTGCGGGAGCTGCGTGGCCAGCGGGGTGCTGAGCGGCGCCACCCGGTGTTCGTGCGGGTCGTAACCGGTGTGCCAGTCGCCGCGCAGCAGCGTCAGCGCCTCGACCGGGTCCACGCCTCTGGCGACCACCGCGAGGGTGTCGCGGTAACTGGGGAACAGCCAGTCACGGGGCCGCAGCGCGAGAGCGGCGGCGACCTCGCAGGCCTCCTGACCGGTGCTCGACGGGTAGACGGCGAGCCTGCCCTGCTTGGTGAGGGCGGTGGCCTGCCGGTTGTAGCGCCGGCCGCGGACGAGCTGCCCGTACAGCGTGCGGAGCAGGGCGGGGTCGAGCTCCGCGGCAGCGGGGGTGCCGAGCAGCCGGTACGGCTCCGGGTCGGGCAGCAGCGGCGCGGCTTCGGTGCGGGGGCGCCAGGCAGGGGTGTCCAGCACGGTCATCGCGAGCACCTCCTTGTGGTCGGTGACCGAAAAAGCGATCGGGCGTGAGCGGGTGTCGCTCCCTACCGATTGTTCGGTCGCCGGAGGCATTTTGGCTACAGGGTGGTTTCGCCTGTGGACAAACGGTTCTGCACAGCCTGAGATGGAGCCAGTACGTCCATGGTAAGGAGGCACGGGGGGATGGCGAGAGAACAGATGGCCGCACAGGACCCGGAGGTCCGACCGCTGGACCCGATCGACCGCACGATCCTGCGGCTGCTCCAGGAGGACGGAAGGGCCTCGATACGCTCCGTCGCCGAGCGCGTGCACGTCTCACGGGCGAACGCGTACGCCCGGATCAACCGGCTCATCGAGGACGGGGTCATCCGAGGTTTCACCGCTCGCGTCGACCACGAACGCGCGGGCCAGGGCGCGTCCGCGTACATCACGCTCAAGATCGTCCAGAATTCCTGGCGGACCGTCCGTGAACAACTCATCACTCTTCCGGGTGTTGCCCACATTGCCCTGGTAAGTGGTGATTTCGATGTTTTGCTGCTGGTCCACACCGCCGACAACCGGACCCTGCGGGAACTGGTCCTGACCCGGCTCCAGGCCATCGAGGAAGTCCTCAGCAGCCGCACCCTGCTGGTCTTCGAGGAGACCGACCAGGTCGTCGGCGACTGAGGACCGGCGCCGGCCGCGACCGCGACCAGCGCCTCCGGTCAGCCGCCGTACTTCTTGAGGAACGCCTTGACCTTGGCGTAGTTCGCCTCGTCGGACAGCATGCTCACGCCGTGGTTGAAGCCGCCGACGATCGTCAGGTCGTTCTCCTTCGCCTTCTTCGTCAGCTTGCTCAGCTCCTTCGTGGAGTCCTGGAAGGGGCTGTCCAATTCGGCGGCCATGTAGAAGACGGGCATCGTCAGATTCGGTACGACCATCGAGGCGTCCATGCCGGAGTACGTCGAGGGCGCGGACAGCGAGACGACCGCGTCCACCGGCGGCGTGATGACGCCCGCGGCGGACAGCACCGCCGTACCGCCCTTGGACGCGCCGACCAGCAGCAGCTTCGTCACGCCCTTGGACCGCAGGTAGGCCGCCGCCGCGGTGAGTTCACGCACCTCGCTGCCCGCGGAGTTCACGGCCAGCACGCGGTAGCCGTCCGCGGCCAGGTCCTGCGCGTGCGGCACCCACTGGCAGACGTCCCCGTCCGCCTGGTGGGCCAGCACCAGCCCGGTGCCGCCGGTGCCGGTCAGATAGCCCTCGACGTCCTGGCCGTCCCCGCCCGGGAAACTCACCGAGCCCGCCTTGGCCTGTTCGGGTGACAGGCAGCCGAAGCCGTTCACCGTGGCGGTGGGCGTGGGGGCGGGCGCGGCCCTGTCCTTGTCCTTGGCGCCCCCGCCGCCTCCGCATCCGGCCAGCAGCAGGAGGGAGACGGCCAGCGCGGAGGCGGCCGCCGCCCGCACCGACGGCCCGAATCGCGCGACAGATCGCTCAGCGGAGAACATGGCTGGATCGTGCCGGGGCCACCCCCGGCGGGTCAATGGTCTGGACCATCCGGCCGCACGGTCGCCCGGCTCGCCGTCGCTACGTACGCAGCCCGTCGAACGCCAGCCGCACCACCGCGTCCGCCACCTGCTGCCGGTCGAGCGCGCCCTTGGCCTCCGGCCGGTACCACTCCACGATCGAGTTGATCATCCCGAAAAGCAGCCTGGTCGCCAGCCTGACGTCCACGTCGCCGCGCAGATCGCCGTCCGCGACCGCCGCCTTCAACAGATCCGCCACCCGCTGGTCGAACTCCCTGCGCCGCTCCATCGCCCAGCGCTCGGTGTCGGTGTTCCCGCGCACCCGCAGCAGAAGGGTGACGTAGGGAAGTTCCGCCATCAGCACCTCTGTCGTACGCCGGGTGACGTACTCCAGGCGCCGCACCGCGCGGCCGTCGACCGCTCCGGGCTCCTCCAGGATGCCGAAAAGCCCCTCAAGGGCGCGGCCAACCGCCCTGTTCAGCAGTTCTTCCTTGCCGCGCACATGGTGGTAGATCGACGACTTCGAGATGCCCGCGGCGCGCGAGAGATGCTCCATGGACGTGCCGTCGTAACCGCGCTCGTTGAAGACCTCGACGGCGACGGCGAGCAGCGAATCCGGCGTATAGGTGTCGCGCTTGGGCATGGTCATGAGGAGATCATTCTTCCTCCGCCCTCGCGCGCCACAGCACTTCGACCGAAGGCGCGTAACGGCCGTTGGGGTAGTACGAGTGCAGCGACTCCAGCGTTTCGCGCACCCAGGACAGGGAGAGCCGCTCGCCCCATTGCAGCGGGCCCAGCGGGTAGTTCACACCGAGGCGCATGGCGGTGTCGACGTCGGCGGCGGACGCCACTTCCTTCGCGACGGCGTCGGCCGCGAGGTCCACCAGCATCGCGACCGTCCGCGCCACGATCAGTCCGGGGACCAGCCGGATGACGCTGACCTGCTTGCCGAGCGCCTGGAAGAGCCCGACGGCCTCCGCGAGCGCCGCGTCCGGCACCTCCGGGGTCCGCGCGAGCGCCATCCTGGTGGCCGTCGTGTAATCGGCCGCCAGGTCGAACTGGATACCCGGCTCCAGGGTGCCGTCCGCCGGGTAGAGATACGTTCCGTCACTCAGCTCGAAGCCCTGGACGCCGTCGTCCTCGGTGACCTCGATCCCGGCCGCGCGCACCAGGCCGACGAGGGCCTGCGCGGGACCCAGATCGCCGTGCAGCACGCGCCGCGGCGCGTCCGCGGGCTCCGCGGTGTGCGGTCCTGGCGCGGCACCATGCTCCGGCGCCGGTTCGTACACGAACCAGCCGCGGCCCGTCTTGCGGCCGAGGCGGCCGGACTCCACCAGGCGGCGCTGGGCGAGCGACGGCGTGAATTTGGGGTCGTGGAAGAACGACTCCCACACCGATCTGGTGACCGCCTCGTTCACGTCCTGGCCGATCAGGTCGGTGAGCGCGAAGGGGCCCATGGCGAAGCCGCCGCATTCGCGCAGCACCGCGTCGATGGTGGCGGGGTCCGCGGCCCGCTCCTCGTGGACGCGCAGGGCCTCGGCGTAGAAGGGGCGGGCAATCCGGTTGACGATGAAGCCGGGGGTGTCGGCGCAGCGCACCGGGGTCTTTCCCCAGGCGGCGGCCGTGTCGTAGGCGGTGTCGACGGCTGCGGGGTCCGAGGCGGCGCCCGCGACGACCTCGACCAGCGGGAGCAGCGGGGCCGGATTGAAGAAGTGCAGGCCGACGAGGCGGCCGGGCAGCCGCAGGGCGCCCGCCACGGCGGTCACCGACAGGGAGGAGGTGTTGGTCGCCAGCAGGCAGCCGTCGCCGACGGTCTCCTCCAGTTCGGCGAAGAGCCGCCGCTTGACGGCCAGATCCTCCACGACGGCCTCGACGACGAGCGCGGCCGGTGCCAGGTCCGCGATGCCGTCGGCGGGGACGAGCCGGTCCAGCGCGGCCCGGTGTTCGGCCGTGTCGAGGCGGCCCTTCTCGGCCAGCCGGGCCAGCCGCGCCCCGACGCCCGCCGCGGCCTTCGCGGCCAGTCCCGGCGCGGCGTCGTACAGCAGCACGCGGTGCCCCGCGAGCAGCGCGACCTGCGCGATTCCCTGGCCCATGGTGCCTGCGCCGACGACGGCGACGACACCGTCGCGGTCAAGTGCGGTCACGGTGGCACAGCTCCTTCCCGAGGTACTGCGGAGATCCTGCCGGGTCTTTCCGAGTTATCCACAGGCCGGGACGTCCCTCTTGTCCCGACCGAACATTCGGTTAATCTAGCGTTGTCTCTGCTACTCAGCCCAGCTCGACGAGGAGTTGGTCCGCCATGTCCGCCACTGTCTCCGCCGTGACCTTGATCGAACGCCATCGTGACACGCTTGACAAGGCGCTCGATGCCGTCAGGACCCGGGCGTACTGGTCGCCCTACCCCGAGCACCCCAAGGCGTACGCCGACGCCGACGAGGGCAAGGCCGCCTTCGACGCGCTGCTCGGCCACCGCTTCGAGCTGGACCAGCCCGGCACGGACGGCTGGACGGGCACCGAGCGCTCCCCGTACGGCCCGGACCTCGGCGTGGAGTACCCGCACCCCGATCCGGACGTGCTGCTGCCCGCGATGCGCGCCGCGATGCCCCCCTGGCGGGACGCGGGACCCGAGGCGCGCGCCATGGTGTGCCTGGAGATCCTGGCGCGGATCAACGCGCGGACGCACGAGTTCGCGCACGCCGTGATGCACACCTCCGGGCAGGCGTTCACGATGTCCTTCCAGGCCGGCGGCCCGCACGCGCAGGACCGCGGCCTCGAAGCGGTGGCGTACGCGTACGTGGAGCAGGTCCGCACCCCGGAGACCGCGGAGTGGATCAAGCCGCAGGGCAAGCGCGACCCGCTCAATCTGCGGAAGTCCTTCACCGCGGTGCCGCGCGGCATCGGCCTGGTGATCGGCTGCAACACCTTCCCGACGTGGAACGGCTATCCGGGGCTCTTCGCCTCCCTGGCCACCGGCAACGCGGTGCTGGTCAAGCCCCACCCCCGCGCGGTGCTGCCGCTGGCCCTGACCGTACGGGTGGCGCGCGAGGTGCTGGCCGAGGCGGGCTTCTCGCCCGACCTGGTCTGCCTGGCCGTCGAGCGGCCCGGCGAGGGCCTGGCCAAGACCCTGGCGCTGCGCCCCGAGGTCCGGGTCATCGACTACACCGGCTCCACCGCCTTCGGCGACTGGCTGGAGGCCAACGCCCGCCAGGCGCAGGTCTTCACCGAGAAGGCCGGCGTCAACACCGTGGTGATCGACTCCACCGACGACTACCGCGGCATGCTCTCCAACCTCGCCTTCTCGCTGTCCCTCTACAGCGGCCAGATGTGCACCACCCCGCAGAATCTGCTGATCCCGCGCGACGGCATCGACACCGACGCGGGACGGCGGAGCTACGACGAGGTGGTCGCCGACATCGCGGGCGCGGTCGACGGGCTGCTCGGCGACGACGCGCGGGCCAACGCGCTGCTCGGCGCCCTGGTGAATCCGGACGTCAAGACACGGCTCGAAGCGGCCCCCGGGCTGGGCGAAGTCGCCCTCGCCTCCCGCTCGGTGACCCACCCGGACTTCCCCGACGCGGTCGTCCGCACCCCGGTGCTGGTCAAGCTCGACGGCGCCAAGCCGGACGCCGAGGCGGCGTATCTGTCGGAGTGCTTCGGCCCGGTCGCCTTCGCCGTGGCCGTGGACTCGACCGCCGACGCGCTGGAGCTGCTGCGCCGTACCGTCCGCGACAAGGGCGCGATGACGGTCGGCGGCTACACCACCTCCGCCGAGGTGGAGCGCGGCCTGGAGGAGGTCTGCTGGGAGGAGTGCGCGCAGCTCTCGCTCAATCTGACCGGCGGTGTGTACGTCAACCAGACGGCCGCCTTCTCCGACTTCCACGGCTCCGGCGGCAATCCGGCGGCCAACGCGGCGCTGTGCGACGGCGCGTTCGTCGCGAGCCGCTTCCGGATGGTGGAGGTGCGGCGACCCGCCTGATCGCGGGGTTCAGGGGCGGCCGGGTACCCGCGGCGAGCGGGACGTGGCCGCCCAGTGGAAGAGCGCCATGCCGACGCTGGTGGCCAGGTTGTAGCTGGAGACCTGCGGACGCATCGGCAGGGCGACCAACTCGGCGGCGCGTCCGCGCAGTTCGTCGGAGACGCCGTGCCGCTCCGAGCCGAAGACGATGAGCGCGTCGTCGGGGAGTTCGACGGAGCGGATGTCCTTGCCCTCCGGGTCGAGGACGTACAGCGGTCCCGGCGGCAGCGCGTCGGCGGCCGTACGTTCCACCGCGGTCGCGTAGTGCAGTCCGGCGCCCGCACGCAGGGCGTTGGGGTGCCAGGGGTCGAGATCTCCGGTGCTGACCACGCCGGTGACGCCGAATCCGGCCGCCAGCCGGATCACCGCCCCGACGTTGCCGAGATTGCGCGGGCTGTCCAGGACGACGACCGGTGCCTGCCGGGGCCGTTCGGCCAGCAGCGCCAGATTGGCCGCCCGGTCGCGCCGGTCGGCGAGCGCGGCCACCGAGGTGGGGTGCACCCGCGTCACCAGCCCGCGCAGCGCCGCGGCGGGGATCTCAATGACGCGCGCCGCCAGCTCCTCGGCCAGGTCGGGGGCCAGCTCCGCCGCGAGGCGCAGCACGGCCGCCTTGTCGCTGCTGACCGCAGTGCGCACGCGGGCGCCGAAGCGCAGCGCGTGCTTGAGGGCGTGGAAGCCGTCGAGCAGCACCGCGTCCGGCGCGGCGGCCTGCCAGGCGAGGACGGCGGCCGTGGCGCTTGTGGTGGCCGCGTCGGCCCCGGGGGCCTGAACGGCTCCGGTCGCCGGGTCGGGTTCGGCTGCGGCGCCGGGTCGGTGGGCGGCCTCGTCCTCGGTCATGGCCTCAGCGTACGGTGCGGCCCGCCTGCCCCATCACGTCACGTCACGGCGCTGGGCGGCGGTGGTCCCACGGCCGGTTCCCCCGGCTCGGCGGACGCGTCGTCGGGGGCGGTGCGCTGCCCGTGGACCACCGGCCGCGGGCGCGCGGCACCCGGCCGCAGCCGCCGTACGAGCCGGTCACCGGCCCAGACCAGGAAGGCCGTCGGCAGGAACACCGCGTCGGCGGCGATCATCGCGAGAGAGAAGAAGGGCAGGCCGAGCACGACGGCGATCGAGGCGTGCTCCAGCATCATCGCGACCAGCAGCACGTTCTTCACCCGGCGGTTGAACAGGGTGAAGGGGAAGGCGACCTGGACGATGACCGTGCCGTAGGTGATGAGCATGACCATCAGCTCATTGCCCGCCAGGGCGTGCGACAGGGCGGGCCAGGGGGTGAAGTCGTCCAGATGGAGCGGGTAGTAGAGCGCGGTGCCGTCCTGCCAGCGGCTGCCCTGGATCTTGTACCAGCCCGCGGTGGAGTAGATCAGGCAGACCTCGGCGACGATCACGAGCATCGCGCCGTTGTGGATGACATTGGCGATGATGTCGAGCACGGTGCGCGGCTCGCCGGGCGCGACCCGCCGCACCGCCCACCACAGCGCCTGGACCAGCCAGAAGAGCCAGAACAGCACCGCCCATCCGGTGCTGAGCTTGCCGAACAGCGTCGCCGCCACGAGCGCGAAGCCGAACACCGCCCACAGGGCGACGCCGACCGGATCGGCGCCCGGCTCCGCGTCGGACGCGGAAACGGCCGACGGTCCGGCAGCCGCCTCGGCCGCCTCCCCGCGGGCCGCGCGGCGCCGGTCGAGCGACCAGACCTGGCCGCAGCGGGTGAAGACGAGGTAGATCGCCATCAGGTGGATGACGTTGTCGCCGCCGTCGCCCTCGAAGACGCTGCGGTTCTGGAGCGACAGCACGCCGATCATGAAGAACACCGACGCGGTACGGGTCCGCCAGCCCAGGAGCAGCATCGCGCTGGCGACGATCGCGAAGGCGTAGACGCACTCGAACCAGGCGCGGCCGTCGTTCCACAGCAGCACGGTGAAGGCGTGGTTCCCGGCGACCAGCCGCTTCGCGAGGTCCCAGCTCCAGGGCGCGTCGGGGCCGTACAGCTCGGCGCGGTGCGGGAATTCGCGCAGCAGGAACAGCAGCCAGGTCAGCGAGAAGCCGATCCGGATGATCGCGCTCTGGTACGGGCCGATGGCCCGGCCGGTGATGGCGTTGATCCCCCGCGCGACGGCGCGGTCGAGTCCTTTGCCGAGTCCGGCGAACGGCGAGGGGACGAAGGAGTCGCGCGCGCTCACGATGCGTTCTCCTGACCGGCGGGCGCGGTGGTGACCGGCCACCAGGGCAGTTCCCGGTAGTAGGGCTGGGTGCCGGTCTGCTGCCCGTTGCCCGACGGCGGCGGGACCGCGGTGGTGGCGGATCGTGCCTGTACGCGGACGACGTCACCGCCGTTGAGCCGCGGGCCGAAACGCTCCTGCAAAATCCGCTGGAGATACGTACGGCTCATGTCGCTGCGGTCGCCGCCGGTGGGCTGCTCCTTGTCGTCGTGGGTGTCGGTGTAGAAGCTCCAGGCGCGGCGCAGCTCGTTCTGCTGGGTGTGGCTGGGGGCGGGGTTGTGCCGCATCGCGGCGACGTCCATCGCGGTGAGGTCGACCCAGCCCGTGGTGGAGAGGCTGCCGTCGGGCTTGCGGACCTCGGCGCGGGCCTGCACATGGATGTTCTGTTGCAGCGGGTCGGGCGCGAACAGCTTCCAGTTCTGCTCGAACTCCGGATAGACGTAGTCGTCGACCGCCGCGCCGTGCTCCCTGCTGAGCGTGTTCGAGGGCGCGACGTGCAGGAACACCATGCCGAGGTGGTACAGCGCGCCCACGACGACCGCGCCGATCGCCAGGGCGACGGCTATGCGCGCGGGCGTGGACAGCGCCGCGGTCCGGGGCGGCGGCCCCTCGAATGACTCCATCGTCTCTCCGCTCTCACCCGTGCCGGGCACGCACGCCTGCCGGGCAGCACGCTACCCACCGCAGGTCCCGGCGGGGACCATACCGAGTTATCCACAGGCGCGGGAGGTGGCCTTGACACCCTTCGGCCCGCCACCGACCATGGAATGAACCGAACGATCGGTCGGTCGGTTGAGGAGTCGGCCGGCCGGTCGTCCGATGGAGCCGGTGACGGTGACGGGACGGGTGGTCGAGCCCGCGCCGAAGCCCGAGTGGCACGCCTGATGGCGCCGATGACAGTGATGACGAAGGAGGGGTCCGCATGACGACGACGGCAGAGCCGGCGGCGACCGCAGGGGAGGCGGTGGCGGCAGGGCAGGACGCCTTCCTGGCCGCGTTCGACGCCGCGGTGGCCGAGGACGCCAGGATCGAGCCGCGCGACTGGATGCCGGACGCCTACCGCGCCACCCTCGTCCGCCAAATGGCCCAGCACGCGCACTCCGAAATCATCGGGATGCAGCCGGAGGCCAACTGGATCAGCCGCGCGCCCTCGCTGCGCCGCAAGGCGATCCTGATGGCCAAGGTGCAGGACGAGGCCGGGCACGGGCTCTATCTGTACAGCGCCGCGGAAACCCTCGGGGTCAGCCGCGAGGAGCTGCTCGACAAGCTGCACGCGGGCCGCCAGCGCTACTCCTCGATCTTCAACTACCCCACCCTGAGCTGGGCGGACGTCGGCGCCATCGGCTGGCTGGTGGACGGCGCCGCGATCACCAACCAGGTGCCGCTGTGCCGCTGCTCCTACGGTCCCTACGCCCGCGCGATGGTGCGGATCTGCAAGGAGGAGTCCTTCCACCAGCGGCAGGGCTACGAGCTGCTGGTGACGCTCAGCCGCGGCACCCCGGCGCAGCACGCGATGGCGCAGGACGCGGTGGACCGCTGGTGGTGGCCCTCGCTGATGATGTTCGGCCCGCCCGACGACGAGTCCGCGCACTCCGCCCAGTCCATGGCCTGGAAGATCAAGCGGCACTCCAACGACGAGCTGCGGCAGCGCTTCGTGGACATCTGCGTTCCGCAGGCCGAGGTGCTGGGGCTCACCCTCCCCGACCCCGACCTGCGGTGGAACGAGTCGCGGGGCGGCTACGACTACGGGGCGATCGACTGGACGGAGTTCCAGGAGGTGCTGCGCGGCAACGGGCCGTGCAATGAGGAGCGGATCGACCGGCGCCGCGCCGCACACGACAACGGCGCCTGGGTCCGGGAGGCGGCCACCGCATACGCGGCCAAGCACGGGGAGGCACGGGCATGACCGAGCAGACGGGCGGCGACTGGCCGCTGTGGGAGGTCTTCGTCCGCAGCCGCCGCGGCCTGAGCCACAGCCACGCGGGCAGCCTGCACGCGCCCGACGCGGAGATGGCGCTGCGCAACGCGCGGGATCTCTACACCCGGCGGGCCGAGGGCGTCTCGATCTGGGTGGTGCCGTCGTCCGCGGTCACCGCCTCCTCCCCCGACGAGAAGGACCCGTTCTTCGAGTCGGCCTCCGACAAGCCGTACCGGCACCCGACGTTCTACGAGATCCCGGAAGGGGTGAAGCACCTGTGAACACGGCACCGAACCCCGCACCGGGCCCGGCCTCGGCCACGGCTACGGCTACGGCTACGGCTACGGCCTCTTCTACGACCACGGCATCGGCCACCGCGGCGCGCCCCGCACGGGCCTCCGCCCCCGCCGCGCTCGCGCTGGGCGACGACGCGCTCGTGCTCGCCCAGCGGCTGGGGGAGTGGGCGGGGAACGCGCCGGTCCTTGAGGAGGACGTCGCCCTCACCAATATCGCGCTCGACCTGCTGGGGCAGGCCCGCACCCTGCTCTCGCTGGTCGGCGACGAGGACGAGCTGGCGTTCGGCCGCGAGGAGCACGAATTCCGCAATGTGCAGCTCGTGGAGCGGCCCAACGGGGACTTCGCCGAGACGATCGTGCGGCAGCTCTTCTTCTCCGTCCACCAGGAACTGCTGTTCACCGCCCTGGCGGCCGGGGACGGCGAGCTGGCGCCGCTGGCCGCGAAAGCGGTGAAGGAGGTCGCCTACCACCGCGACCACGCCGAGCACTGGACGCTGCGGCTGGGCGACGGCACCGAGGAGAGTCACCGGCGCACGCAGCGCGCGGTGGACGGCCTGTGGCGCTACACCGGGGAGCTGTTCGAACCGCTCGACGGGCTCGGCACCGACCTTCCGGCGCTGCGTGAGCCGTGGCTGGAGCGCGTCACCGACGTCCTGCACCGGGCCACGCTGGAGATACCCCAGGGCGTCGACCGGACGCCGTGGTCGGCGGGGGCCGGACGGCAGGGTGTGCACACCGAGGCGTTCGGCCGGATGCTCGCCGAGATGCAGCACCTGCACCGCGCTCACCCGGGTGCGTCATGGTGACCGGGAGCGCGCCCGCCGCCGGGGCGACGAGCGCGCTGGAGAAGGAGCTGCTGCGGCTGGCCGGAGCCGTGCCGGATCCCGAGCTGCCGGTGATCTCGCTGGCCGAGCTGGGGGTGCTGCGCGACCTGCGGGTGACCGGGCCCGGCCGGGTCGAGGTCGAGCTGACGCCGACGTGGACGGGCTGCCCGGCGCTGGACACGATGGCCACCGACATCACCGAGGTGCTGACCGAGCACGGCATGTCGGACGTCGAGGTGCGCACCGTGCTCTCCCCCGCCTGGTCGACCGACGCGATCAGCGCGGAGGGCCGCCGCAAGCTCGCCGAGCACGGTGTGGCGCCGCCGCGCCCGCTGGCCGGCGCGCGACCGGCGGGCGGCGGGCCCGTCGCCGTGGAGCTGACCGTGCGCTGCCCGCACTGCGGCTCCACCGACACCCGGCTGCTCAGCCCGTTCTCGTCCACCGCCTGCAAGGCGCTGCGCCGCTGCGAGTCCTGCCGCGAGCCCTTCGACCACTTCAAGGAGCTGTGAATGTTCCATCCGCTCCGGGTGACGGAGGTCAGCCCGCTCACGGACGACTCGGTGACCATCGCCTTCGAGGTCCCCGAGGAGCTGCGCGCGGAGTACGGGTACGCGCCGGGGCAGCACATAGCGATCCGCCGGTTCGCCGACGGGGTGGAGATCCGCCGCACGTATTCGCTGTGCGACCCGGTGCTGCCCGAGGAGGGTGTCGGGAACGACGGCGTGGAGCCCGGGCCGCGGACGCTGCGGGTGGGGGTGCGGCTGGTCGAGCAGGGGGAGTTCTCCACCTACGCGCTCAAGGAGCTGGCGGCGGGCGATGTGCTGGAGGTGATGACGCCCGCGGGGCGGTTCGTGCTGGAGCCGAGGCCGGGGCGGTTCGCCGCGGTGGTCGGCGGCAGCGGCATCACACCGGTGCTGTCGCAGATCGGCACCGCGCTGGCGCGTGAGCCGGGGGCGAGTTTCTGCCTGGTGCGCAGCGACCGTACGGCGGCGTCCACGATGTTCCTGGAGGAGGTCGCGGACCTCAAGGACCGCTGGCCCGACCGCTTCCACCTGGTGTCCGCGCTGTCCCGCGAGGAGCAGCAGGCGGGGCTGCCGTCGGGGCGGCTGGACGCGGAGCGGCTGACGGCGCTGCTCCCGGCGCTGATGCCGGTGGCGGCGGTGGACGGCTGGTATCTGTGCGGCCCGCTGGGACTGGTCGGCGCGGCCGAGCGGGCGCTGCGCACGCTGGGTGTCCCCCGGTCCCGCGTCCATCAGGAGATCTTCCATGTGGACGAGGTACCGGCGGCCGTCACCGCGGCCGAGCCGATACCCGGCGGCGGCACCGTACGGGCGACGCTCGACGGCCGTGGCGGTCAATGGCCGTCCCTGGCAGGGGAGTCGGTGCTGGAGACGGTGCTGCGCAACCGGTCGGACGCCCCGTACGCCTGCAAGGGCGGGGTCTGCGGGACCTGCCGGACGCGGCTGGTCAGCGGCGAGGTGCGGATGGACCGGAACTACGCGCTGGAGCCCGAGGAGACGGAGGCCGGATATGTGCTGGCCTGTCAGTCGCACCCGGTGACTTCCGTCGTCGAGGTGGACTTCGACGCTTGACCGCCCTAATCTGACGCATCGTCAGAATTGGTGGCGGGAGGAGCGGATCGTGGACTTCGGCTTCACCGAGGAGCAATTGGCGGCGGTCGAGGCGGCGAAGTCCGTCTTCTCCGGGGTGGCGGTGGACGGGGTGCCCAGCCCCGCGCTGACCCCCGGCGCGGTCGCCGAGGACTTCGACCGCGCGCTGTGGCGCAAGCTCGCCGACGGCGACCTGCTGAGCCTGACGCTGGACGAGGCGTACGGCGGGGCGGGGCTCGACCCCATCGCGCTCTGCCTCGTACTGCGCGAGGCGGGGCGGGTGCTGGCGCGGGTCCCGCTGCTGGAGAGCTGCGCCGGGGCGCTCGCCGTCCAGCGCTACGGCTCCGCGCCCCTGCGCGAACGGCTGCTGGCGGCGGCCGGTCGCGGCGAGACCGTCCTCACCGTCGCCGCCAACGGCCGCAGCGGGCACGACGGGGCCGAACTCGCCGTCCGGGCACAGCGGGTGGACGTCGGCGGCACCGACGGCGGCGGCTTCGTGCTCGACGGGGTGCAGACCGGGGTGCCGTGGGCGCGGAGCTGCGACCTGGTGCTGGTGCCCGCGCACACGGCGGACGGCGCGGCGGTGGTGGCCGTCGTTCCCCTGGACGCGGACGGGGTGGCGCTGGCGGAGCAGGTCTCCACCAACGGCGAGCGGTTCGCCGAGGTCACGCTGGACGGTGTGGGGGTGCCCGCGACGGATGTGCTGGACGCGGACGGCGCCTGGGAGTGGCTGCGGCAGGCGCTGACCGTCGGCACCTGCGCGCTGGCGCTCGGGCTGGGGGAGGCGGTGCTGGGGATGACCAGTGCGTACGCCTCGAAGCGGCAGCAGTTCGGGTATCCGATCGCCACGTTCCAGGCGGTCGCGGTGCAGTCCGCCGACCGTTACATCGACCTGCGGGCGATGGAGGCCACCTTGTGGCAGGCGGCCTGGCGGCTCAGCACCTCGGCGCCCGGACCCCTGCCGGTCGCGGGTGATGTGGCGGTGGCGAAGATCTGGGCGGCCGAGGGCGTCCGCAGGGTCGTACAGACCGCGCAGCACCTGCACGGCGGATTCGGCGCGGACACCGACTATCCGCTGCACCGGTACCACGCGTGGGCCAAGCAGTGGGAGCTGGCGCTGGGGCCGGCCGCGGCCCACGAGGAGGCGTTGGGCGACCTGATCGCCGCCCATCCGCTGACCACGTGACCCCTGCGGGGCTGCTTACAGGACGAAGCCGTCGCTGCCGCTGCCGTCCACCACCGGGCGGCCGGCGGCCTCCCAGTCGAGCATGCCGCCGCTGACGTTCACCGCGTCCACGCCCTGGGCGATCAGGTACTGCGCGACCTGGGCGGAGCGACCGCCGACGCGGCACACCACGTGCACCCGGCCGCCCTCCGGCACCTCACCGATCCGCGAGACGACCTCGCCCATCGGGATGTGCACGGCGCCCTCGGCGTGACCGGCCGCCCATTCCTCGTTCTCCCGCACGTCCAGCAGGATCGCGTCGGCCGGTACGGCGGCGGCATCCACCGCGGGCAGCTCAGAGCGGAACATCGGACGCGGCCTCCTGGGCACGAAATCGCGGCCCGCAAAACCGCGGCCCGCTCACCTTGGCTCACCAGATCACTGGCTGACCCGAAAAAACCTACCTCAGCCCCCAACCACCCCCCGCCCCGCCCGATTCCCCGGGGTCCCCCGGCCCCCGCACCGGGACCGGGCCCGCAGGGGGCGTCCGGGCGGAAGCGCGGGTCGTGCGAGCGGGCCGCGAGGCGCTATTCGGGGTCGCGG
Organism: Streptomyces sp. NPDC003300; assembly: GCF_040610915.1. Lineage (NCBI taxonomy): Bacteria > Bacillati > Actinomycetota > Actinomycetes > Kitasatosporales > Streptomycetaceae > Streptomyces > Streptomyces sp. NPDC003300. The sequence continues at coordinate 386,001 of NZ_JBEXNE010000005.1, read as the reverse complement.
ACCAGTTCCGCCAGGCGGGCCTCGCGTTGGGCGACCTGGGTCAGGAGCTGTTCGGCGATCTCGTTGAGGAGGGCGTCGGGGTCGTCCGGGGAGAGCTTCATCATCTGGCCGATGGCGCTCTCGTCCAGCTCGACGGCGATGGCGGCCAGCTTCTCCTTGCGTTCGGCCAGCCACTCCAGCCGGGCGTAGAGGACCTCGGCCTCGCTCGGCAGCTCCTCGTCCGCGACGGGACCCGCGTCCCACTCCGCGGACAGGGCGCGCAGCGTGTCCTCGTCGGCGTAGGCGTACGCCTCGTTGACGCGGGCGATGAAGGCGCTGCGGCGCTCCTTCTCCTTCTCGTCCTGGGCGAGGTCGGGGTGCGCCTTGCGGGCCAGCTCGCGGTAGAGGCGCTGCGCCTCCTTGCCGGGGCGGACGCGGCGCGGCGGGTTCGGGTCGTCGACCGGCCGTACCCCGTCCGTGCCGAGCAGCCCGCCGAACAGCTCCTCGACGCCCGGCATCGGCATCACCAGCGCCCTGGCCTCCCAGGCGCGCTCGATGTCCTCCCGCTCACCGCTGTGGGCGGCGACGGCCTCCGCGACCAGCGCGTCCAGCTCGTCCAGCCGCGCGTACATCGGGCCGAGCCGCTGGTGGTGCAGCCGGGAGAAGTTCTCCACCTCGACCCGGAAGGTCTCGACCGCGATCTCGAATTCGATCAACGCCTGCTCAGCCGCGCGTACCGCCTTCGCCAGCCGATCCTGCGAGCCGGGCTCGGAGGGTCCGGCGAAGGTGGCGGAAGAGGCGGAGGACTCGGTTCCTGAGCTGTTCGTCACTCGGACAGCCTAGGCCCTGCACGGCCGATCTTCGCGGGGCCGCGGGGCGCGGCAGCGCCCGCCCGCCCGGATCACGCCACGGTGCCCCGCCCACCTGCGCCGACCCGCGCGCCCGCCCCCGTACGGGCTCGCACCGCCCGGCCCTGACACCGCCCTGACAACCCGGACGCCCCGGGCAACCCGGACGCCCCCGGCAACCCGGACGCCCCTGGGAACCCGGACACCCCGGACACCCCGGCCGGGGAACCCCCTACACCCCCAGCTCCGCCGGCAGCCGCCCCGACCGGACCGCCGCCAGCAGCTCCGCGTGGTCCGCCTCCGTACGGTCCGCGTAGCCGACGGCGAAGTCCGCGACGGCCTCGTCCAGCGCCTCGCCCTTGCCGCAGTAGCCCGCGATCAGCCGGGGGTCGGCGCCGTGGGCGTGCGCCCTGGCCAGCAGGGCGCCGGTCATCCGCCCGTAGTCGTCGAGCAGGCCCGGCTCCAGCCCGGCGGGATCGACGCTGCCCTTGCGGTTCCTGAACTGCCGCACCTGGTACGGCACCGCGTCCACGTCCGTCCACCCCAGCAGGAAGTCGCTCACCACCTGCATACGTTTCTGGCCCAGCACCACTCTGCGGCCCTCGTGCCCCACCGGATCGGCCGGAAATCCGGCCTTGACCACGTACGGCAGCAGCGCCGACGCCCTGGCCTCCTTGATCTGGAGCACCAGCGGCTCTCCCAGGTGGTCGAGGAGCAGCACCACGTACGAGCGGGTGCCGACGCTTCCGGTGCCGACGACGCGGAAGGCCACGTCGTGGACGGAGTAACGGGCGAGCAGCGGCAGCCGGTCCTCGCCGACCGTCCGCAGATAGCCGTCCAGGGCGCCCGCGACCGCCGTCGCCTCGCGGTCCGCGACCCGGCGCAGCACGGGCGGCGCGTCGGTGAAGCGCCGCCCGCCGCCGTCCACGGCCGCCGTGGCCTTCGCCGCGAATCTGGCGCTGGTGTTGGCCATGGCCTTCGCCGAGACCCGCTCGATCGTGCCGAGCAGGTCGCGGGCGTCGGCGTGGGTGACCAGTTCCTCGTCGGCGATGGCGTTCCACGCGTCGAGCACGGGCAGCGTCGCCAGCAGCCGCATCGTCCGCCGGTACGCGCCCACCGCGCCGTACGCCGCCGCCCGGCACACGTCCTCGGCCGCGCCCGCCTCCCGCCCGGCCAGCACCAGCGAGGCCGCGAGCCGTTTGACGTCCCACTCCCAGGGGCCGACGACGGTCTCGTCGAAGTCGTTGATGTCCATGACGAGACGGCCGCGGGCGTCGCCGTAGAGGCCGAAGTTCGCGGCGTGCGCGTCACCGCAGATCTGCGCGCCGACACCGGTCACCGGGCTGTCGGCGAGGTCGGCGGCCATCAGCCCGGCGGACCCGCGCAGGAAGGCGAAGGGGCTCGCGGCCATACGGCCGACGCGCAGCGGTATCAGCTCGGGTATCCGGCCCGCGTTGGAGTCGTGGACGGCCCGGAGCGCGGCCGAGGTCCAGGGCGCGGTCGAAGTCCAGGGGGCAGCCGAGGTCCGGGGCGCGGTCGAGGTCCGGGGCACGGTCGCCGCGAGCGCGCCGGCCACCGCGGGGACGACGTCCGCCGTGTCGCGCCACATGCCGGAGGGCGGCCGGCCGTGCGCGGCGCGCGGCACCTTCTCCCGCAGCGCCTTCCCCGCCCGCTTCGGCGACGCCCCGTGCGGCCATCGCGCGAATCCCGCCACATGCGGCACTCTCGAATCCACCGGTCACCCTCCCCACCGCCCACGTCAACGGACGGACGCCAAATCCCCACCGCCGGGGGTAATCCGGCCAATAGGTCGACCCCGCACAGGGTTTCGTGCTTGCCTTGACGTCAGGACCCTACTCAGCGCCGAACCGCAGGTGCACGACGTTGGACGAGATCACCCGGCAGCCCGCAGCCAGCGACGCAGAACACCGGACGGACCGCTCCGCCCGCTACGAACAGCGCGAACAGCAGGACCTCCACGACCAACCGGAGCATCCGGAACCCCGGGCCGACGAGTCGGCACAGGCAGACCGGCCGCGCCAGGGCACCGAGCGGCACCCACGGCGCGACCCCCATGCCTCCGACCACCCGCCGACCGGTGGCAGCGACACCAGCAGCCGTACGGAGGACGTCGATACGGACAGGGCCGGTACGGAGCACGCCGGTACGGACAGCGTCCGTACGAGCCTCGACGCGCCCCACAGCGCAGGTCACGACAGCGCAGGTCACGACAGCGCGGGTCCCCACACGCGAGAGTCCGACGGCCAGGGTCCCCATGCCCAAGGCCCCAACGCCCCAGGCCCCACCACCCAAGTCCCCGGCGGCCGAAGCACCAACGGCCGAAGCGCCAACGGCCGGAGCCCGCTCGGCGACGGCCTCACCGGCGTGGCCGCCCTGCTGCGCCTCGCCGTCCTCTGCGTCGACCCCGACGGCCGGATCTCGTACTGGAACCGCGGCGCGGAGGAGCTGTTCGGGCACCGCTGGGATCACGTCTTCGGCCACCGGGCCTCGGGGCTGCTGACACCCGCCCGGTCCGCCGCGGGCGTCGCGCGCACCTCGTCCTCGCCGCACCAGGACACCCTCGACCTGCTGGACGACCTCACGCAGCCCGCGTGGGCGGGCGCGCTCGCGGCCACCGACCGGGACGGCGCGCTGAAGGACGTCCTGTGGTGGACGTACCGCGTCGCCGAACCGGGCGGACGCAGCCTGCTGGCCATCGCGGCGCACGCCAAACCGCTGCGCACGGGCGGCCTGCGGATCGCGCTCGGCGGTCGCTTACTCCCCTACACCGCGGAAGGCCCGCAGCGTCAGGACATCTCGGTGGCCGCCGTCCTGGGCAGCGTCGCCGACCCGGCGCAGGCGCTGGCCCTCGCGGCCCGGCTGGGCACCGTACTGCCCGGCGTCAGCGCGGGACGGCTCGACCGGCTCGTCCGGCAGATCGCGCCGCTCGGTCCCCCGGCGCTCGAAGTGGACGGCGGCACACGGCTCCCGGTCACCCCGCACGACTACGCCCGCATGGCCGCCGCCGCCCGCGCCGACCAGCAGGACCCGTCCCTGCGCAGGGAGTTGCTGCCCGGCCCGCGCCCCGGAGCGGAACGCGGCCCCGGACCCGCACCCGGCCCCGGACCCGGACCCGGCCCCGGCCACGACCAGCCCCCCGACCAGACCCCCGGACACGCCGCCGCGTACGGCCCCGGCCACGACCCCGAGTACGTCCACGGGGCGAACGGCGGCGCGGAGGCCGCCCCCGCAGGCGACCGTTCCAGCGCCTCGGCACTGACCGCCGTGCCCTTCGCCTCCCTCACCTCCCTGACCTCCGACCTCGGCCCCAACGGCTCGGCGGACGCCCTGACCGGCCAACAGCCGCTGTCCCCGACCGAGTTCACCCCTGGTCTCGCCCCCGGCTTCGCGCCCGGCCTCGCCCCGGTCCTCAGCGGCCCGCCGTCCGTCCAGCCGCTCGGCACGCCACCGGGCCAGGCCCCCTTCGGCCAACCGCCCTACGGACAGGCCCCGTTCGGACCCGAACCCGGCGGCCCCGCGTCCGGTGCCCACCCGCTCGGCGGCCACGTACTCGGCCGCCCCTACGCCTCCCACCTGCCGGGCACCGCGCTGGACGAGCAGTTGGCGCTGCTGCGCGAGACCGGCGCGGTGGTCGGCTCCACGCTCGACCTCCAGACCACCGCCCGCGAGCTGTGCGCGGTGACCGTGCCGCGCTTCGCGGACTTCGCGGCCGTCCTGATCGTGGACCAGCTCTTCTCCGACTCCGAGCCGCCCAAGGACGACCGCCCGGCCGCCACCGTGCTCGTCCGGCGCGTCGCCATCGCCCACGACGGACCGCCCGGACCGTGGGAAACGGCCCTGCCGGAGGGCGAGTTGCTCTCGCTCGCCGTCGACGGGATCGTGCCGCGGCTCGGCGACCACGTCCTCGTCCCCGTCGTGGACTCCTCGGTCGCACCCGACATAGCGCTCGACCTCGGCGTGCCCGCGCTCGGCCCGCTGCTGCCCGGACACTCGATGATCGTGGCGCCGCTCACCGCGCGCGGCACCGTACTGGGCCGGGTCTGCTTCCTGCGCGGCCCCGGCCGCCGCCCGTTCGACGCGCGGGACGCCGCCACGGCCACCGAGGTCGTCGCGCGCGGCGCCGTCCACATCGACAACGCCCGCCTGCACCGTCAGGAATCGCGCGCCGCCGCCACACTGCAACGCTCGATGATGCCCACCCGGCCGCCGCGGATTCCCGGTGTCCGGATCGCACACCACTACATGCCGGGCGACCGGCAGGCCCAGGTCGGCGGCGACTGGTTCGACGCCATCCAACTGCCCGGCGGGCGTGTGGCGTTGATCGTCGGCGACGTGATGGGCCACGGCCTCCAGGCAGCGGCCGTGATGGGCCAGTTCCGTACGGCGGTCATCACCATGGCCGCCCTGGACCTGCCGCCCGCCCAGTTGCTGCGGCACCTGGACAACCTCGCGCACCGGCTCGGCACCGAACACCTCGCCACCTGCGTCTACGCCGTCTACGACCCGATCCACCGCAGCCTCACGCTCGCCAACGCCGGTCACATCCCGCCGGTCCTGGTCGGTTACGACGGGCGGGCCGAGCTGCTGGAGATCCCCGGCGGCGCGCCGATCGGCGTCGGCGGGGTGCCGTTCGAGACGGTGGAGATCCCGGTGCCCGACGGCAGTTGGCTGGTGCTGTGCACGGACGGCCTCGTCGAGGTGCGCGGCCAGGGCATAGACGCGGGGCTCGCCGCGCTGTGCGCCACCGTCATCGAGCCGGAGCAGACCCCCGAGGACGTCTGCGCACAGATCCTCGCGCGCCTGCACTCGGAGGACCGCAGGGACGACGTGGCGCTGCTCGTCGCCCGGTTCGAGGGCATCGCACCGCGGGACGTGGCCGAGTGGACGCTGCGGCTCGACCACGCCGAGGTCGCCACCGCCCGCGACCTGACCCGCCGTCAGCTCGCCGCGTGGGGCCTCGAACGCCTCAGCGACACCACGGAGTTGCTGGTCAGCGAGCTGGTCACCAACGCGATCCGGGCCGCCTCGTACGAGGTCGAGCTACGGCTGATGCGGGTCGGGAAGCTGCTGGTCGAGGTCAGCGACGACAACCACAATCTGCCCCAGTTGCAGCGCGCGGACGCCGACGACGAGCAGGGGCGCGGGCTGGCGCTGGTGTCGAATCTGTCGCGGCGCTGGGGCACCAGCAGGAAGGCGGTCGGGAAGGTCGTCTGGTTCGAACTTCCGTTGCCCGCTTGATACCGTTGCGTCCCACAACGGCGCAGGTGGAGACGGGATGGAGTGGCCGCGATGTCCGCACGGGAGGCGTCCGTGGAGAGCATCCAGCGGGAGTTGACCGCCTTCGCGCGCCGGGCGCGTGCCACGGCCGCGCGCATGCACCCCGAACTGTCGCTGGTGTCGTTCACCATCCTCGCGCACCTGGAGGAGCAGCAGGGCTGCCGGGCGACGGACCTCGCCGCGCACTATCTGCTCGACAAGTCCACGGTCAGCCGCCAGGTGGCCGCGCTGGAACGGCTCGGGTACATCGAGCGCCGGGTGGACGCCACCGACCACCGCGTGCAGGTGCTGCACCTCGCGCAGCACGGGATCGAGACGCTGGCCGCGGCGCGGGTCAGCCGCAAGGAGATCTTCCAGGAGCGGCTGGCCGCCTGGGATCCGGAGGATCTGGCGCGCTTCGCCGCGTATCTGGTCCGCTACAACGCGGACGCGGCGGCGCACCCGCTGCCGTAACCCGCGGGCGGCCCCGTCCTACAAGGACCCGTCGCACAGGGGCCCGTCACGCGCAGCCTCGTAAAGCTCGGGCCCTCCAAGCGAAAACGGCCCCGCCCGCGACCTGCACGGTCGCGGGCGGGGCCGTTACGAGCCCGACTCTACGTCAAGCGCCGCGTCGAAAACGACGGCGTCACGTCAGAGGTTGACGCCGAAGTCCTGGGCGATACCGCGCAGGCCGGAGGCGTAGCCCTGGCCGACGGCCCGGAACTTCCACTCGGCGCCGTTGCGGTACAGCTCGCCGAAGACCATGGCGGTCTCCGTGGAGGCGTCCTCGGTGAGGTCGTAGCGGGCGATCTCGGCGCCGCCGGCCTGGTTGACGACGCGGATGAACGCGTTGCGCACCTGGCCGAAGCTCTGCTGACGGCTCTCGCCCTCGTAGATCGAGACCGGGAAGACGATCTTGTCGACCTCGGCGGGCACGGTGGCCAGATTGACCTTGACCGCCTCGTCGTCGCCCTCGCCCTCACCGGTGAGGTTGTCACCGGTGTGCTCGACGGAGCCGTCCGGGCTCTTGAGATTGTTGAAGAAGATGAAGTGCTTGTCCGACAGGACCTTGCCCGTGGCGTCGAGCAGCAGCGCGCTCGCGTCCAGGTCGAAGTCCGAACCGGTGGTCGTGCGCACGTCCCAGCCCAGGCCGACAGTGACCGCCGTGAGTCCGGGGGCCTCCTTGGTCAGTGAGACATTGCCGCCCTTGGAGAGGCTGACACCCATGGTGTATCTCCCTGCTCAATCCGGCGCGGGCCGCGCCACTTGACGATTCCTTTGCCCAATGACTCCAACGCACACCACCCTGCACCGGTTCCCGCCCCGATGCCACCGTTCGCCGCCGTTCGATCCCCCGGGCCTTCAGTACGTCACCGGGATGCGCCGCGCGGGGCCGTCCACCGTGACCGATCCGCGGGGGGAAGGCGACCTGCCGGCCGGAGCCGGCCCGCCGGGGAATGAGAAACGGACCCCCGGCCGCGACTTTCGTCACTTCCGGAGGCCCGTCTCGTCGGTACCTCTTTGTGCGCGAGGGGGGAGTTGAACCCCCACGCCCTTTCGGGCACTGGAACCTGAATCCAGCGCGTCTGCCTATTCCGCCACCCGCGCATGGGTGTTGCCGTTTGATTCTCACACACGGTCCGGACCGGTGGGTCCGAGTGGTGTGGGAGGGCCTCCCGACATGCAGAAGATTAGCACGAGGTCCGGGGTGGAATCACATGCGTTCGGGCGGCCCGGGGAGTGCCGGGAGCCGGGCGGGGGCAGGTGGGAGAGGGACCCGGGGGCGGTGCGGGACACTGGGAGGGGACAGGGCGGCGGTGAACGACGGCGAACCGGGCACCATGGACAGAACGCGCATCTACCATCCCAGTGGGGGACGGCGGAGGAGGCGCGGGCGGTGTGAGGGTTGACACTGCCCGGTCCAGGGGATTCGGGGAACCACAGGTTTTTCCCGCGCGTGGATACGATCAGTAAGCAGTATCGGAAATCGTTGGGCCGGAAGGTCGCGAGGAGGGAGGTGCCCCGTGGGAGTACTGAAGCGCTTTGAGCAGCGCCTGGAGGGCCTGGTGAACGGCACCTTCGCCAAAGTGTTCAAGAGCGAGGTGCAGCCCGTCGAGATCGCGGGCGCGCTCCAGCGCGAGTGCGACAACAACGCCACGATCTGGAACCGCGACCGCACCGTCGTGCCCAACGACTTCATCGTGGAGCTCAGCTCCGGCGACTTCGAGCGGCTGAGCCCGTACGCGGTGCAGCTCGGCGACGAGCTGGCCGGGATGGTCCGCGACTACGCCAAGCAGCAGCGCTACACGTTCATGGGCACCATCAAGGTGCACCTGGAGCGGGCCGACGACCTGGACACCGGGCTCTACCGGGTGCGCAGCCGCACGCTGGCCTCCAGCGAGTCGCAGCACCAGGGCGGCGCGCCCCAAGCCGCCCACCAGGCCGCCCACCAGGCCCCGGCCGCCCCCTCGTACCAGCAGAGCCCGCAGCACCAGCCGCAGGCGCCGCAGCGTCCGACGTACGCGCAGCCCGGCGGACCGCAGCGGCCCTCGGGTCCGCCGCCGATGCCCGCGGCCCCGCCCCCCGGCGGCGGTGGCGCCCGTCACGGTGTGGCGCCCGTCACGCGGCTGCCCGGCACCGGCGCTCCCGCGGGGGCCCCCGGCGCGGCCACCCGCCGCTGGATCGAGATCAACGGCAACCGCCACCAGATCTCCCGCTCGACGCTCGTTCTCGGCCGTTCCACGGAGGCCGACGTGCGGGTGGACGACCCGGGCGTATCGCGCAAACACTGCGAGATCCGGGTCGGAACGCCGTCCGTGGTCCAGGACCTCGGGTCGACAAACGGCATTGTGGTGGACGGACAGCACACCACGCGCGCTACGCTCCGCGACGGCTCCCGCATTGTCGTGGGGAGCACCACCATCGTGTACAGGCAAGCCGAAGGGTGAAGCGGGGGCAATGTCAGAGCTGACCCTGACGGTCATGCGGTTGGGTTTCCTCGCCGTTCTGTGGCTGTTCGTGATCGTCGCGGTGCAGGTCATCCGCAGCGACCTCTTCGGTACCCGGGTGACCCAGCGAGCGGCGCGCCGCGGGGACGGCCAGTCGCGCCCTCCGCAGCAGCGCCAGCAGCAGGCCGCCGCCGCGCAGGCCCAGCCGCGGCAGCAGCCGCAGAACAACCGCCAGCGCCGCGGCGCCCCCACCAAACTGGTGGTCGCCGAGGGCTCGCTCGCGGGGACGACGGTCGCGTTGCAGGGCCAGACGATCACCCTCGGCCGGGCACATGACTCGACGATTGTGCTCGACGACGACTACGCGTCCAGTCGGCATGCCAGGATCTACCCGGACCGCGACGGCCAGTGGATCGTCGAGGACCTCGGATCCACGAACGGCACCTATCTGGACCGGAACCGGCTGACCACGCCGACCCCTGTCCCGCTGGGTGCGCCGATCCGCATCGGCAAGACCGTCATCGAGCTGCGGAAGTAGTCGCACTATGGGCGAGCGGAGCCACGACGCGCGAGCGAGAGGGTGGGCAGCGTGCGGATGTACCCGGAGCCGACGGGGGAGGTGCGCATGTCTTTGAGCCTGCGTTTCGCCGCCGGTTCGCACAAGGGCATGATCCGCGAGGGGAACGAGGACTCCGGCTACGCCGGTCCGCGTCTGCTCGCGATTGCCGACGGCATGGGCGGACAGGCCGCCGGCGAGGTCGCCTCGTCCGAGGTGATCTCCACCATCGTCACGCTCGACGACGACATCCCCGGCTCCGACATCCTCACCTCGCTCGGCACCGCCGTGCAGCGGGCCAATGACCAACTGCTGCACATGGTCCAGGAGGACCCGCAGCTCGAAGGCATGGGCACCACGCTGACCGCGCTGCTGTGGACGGGCCAGCGGCTCGGCCTGGTGCACGTCGGCGACTCCCGCGCGTATCTCCTCCGGGACGGCGTCCTCACCCAGATCACCCAGGACCACACCTGGGTGCAGCGGCTGGTCGACGAGGGCCGGATCACCGAGGAGGAGGCCACCACCCACCCGCAGCGCTCCCTGCTGATGCGCGCGCTGGGCAGTGGCGAACACGTCGAGCCCGACCTGTCGATCCGCGAGGTGCGGGTCGGCGACCGGTATCTGATCTGCTCCGACGGCCTGTCCGGCGTCGTCAGCCACCAGACGCTGGAGGACACCCTCGCCGGGTACCAGGCGCCGCACGAGACCGTGCAGGAGCTGATCCAGCTCGCGCTGCGCGGCGGCGGACCCGACAACATCACCTGCATCGTCGCGGACGTGCTGGACACCGACGACGGCGACACGCTGGCGGCGCAGCTCAACGACACCCCGGTGGTCGTCGGCGCGGTCGCCGAGACCCAGCTCCCGCTGAGCGACCCGCGGCACCTCCAGACCCCGGCGGGGCGCGCCTCCGAACTCGGCCGTACGCCCCCGCCGCAGCAGCAGGGCCCCGCGGGCTCCTTCGGCCCGCCCGGCAGCGGCGAACCCGGCGCGGCCGGCGCCGCGCCGCTGGGCACCTTCGGGTCGTACGACGACGACGGCCAGACCAAGCCCGCCAAGACCCGTAAGTGGCCCAAGCGCACGGCGATCACCGTCATCGTGCTCGCCGTCATCGCCGGCGGTCTGTACGGCGGTTACGCGTGGACGCAGACGCAGTACTACGTCGGCGCCAAGGGCGACCACGTCGCCGTGTACCAGGGCATCGACCAGAAGCTGGCCTGGATCAAGCTGTCGAAGGTCCACAAGGACCGCCCCGACATCGAACTCAAGTACCTACCGGCCTACCAGCAGAAGCAGGTCCAGGACACCATCGCGCTCAGCAGCCTCGGCCAGGCCGACGACAAGGCCGACGAACTGGCGACGCAGGCCGGTGTCTGCAAGAAGGTCGCGACGGCCAAGACCCTCGCCGACCAGGCCAAGGCGGCGGCGAAGGCCGCCGAGGACAAGATGCCCGCAGCGGGCACCACCGGCACGCCGGGTGCGAAGAAGAGCAGCGCCACCCCGACGGCGGACCCCACGCCGCCGCTGACGCCCGACGAGAAGAAGCTGGCCCAGCAGTGCGGTACGAGCCAGCAGTAGCGGCTGGTCGCGCACCGGAAGCCCCGCGGGGACCGGCGAGCGCGCCGGCGGCGGGACCAGCAGGAGGAGTCGGCTCGTCATGAGCGCCAGCAACACCACCACCATCACGTCGATCGGCGCGCCCAACCGTCGCAACACCGAACTGGCGCTGCTGGTCTTCGCGGTGCTCATCCCGGTCTTCGCCTACGCCAACGTCGGGCTCGCCAAGAACGACTCGGTCCCGGCGGGGCTGCTCAGCTACGGCCTCGGCCTCGGCCTGCTCGCGGGGATCGCGCACCTGCTGGTCCGTAAATTCGCGCCGTACGCCGACCCGCTGATGCTGCCGATCGCCACGCTGCTCAACGGCCTCGGCCTGGTGCTCATCTGGCGGCTCGACCAGGAGCCGTCGCTGGGCAAGGCCATGGCGCCCAACCAGCTCATGTGGTCCACGCTCGGAGTGGCGCTCTTCGTCGGCGTGCTGGTCTTCCTCAAGGACCACCGCATCCTCCAGCGGTACACGTACATCTCGATGATGGTGGCGCTGGCCCTGCTGGTCGCGCCGATCTTCTTCCCCGGGGTGAACGGCGCGAAGATCTGGATCACGCTGCCGGGCATCGGCTCGCTCCAGCCCGGTGAGTTCGCGAAGATCGTCATCACCGTCTTCTTCGCCGGATACCTGATGGTCAAGCGGGACGCGCTGGCGCTGGCCAGCCGCCGCTTCATGGGCCTGTACCTGCCGCGTGGCCGCGACCTCGGCCCGATCCTGGTGATCTGGGGCATCAGCCTGCTGATCCTGGTCTTCGAGACCGACCTCGGCACCTCGCTGCTCTTCTTCGGCCTGTTCGTGATCATGCTGTACGTCGCCACCGAGCGGACCAGCTGGATCGTCTTCGGCCTGCTGCTCAGCGCGGGCGGCGCGGTCGTCGTCTCCTCGATCGAGCCGCACGTCAAGGAGCGCGTCCACAACTGGCTGCACCCCCTGCAACTGGCGTCCAACGGCGGTGTCACCGAGACCGCGCAGACGATGTACGCGTTCGGCTCCGGCGGCATCTTCGGCTCGGGACTCGGCCAGGGCTACTCCCGGCTGATCGGCGGCATCGCGCCGAAGAGCGACTACATCCTCGCCACCGTCGGCGAGGAGCTGGGCCTGGCGGGCCTGATGGCCGTCCTGCTGCTGTACGCCCTGCTGATCGAGCGCGGTGTGCGGACGGCCCTCGCGGCCCGCGACCCGTTCGGCAAGCTGCTGGCGATCGGCCTGTCGGGCGCCTTCGCGCTCCAGGTCTTCGTGGTCGCGGGCGGCGTCACCGGGCTCATCCCGCTGACCGGTATGACCATGCCGTTCCTGGCGCAGGGCGGCTCCTCGGTGATCGCCAACTGGGCGCTGGTCGCGATCCTGCTGCGGATCAGCGACACCGCCCGCCGTCCGGCCCCGAGCCCGGCCCCCTCCCCCGATGCCGAACCGACCCAGGTGGTGCGCACCCAGTGAACAAGCCTCTCCGACGGGTCGCGGTCTTCTGCGGTCTGCTCGTCCTCGCCCTTCTGCTGCGCGTGAACTACGTGCAGTTCGTCCAGGCCGACCAGCTCTCCAACGACGTGCACAACCGCCGGGTCGCCATCAACCAGTACGCCCAGCCGCGCGGCGACATCATCGTCGACGGCGGCAAGGCGATCACCGGTCACACCGAGACCACGGGCAGCGACTTCAAGTTCAAGCGGACCTACGTCGACGGCCCGATGTGGGCGCCGGTCACCGGCCACGCCTCGCAGGCGTTCGGCACCACCTTCCTCGAAGGCGTCGAGGACAAGTTCCTCACCGGCAACGACGACCGGCTGTTCTTCAACCGCACCATCGACCTGCTGACCGGCAAGGAGAAGCAGGGCGGCAACGTCGTCACGACGCTGAACGCCAAGGCGCAGAAGGCCGCGTTCCAGGGCCTGGGGAACAAGAAGGGCGCGGTCGTCGCGCTCGACCCCGGCACCGGCGCGATCCTGGCCATGGCGAGCACCCCCTCGTACGACCCGTCGACCATCGCGGGCAACTCCAAGACCGACGAGAAGAACTGGGTCGCGCTCGACAAGAAGAACGACCCCGACGACCCGACGCAGAACCGCGCGCTGCGCCAGACGTACCCGCCGGGTTCGACGTTCAAGCTGGTGACGGCCGCCGCGGCGCTGGAGAACGGCGCGGTGACCGACATCAACGCGAAGACCGACACCCCGCTGCCCTACATCCTTCCCGGCACCACGACCCCGCTGAAGAACGAGGGCAACATCCCCTGCAAGGAAGCGTCGCTGATCGACGCCCTGCGGGTTTCGTGCAACACCGTCTTCGGCCACCTGGGCGCGGACAAGGTGGGCCTCCAGGCGATGGTCGACGAGGCGGAGAAGTTCGGCTTCAACAAGGAGCAGTTCGTCCCGGTCCGCGCGAACGCCAGCAACTTCGACACCAAGATGACCAAGGACCAGGTCGCGCTCTCCTCCATCGGCCAGTTCGACACCGCGGCCACTCCGCTCCAGATGGCGATGGTCGCCTCGGCCATCGCCAACAACGGCAAGCTGATGAAGCCGTACATGGTCGACAAGCTGGTGGCGCCGAATCTGAGCACCATCTCGCAGACCAACCCGAGCGAGATGTCGCAGCCGCTGTCGCCGGAGAACGCGCAGAAGCTCCAGACGATGATGGAGACGGTGGTCAACTCCGGCACCGGCACCAACGCCAAGATCTCCGGCGTCAAGGTCGGCGGCAAGACCGGCACCGCGCAGAACGGCATCAACAACGAGGGCACGCCGTACGCCTGGTTCGTCTCGTACGCGATGACCGACCAGGGGTCGCCGGTCGCCGTCGCGGTCGTCGTCGAGGACGGTGCGGCCAACCACGACGACGTCAGCGGTGGCGGTCTGGCCGCGCCGATCGCCAAGAAGGTCATGGAGGCCGTCCTCAACAAGTGAGGGCCGGCCGCCCGGCAGGCCCGGTCCCCGGCACGGTCCCGGGCCCGGCGTCGAACCCGGTGTCAGGCCCGGTCCCGGCGCCGGAAACGGTCCGGAGACCGCCCCCGGGACCGGCGCACGTACCGGACAGGTACCGGTCGGGTATCGGCGGGCGGGCAGGGCGCGAAGGGACCAGAAACGCCCGGTAGCGTATGCCCGAGCATCCGCAGGGCACGGCATTACCGGTTTTGGGTCAAGAACGGGTTTGAGGAGAGGGCAGAGCTATGGAAGAGCCGCGTCGCCTCGGCGGCCGGTACGAGCTGGGCTCAGTGCTCGGCCGTGGTGGCATGGCCGAGGTGTACCTCGCCCATGACACCCGGCTCGGCCGCACTGTCGCCGTGAAGACGCTGCGGGTGGACCTCGCCCGCGACCCGTCGTTCCAGGCCCGGTTCCGCCGAGAGGCCCAGTCGGCCGCCTCGCTCAACCACCCGTCGATCGTCGCCGTGTACGACACCGGCGAAGACTACGTCGACGGGGTCTCGATCCCGTACATCGTCATGGAGTACGTGGACGGCTCCACCCTGCGTGAGCTGCTGCACTCCGGACGCAAGCTGCTGCCCGAGCGCGCCATGGAGATGACGGTCGGCATCCTCCAGGCCCTGGAGTACAGCCACCGGGCCGGCATCGTGCACCGCGACATCAAGCCCGCCAACGTCATGCTCACCAGGACCGGCCAGGTCAAGGTCATGGACTTCGGCATCGCCCGCGCCATGGGCGACTCCGGTATGACCATGACGCAGACCGCGGCCGTGATCGGCACCGCGCAGTACCTTTCCCCCGAGCAGGCCAAGGGCGAGCAGGTCGACGCCCGCTCCGACCTGTACTCGACCGGCTGCCTGCTCTACGAGCTGCTGACCGTACGGCCGCCCTTCGTCGGCGACTCCCCGGTCGCGGTGGCCTACCAGCACGTGCGCGAGGAGCCGCAGCCGCCGTCGGTGTACGACCCCGAGGTCACGCCCGCGATGGACGCGATCGTCCTCAAGGCGCTGACCAAGGACCCGAACTACCGCTACCAGTCGGCCGACGAGATGCGCGCCGACATCGAGGCGGCCCTCGACGGGCAGCCGGTGGCCGCCACGGCGGCGATGGGCTCGGTCGGCTACGGGTACGGCTACCCGGACAGCCAGGCCACCACGGCGATGCCGTCGCAGAACGACCAGCACACGTCCATGCTTCCGCCGCTGCGCGAGGAGGACGGCGGTTACGGCTACGACGACCGCCCGGACCGCCGCCGGCAGAAGAAGGGCGGCAACAACACCTCCACGGTGCTGCTGGTCGTCGCGGGCATCCTGGTCCTGGTCGGCGCGATCTTCCTGGGCAAGGCGCTGTTCAGCGGCAGCGGCGCCGCGGACAACGGCACCGTGCCGAATCTGGTCGGCGCGTCCCTCACCGACGCGCAGGCCAAGGCCACCAACGTCGATCTGAAGATCGTCCAGGGTCCGGCCGAGTTCTGCGACAGCATCGACAAGAACCTCGTCTGCAAGCAGACCCCGGCAGCCGACGCCGCGATCCCGGACGACAAGACGGTCACGGTCGTCCTGTCCAAGGGCCAGGCGCCGATCGAGGTCCCGGACGTCAAGAACGACAAGTACGACTCGGCGGCGAGCCAGCTCACCGCCAAGGGCTTCGAGGTCGACCGCAAGAACAAGACGACCACCACGGAAGACCCGGACACCGTCCTCGACCAGACCCCGAAGGCCGGTACGAAGCAGCCCAAGGGCACAAAGATCACGCTGACCGTCGCGGTGGCCCCCGAGAAGAAGGCGCCCACCGACGTCAAGGGCGTCCCGTACGACAACGCGGTCGCCCAGCTCAAGGCGCAGGGCTTCACCAACATCACCCGCGCGCCGCAGGACGTCCCCTCGGACACGACCGCCAAGGGCAGCGTCACCGCCCAGACCCCGGACCCGGGCGCGGGCCCGATCGCCCTGGACACCTCGATCGTCCTGACGGTCTCGTCCGGCCCGCCGCAGACGCAGGACCCGCAGAAGCAGATGCCCGGGGATCTGGGTGGCAAGACCGTGGGTCAGGCAAAGGCCGAACTCGACGGGCTCGGCCTGAACCTCCAGGTCTCCGCGGTCGGTCCCGGCGGCAACCCGGTCGGCGACAACGCCATGGTCATCTCGGTCGACCCCGGAGCGGGCGCGCAGCTCTCCGAGGGCCAGCCGGTCAAGCTGATCGCCGTCGGCGGCAACGGCAACGGCGGGGGCGGCTGACCCCCCGGCAGTACGTGAAGGGGGGCGGCCCGCACACCTGGTGTGCGGGCCGCCCCCCTTTCACGTGGGTCGCCGTACGCGCCTACCGCAGCTCGGCCGGCGGGGTGCGGGCCGCGTCGACCTTCTCGGTGCGGACGAGTTCGCCCCAGACGATGTAGCGGTAGCGGGAGGTGTAGACGGGGGTGCAGGTCGTGAGGGTGATGTAGCGGCCCGGCGTGGTCTTGCCGGACTCCTTGGGGACCTGGTCGGTGACGGCGACGTTGTACTTCGAGGTCTGGTCGAGGATCTTGTAGACCTTGTAGACGTACCAGGTGTCCTTCGACTCGAAGACGACCGGGTCGCCGTCGTGGATCTTGTCGATGTTGTGGAACTTGGCGCCGTGGCCGTCGCGGTGGGCGGCGAGGGTGAAGTTGCCGGTCTTGGCGGTCGGCAGCGCGGCGGGGACGGGGTCGGTGTAGTAACCGGCGACGCCCTCGTTGAGGACCTTGGTCGAGGTGCCCTTCTTGACCAGCACCTCGTAGTCCTTGCCCATGGCGGGGACGTGCAGGAAGCCGATGCCGTCCTTGGTGTCGAGGCTCCCCGGTCCCGCGTCGGGCGTCTGGGCCCAGTCCTGCCGGACCTTGTCCGCCGCCTTGTGCTCATGGCGGTCGGCGAGGACGTTCGTCCACCACAGCGAGTAGGCGACGAACAGCGCGAGCACCAGGCCCGCGGTGATGAGGAGTTCGCCGATGACGCTGATGGTGGCCGCGATGGGCCCCCGGCCGCCGCGTTTGGTCGTGGTCACGCCGTTCCGTTCCTCAAGTTCCGCTTGGAGCATGGATCACTCCACCAGCGCGTCGGGCTTGCCCTTGCTGCGCGGCCGTTCCTCGGTCAGCTTTCCCCAGACGATCAACCGGTTGGTGCTGGTGAATTCGGGGGTGCAGGTGGTCAGCGTCAGATAGCGGCCGGGCCCGGTGAAGCCGGAGCCGGTCGGCACCGGCTTGATCACGCTGATGTTGGACGGCGGGGTGGACGCCAGCGAACTGGTGATCTCGTACGTGTAGTAGGTGTCCGCCGTCTCGACCACGACCTTGTCGCCGGGCACCAGGTGGTTGATGTAGCGGAACGGTTCACCGTGGGTGTTGCGGTGGGCGGCGACCGCGAAGTTGCCGGACTTGTCCCACGGCATCGCGGTGTTCAACACGCCGTCATAGTGGCCGATCATGCCCTTGTCCAGCACATTGTGCTTCGAGACGCCCTGCGCGATGGGCGCCTTGACGTCCAGCTTGGGGATGTACATGATCGCGAAGCCCTGGCCGGGCGAGAAGGTGCCGGGGACCCGGTTCGGGTCGTCCTTCGTGGCGTCCCACTGGTGCTGGAGGTTGTTCGCGGCGCCGCTGGCCTGCTGGTGCGCGCGGACGTTGGTCCACCACAGCTGGTACGTGACGAACAGCAGCATCAGCACGCCGGTGGTGATGAACAGCTCACCGACGATACGGCTGACGACGACCGCCGGGCTCTCCTTGGCGGCCTTCGCGGCCCTGCGGGCCTCGACCCGGCTGAGCGGGACGGCTCCGGCGGGGGCCGCACCGGCCGCGCCACCGGGCGTACGGCCCCTGGCGCGGTGGCCGCCGTGTCCGGCGCCGCCGCGCTGCTGTGCCTGCGCCGCCTTCCGCCGCGCGGCCCGCCCGCCCTCGCCGTCGGGGCCGAGCACGGGACCCGACGCCGGACCGGGCCCGGGACCCGCGGGCTCGGGGGCCGGTTCCGGGGCCGACTCCGTGGTGGGGAAGACGGATTCGAGTACGTCGTCCGCGGGCGGTTCGACGGCCGGCTGCTCGACCGGCCGCACGACGGGCTGCACGACCGTCGCCGTGCCGAGGTCCAGCTCCTCGTCCGCGGTGACGGGCCGGACCGGGGGCGGCGGAGGAGGCGGGGCCGCCTGCGGCGGCTCCTCGGGTACGAACCAGGGCGCGGCCGGCTCGTCGAACACCGGCTCTTCGTAGGCCGGTTCGGGGAAGACCGGCTTCTCGTACGCCGGTTCCGGGAAGACCGGCTCGTCGAACACCGGCTTCTCGTACGCCGGTTCGTCGTAGGTCGGCTCGGAAACCGCGGGGGGTCTTCCGGGGAGAGGGTCGTTCAGGGGGTCGTCGAGCTGCTCGACAACGGCTTTGAACTGCCCGGTGTCCTCATAGGACATCGGGCCGTCCGAGGGGCGCTCCGGGCGGAGCGTGGTCACGCCCCGGCCCTCCCCGCAGGACTTCCCGAACCTCCGGCGCCCCCCGCCGTACCGACCACGGGCGCCAGCCCCTCGGAGCGGCCGACGGCCCCCGGATCACCGCACTCGGCGAGCCAGTTGGCCAGCATCAGATGGCCCCACTCGGTGAGCACCGACTCCGGGTGGAACTGCACGCCCTCGACGGCCGCGTCCCGGTGCCGCAGCCCCATGATCACGCCGGACTCGGTCCACGCGGTGACCCGGAACTCCTCGGGCACGGTGTCGCGTTCGACGGCGAGTGAGTGGTAGCGGGTCGCGGTGAAGGGCGACGGCAGCCCGGCGAAGACGCCGGTCCCGTCGTGCGTCACCGGCGACGTCTTGCCGTGCAGCAGCTCCGGCGCGCGGTCCACGACCCCGCCGTACGCGACGGCCATCGACTGGAGGCCGAGGCACACGCCGAAGACCGGCACCCCGGTGTCCGCGCAGTGCCGCACCATGTCGACGCAGACGCCCGCCTCTTCCGGCGTGCCGGGGCCGGGCGAGAGCAGTACGCCGTCGAAACCGTCCTGCGCGTGAGCGGGCTTGACCTCGTCGTTGCGCCGCACCTCGCACTCGGCGCCGAGTTGGTAGAGGTACTGGACCAGGTTGAAGACGAAGGAGTCGTAGTTGTCCACCACGAGAATGCGTGCGCTCATCGGACAGCGGCCGTCCCCGTCTCGCGTACGACGGCCATCCCGTTGTCGACGGTGACCTCGTTGAACGGCAGCAGCGGCTCCGCCCACGGAAAGATGTACTGGAAGAGGAGGTAGACGACGGCCAGGGCGAGCACGAGCGAGATCAGAGCCCTCACCCACGCGTTACCCGGCAGATGCCGCCAGATCCAGCCGTACATGCGCTGCCTTCCTTCCTCTTCCCCGGAACAGAGTAAAGGGAGATCGGCGTGATAGGGGGCCCGGCTGGACAAAGGCTTCGGCATGCGTTCGCCAATGCTTCGGCCGGGGACGCCCGCCGCTCACGACGCCGGCTCCGCGTAGTGCAGGTCGGTCGAGCCCGAGTAACCGGGCAGCGTCGTCCGCTTCTGCGCGCCGACCTTCCAGCCGAGGCCGTACGCGTTCACGTACTGGAGGTAGTTCTGGATGGCCGGGCTGTCGTTGAGCGCCTTGCGCAGTTTGGCCTGGTCGCCGACGGCGGTGATGCGGTACGGCGGGGAGTAGACGCGGCCCTGGAGGATCAGGGTGTTGCCGACGCAGCGCACCGCGCTGGTGGAGATCAGCCGCTGGTCCATGACGCGGATGCCCTGGGCGCCGCCCTGCCACAGCGCGTTGACCACGGCCTGGAGGTCCTGCTGGTGGATGACCAGGTCGTTGGGCTGCGGGTCGGGGACGCCGGGGACCAGCGCGGTCGCGTTCGGCGGGGCGTCGTTGAGCGTCACGTCGATCGCGGGGCCGGTCAGCTTGCCGGTGCCCGCCGCCTTGTCGAGGGCGTCGAGCCTGGCCCGCTCGGCGGGGCTGACGCCGTCGCCCTGCCGGGTCAGCCGGTCCACGTCCTTGCGCACCCCGGAGAGCTGGTCCTCCAGCTGCTGATTACGGGTGTTCTTGGTACGTACGGTGTCGGACAGCTTCGGCAGCGGGTCGTCGCTGCGGATGTCGACGCCCTTGGCGGTGTTGAAGCTGGTCCAGAAGATCAGTCCGGCGAGCGCGAAGACTCCCGCACTCATGGTCCGCAGCGCTACGGTGCGGTGGGCAGGACGGGAGGAGGGGGTGGGGGATACCCCGTCTGAATCCGTCACCGTACCCTGTCTCCTTATAACCCGAGGAAGCACTACGCTAACGGACGCCCGGAAGCGGTAGTGACCCTTACCAGGCCCAGAACCCGCCCGGCTTACCCCGCACACCCGCGCGGTTACGCAGCGCATCGACAGGAGCGTCCCTCGTGCCGAAGTCACGGATCCGCAAGAAGGCCGATTTCACGCCGCCACCGGCGAAGACGGCCACCGCCATAAAGTTCAACACCAACCGCAACTGGGTCGCGCCGCTCATGCTGGCGTTCTTCATCGTCGGTCTGGCGTGGATCGTGCTGTTCTACGTGACGCAGGGCAGTCTGCCCGTCGAAGCGTTCGGCAACTGGAACATCGTGGTCGGTTTCGGCTTCATCGCGGGTGGGTTCGTCGTGTCCACCCAGTGGAAGTAGCCGTCCCCAGCGGGGTGCCGGGGGCCGCGTCGGCGTGCTGCCGGACGTTTGTCCACACGGTTATCCACAGTGGGGAAAAGGTCGGAAGATCTGTGGATAACCTCTACGAGGTTGACGCCGGTACGACCGGTGGCCAGGACGTCGGCCACCGGTCTTTCGCTGATCTTGGGCTTGTGCGGGCTTGAAACACGGTCTTCCGGCGACTTGTGCACAACTTGCGAAGACCCGCCTACACGCTGTGGATAACGTGTGATCAACGCCAATGGACACGGGTCCACGGCCGCGAATCCGTCCCTCAGGACGTGACCTGCGCCACAGCGATCACGCTGAGCGCGATCGAGACCACCAGGACCGCCGCCGTGGTCCCCCACTGCACCAGATCGCGGCGCTCGCGCGGCGCGTAGGCCATCCCTATGGCGATCGCGGTGCCCGCCACCAGTCCGCCGATGTGGCCCTGCCAGCTCACGTCGGCCCAGGTGAAGGTGAACACGATGTTGAGCGCCAGCAGGATCAGCACCGGCCGCATGTCGTAGCGCATCCGCCGCATGAACACGGCCGTCGCGCCGAACAGGCCGTAGACCGCGCCCGAGGCGCCCAGGGTGAGCGACGACGGGGCGAGCAGCAGCACCAGCGCGCTGCCGCCGAGCGCGGAGACCAGGTAGAGCGCGAGATAGCGGGCCCGGCCGAGCATCCGCTCCAGCGGGGCGCCGATCCACCACAGCGACAGCATGTTGAAGCCGATGTGCAGGACCGCCTGGTGCAGGAACGCCGAGGTGATGAGGCGGTACCACTGGTCGGGGCCCTGGGCGACGCCGATGCAGCCGTGCTGTCCGAACGGGTCGTTGCCGCAGACCGCGTACAGCCCGAGGTCGTAGACCAGCCGGTCGCCGACCGCCTGGACCAGCAGGAACACCGCGATGTTCAGGCCGATGAGGATCTTGGTGATCAGGAACGGGTCGGCCGCGACCGTGCCGCCGGCGACCGTACGCGGCGCCGCCGTGTGCCGGCTGGACTCGTTGACGCAGTCCGGGCACTGGAAGCCGACCGACGCGTTGACCATGCACTCGGGGCAGATCGGCCGGTCGCACCGGGTGCAGCGAATACCGGTCTCCCGGTCCGGGTGCCGGTAGCAGCAGACCGCCTGGTCCATGAGCCTTCTCCCTGAATGAAGCGCCTCGCGATGCGGCGCGGAGGCGCTGAGACGCCCCGCCCACTCCTACGTGCGGGCGGGGCGCGATGTTCCCGAAGACGTTCCCCTGAGACGTTCCCCGAAGGTGCTTCCGAAGGGTACGGGATACGGGCCGCGGGGCGGCGGGCCGCGTCAGCGCTTCTCGATCACGACCGTCTCGATGATGACGTCGTCCAGCGGCCGGTCGGTGCGCGGGTTGGTCGGCGCGCCGATGATCGACCCGACGACCTTCTTGCTGGCCTCGTCCGCGACCTCGCCGAAGATGGTGTGCTTACGGGTCAGCCAGGTGGTCGGCGCGACCGTGATGAAGAACTGCGAGCCGTTGGTGGCCGGGCCCGAGTTGGCCATCGCCAGCAGATAGGGCTTGTCGAAGGCCAGGTCGGGGTGGAATTCGTCGGCGAACTCGTAGCCGGGACCACCGGTGCCGTTCCCCAGCGGATCGCCGCCCTGCATCATGAAGCCGGAAATGACGCGGTGGAAGACGGTGCCGTCGTAGAGCTTGGCCGTGGAAGGCCGGCCGGTACGGGGGTCGGTCCACTCGCGGGTGCCCTCGGCGAGCCCGACGAAGTTGTCCACCGTCTTGGGCGCGTGGTTCGGCAGCAGCCGGATCACGATGTCGCCGTGGTTGGTCCTCAGGGTGGCGTAGAGCTGCTCGGCCACGGTCTACCTTCCATAGTCTTCGCTGACAGGGACAAATCCTTTCACGGACGCGGTGGCGCGCGCGGGGTTCCCCGAGGGTCCGTGGCAAGGGAGCCGGCGGCGCGTCCCGAAGGCCCTCCCGGACACCGGGACGGACCGCTCGGAACGGGTACCTGACCCGTATGCGCGTCCACACATGCCGGACCCGCCATCGACAGGCATGATTTCAAACTGGGTGGAAAGGCGAAAACCGTACGCCACCGAGGAGGAGGATCCCGTGACCCGCATCGACAGCGTGCGCCACGCAGCCGACGTGACCAAGGACAGCGTGCGGCATGCCGCGGAGGTGGCGGCGCCGTACGCGAGCACGGCTAAGGACAACGCCGCGTACTACGCGCAGCAGGCCGGCGCACTGGCCAGGCAGCAGTACGACGCCCATCTCGCCGACCGGGTCGACCAGGCCCGCGAACAGGCGAAGTCGGCCGTGCCGCCGAAGGCCGCCGACGCGCTCGGCACCGCCGCCAAGCGGACCCGCCGCGGCGCGCGGGCCGCCGCCGACTACACCGCGCCGAAAGTGCGGGCGGCGGCCGACTACACCGCGCCCAAGGTGGAGTCCGCCGTGACCGCGACCCGCTCGGTCGCCGGTCCGGCCAAGGACGAGGCGGTGCTGCGCGGTGCCGCCGCGCTGCACGCCCTGCGCGGTCAGGTGACCGCGGCCGAGATCGACGGGCTGGTCCGCAGGCGGGTGCGCCGCGAGCGCACCGGCCGGGTCTTCCGCGGGCTCGTCGTCGCCGGTCTCGTCGGCGGTGCGGCCTTCGCCGCCTGGAAGTGGTGGTCGAAGCAGACCAACCCGGACTGGCTGGTGGAGCCGCCCGAGGCGACCGACGTCGCCGACCGCGGTCCCGTGAACAGCAGCGGCACCCTCACCGTCGTCGAGCCGGTCGGCCACCCCAACGGGTCCTCGCCGAACGGCACGATCGACCAGGTCGACGGCTCCCTCGAGGCCGATGGCCTCGACCCCGAGGTCGAGGCCAAGCAGGCCGACGCCGACCGCCCCGACGACGAGGGCCGGGGCGGCACCTACCCCTAACCGCCGACGAGGGACGAATCGCGCGATCAGCCGTGACGTGTGTGGCACGTCACGGCTGATCGCGCCGTGGCGCGGGTGAGAACCGTCCCCAGCGGGGCGGTTGCCGTTGTTTTCGGGCTGAACGCCCGGCGGGGGCTGAGCGCGCAATTCCCCGCGCCCCTTCGGGGCTCGTATCCGCCGTGCGCACAAGTGCGCCGTCGTCAGACGGCAGGGGCCGGTTGGGGGGCCTGTTCCGCGGGGGCTTCGGGGACGTCGAGCACGGCGGGGACCCCGCGGAGGGCGAACAGGGCGGCCACGGCACCGGCCAGCATCAGCGCGGCGGCGATGTAGAGGGTGCCGTGCAACCCGTCGGTGAAGGCCGACTTGGCGGCGGCGACGACCTGCCGCCCGGTGGCGCCGGGCAGGGCGGCGCCGGTCTCGACGCCGGAGGTGACGGATTCGCGCGCGGTGGCGGCCCGGTCGGGGGAGAGCCCGGCGGGCAGGGTGAGGCCGTTGCGGTAGAAGGCGCTGAGGACCGACCCGAGGATGGCGATACCGAGGGCGCCGCCGAGCTCCATGGCGGTCTCGGAAATGGCGGCGGCCGTACCGGTCTTGGTCCTGGGCACGCTGGCCAGCAGAGTGTCGGCGGTGACCGAGAAGACGAAGATCAGTCCTGCGCCGTTGACGACGAGCGCCGGAAGCAGCAGCCAGTAGCTGGTGTCGGCGCCGATCAGCCCGAACGCGGCGGTGCTCAGCGCCATGAGCAGCAGGCCGAACGAGACGGTACGGGCCCGGCCGATCCTCGGGATCAGCAGCGCGGACAGCGGCGCGGCGAAGGCGGCGGACAGCGGTCCCGGCAGCAGCGCGAGCCCCGCGGTCAGCGGCGACCAGCCGCGTACCACCTGGAAGTACAGGGAGAAGCCGAGGGACAGGGTGGTGGCGGTGAACAGCGTCACGACGTTGGAGCCGACAGCCCCCGCGAAGGCGGGGTTGCGGAAGAACCTCAGGTCGAGCAGCGGTTCGGCGAGGGTGGTCTGGCGGCGCAGGAAGAGGACGAGGGCGGCGAGGCCGACGGCCGCCGAGATCCAGACGGCGTGGTCGTCGACGCCGTCGCGTGCGGCGGCCTTGATCGCGTAGATCACGCCGAAGAGCCCGGCGATCGACAGGGGCACGCTCGGCCAGTCCAGCCGTCCCGGGTGCGGATTGCGGGACTCGGGGAGCAGGACGGCGCCCGCGACGAGGACGGCGGCCATCACGGGGACGTTGATCAGGAAGACCGAGCCCCACCAGAAGTGGTCGAGCAGCACGCCGCCGACGACCGGGCCGAGCGCGAAGCTGGCCGCGCCGATGCCGCTGCTGATGCCGATCGCGGTGGTCCGCTCCTTGGGGTCGTCGAAGACGCTGCGGACCAGCGACAGGGTCGACGGCATGATCGTGGCCCCGGCCAGGCCGAGCAGCGCGCGGGACGCGATCAGCATGCCGGGGCCGTCGGCGTAGGCGGTGAGCGCGGAGGCGGCGCCGAAGCCCGCGACGCCCAGCAGCAGGAGCTTCTTGCGGCCGATCCGGTCGCCGACGTTGCCCGCCACGATCAGCAGGCCGCCGAGGACGAAGCCGTAGATGTCCACGATCCACAGGAGCTGAGTGGAGGACGGGCCCAGCTCGCGGGACAGGGACGGGATCGCGTAGTTGAGGACGCTGTTGTCGATGCCCAGCAGCGCGGCGGCCACGCAGCAGATGGCCAGGACGGCCCAGCGCCGCCGGTGCGCCTGTTCGGCGGCGCTCCCGCCGCCCCTCACGTCGTCGTTCGGTGTCGTCGTCATGGCAAGCAGCGTGCGGCGGCCCGCTGACGGCCGGCGCACCGTCGGCTGACAGGGCCGGGGCGCGATCCGGTCAGCGGGCGGTCGGGGCTGGGCCGGGGCGCGGGTCCCAGGACGGGAGCCGCACGCGGCAGGCGGTCGGAGAGCGTCAGGGGCGCGGGTCTCGGGGCCGGTCTCGCCCACGCGGCGGGCGGTTCGCCGTCCGCTCAGTCCGCCGTGAGGTACGCCGTCAGGACGGCGAGTGCCGCGTCGCGGTCGAGGGCGGCGGCCCGCGCGCGCTCGCGCTCGTACGCCTCGTCGCCCAGCGCGGCGCGTACGGCGGCGACGGTCGCGGCGGCGTCCGGCCCGGTGGGCGGCCGGCCGCGCAGGGCCTCGGCGGCGCCGAGGAGGGCGGCGGCCCGTGGCGCGTCGCCGTTGAGCAGGGCGAGGCCCGCGGTGGCCTCGGCGGCGACGGCGCCGTTGAGCGGGAGCCGCATGGCGACGCTGTCGAGGGTGACCGCCTCGCGGAAGTGGCCGCGGGCCAGCTCCGGGTCGCGGTCGGCGACGGCGACCCGGCCCAGGGCGACGAGGACGGCGGAACGGGTGCCGTTGCTGGAGAACCAGCCGACCGGGCACTCGGCCAGCGCCTGCTCGTACAGCGCGCGGGCGCCGTCGCCGTCGCCGCGCAGCCGGACGGACTCGGCCAGCGCCAGGTGGGCGAGTGCCAGGCACTCGGGGGTGCCCGCCCGGCGGGACAGCTCCACGGCCCGCTCGCTGTACGCGGCGGCGGTCGCGTAGTCGCCCGCCTTGGTGCTGTACGCGGCGCGGATGCAGAGCAGCTCCGCCATGTCGAGCGCCGAGTCCAGCTCCTCGGCGAGCAGCAGCGCGTCATCGAGGAGGGAGTCGGCGAGCGCGAGTTCACCGCGGTGGTCGGCGAGGTCGGCCAGCACGTTGAGGTTGGTGATCATGCCCCAGCGGTCGCCGAGGCGGCGGAACTCCTCGTAGGAGGCGGTGCAGTGGATCCGCGCGGCGACCGGGTCGGCGCGCGTCAGCCAGGACTGGAATCCGCTGCCGAGCAGGATCAGCGCGCGGTACCAGGGGTGGTCCCGCTCGGTGAGGAACTCGTCGAAGACCGCTTCCAGGACGTCGATGCCCTCGTCGGGGACCCCGGCGAAGGGCGCCCACAGCAAGGTGAGCACGGGGTAGCGGCGGGACAGCCGGTGCATCGCCTCGACCACCCGGGTCGCCGCCGCGACATGGTCGGCGAACTCCTCGGGGTCGGGCAGCATCCCGACCACCGCCATCACGCACAGCGCGTACTCCTCCTCCATCCCCTCCGGCGGATTCGGGCCGAGGGCGGCGAGGACCTGGCGGGCGGGTCCGAAGCCCTCGTAGCGCACGCCGCGCAGCAGCCAGTACGAGGACAGGGCCGCGATCAGCCGCATCGCGGAACGCACCTCGCCCGCCTCCAGGCTGCGGTGCAGCGCGGCCTGGAGGTTGTCGCGCTCGTCGCCGAGCAGCCGCAGCCACTCCAGTTGCTCGGCGCGGCGCAGGTGAGGGTCGGCGGTGAGCGCGAAGTCCAGGAAGTACGCGGCGTGCGCGCGCACCGTCGCCTCGCGCTCCCCCGTCTCCGTCAGCCGCTCGGCGCCGTACGCCCGGATCGACTCCAGCGCGCGGTAGCGGATCCGGCCCGCGCCGTCCGGCTGCTCGGCGACCACCAGGGACTTGTCGACCAGCGCGTCCAGCAGGTCCAGCACGTCCTCGGCGAGGATTCGCGCGCCGTCCGCGCACACCGCCTCCGCGGCGGCGGGCGTCCAGCCGCCCGCGAAGACCGAGACACGGCGGAGCACGGCCCGCTCGTCGTCGGGCAGCAGGTCCCAGCTCCAGTCGACGACCCCGCGCAGGGTGCGCTGGCGCGGCTGGGCGGTGCGGCTGCCGCGCGACAGCAGCCGGAAGAGCGCGTCGGGCCGTACGCCCAGGCTGTACGGGGCGTCGTCGTCGGGGAGCGCGCCGAGCCGGTCGGCGATGTCGGTGACCGACAGCGAACGCAGCCGGGCCGCGGCCAGTTCGATGGCGAGCGGCAGCCCGTCGAGCGCGGTGCACAGCCGCAGGACGGCGTCCACGGTGGCCGGGTCCGCGGTCGCGTCGAGGTCGAGGTCGGGGCGTACGGCGGCGGCCCGCTCGGTGAACAGCCGCACGGCGGGGGAGCGCAGCGCCTGCTCGCGGTCGGTGCCGGGCCGGGGCACGTCGAGCGTGGGCACCGGGCACAGCGTCTCGCCGTTGATGCCGAGGGCTTCCCTGCTGGTGGCGAGCAGCCGCAGCAGCGGTGACCCGGCGAGCAGCCGCTCGGCCAGCCGGGCCGCGTCCTCCACCACGTGCTCGCAGTTGTCGAGGACCAGCAGCAGCGGGCGGCCGTCCAGGGCGGCGGTGATCCGCGCGACGGGGTCGTGCGGGCCGGGGTCGTGCCCCTGGCCGCCGGACGCGGCCGATCCGGCCGCCAGCAGCCCGCCGGCCCGCAGGCCGAGCGCGCCGAGGACGGCCTGCGGGAGTTCCGCGCCGTCGCTGAGTCCGGCCAGCGGCACGAAACAGGCGTCGTGCGCGTACCGCCCCGCGGCCTCCACCGCCAGGCGCGTCTTGCCCGCGCCGCCGGGGCCGGTGAGCGTGACGAGCCGCTGGCGCGCCAACTGCTCACCGATCCGCTTCAGTTCGGCGGACCGGCCGACGAAGCTGGTGAGCTGGGCGGGGAGTTCGTGCCGGGGCGGGGCCGGGGCGGGCGCGCCGTCCCCTGAGCCTGCCGCGCCTTCCGTCGATGTTCCACGTGGAACATGTCCGTCGGCGCCCACCCTGTCCGCCGTGTCTGTTTCACGTGGAACATCCTGCGGCGCGTCCCGTGGAACATCCCGCCGGGCGACCCCCGGCGCGTCCCGCGGGGCCTCGCGTGAGATGTCCCGTGGAAGCAGCGCCGGGTCGCCGCGCAGCACCGCGAGGTGGACGGCGGCCAGTTCGGGTCCGGGGTCGGCGCCGAGGGAGTCGGCCAGTTCGCGCCGGGCCTCCTCGTACGCCTCCAGCGCCTCGCTCTGCCGTCCGCTGCCGTACAGCGCGCGCATCAACTGGCCGCGCGGGCGCTCCCGCAGCGGGTGCGCGGTGACGAGTTCGCCGAGTTCGGCGACCAGGGAGCGGTGGCGGCCGAGGGCGAGGTCGGCGTCGACTCGGTCCTCGACGGCGCCGGTCCGCAGCTCTTCGAGCCGGGTGATCTGCGCGGCGGCGAAGGGCGCGGGGCCGACGTCGGCGAGTGCGGGGCCGCGCCACAACGCGAGGGCGGTGCGCAGCAGTCGCTCGGCCAGGACCGGGTCGCCCGCGGCCAGGGCGGCGCGGCCCTCGGCGCTCAGCCGCCGGAAGCGGTGGGCGTCCACCTCGTCCGGTGCGACGGCGAGCCGGTAGCCCGCGGGGAGCCCTTCGAGCGGCACCGGCAGCACCTGGCGCAGCCGGGAGATCTGGGACTGCACGGCGTTCCCCGCGCCCGCGGGCGGCTCGTCGCCGTAGAGGCCGTCGATCAGCCGCTCGGCGGGCACCGCCCGGTCCGCGTCGAGCAGCAGCAGGGCGAGCACCGCGCGCCTCCGGGGGCCGCCCAGCGCGACCTCGGCGCCGTCCGCGCCCACCACCCGCGTCGCGCCCAGGATGCCGAACATCACGCCCCCGTTCTCCGCCCGGGAGCGCGGGCCGACGCCGCCCGTGGCTCCCCGGGCACCGTCAGCAGGTCTCCGTGTCCCCCGCCTCGCCCAGGCACTCCGGCACGGCGGCCGGGGCGTCGGTCACGCAGTTCAACGCCGCGTCCGTCGCCGTCCCGTCCACGCCGTGTCCCGACGCGGCGAGCTGGAGCAGATCGTAGAGGGTGTCGCGCTGGCCGGTGTCGAGCGCGCAGAGGACTTCGTCCTCGACGCGGGCGAGCGCGAATTCGGCCTTGGCCAGCCGCTTGCCGCCCTCGTCGGTGAGCTGCACCAGGTGGCGCCTGCGGTCCTCGGGCGAGCGGAGCCGTTCGATCAGGCCGTCCGCCTCCAGATCGTTGAGCAGGCCGACGACATTGGCGCGGTCCATCATCAGCGTCGTGGAGAGCGCCTGCTGGGTGCTGCCGTGCTGGTCACGCAGGACGGTGAGGGCCACCAGGTGCCGTGGGCGCAGGCCGAGCGGGGTCAGCACGGACTCGGCGTGCAGTCGCATCCGGCGCGTCAGCTGTTCGAGCAGCGCGCCTGAACGTCGCGGGGGCTGGTTGAGCACGGGCAGTGAGGCCACTTCCTCAGTCTATCGGGCGGCGTGGAATCATGACGTGCTATAAATCGTTGGCGTTACACAAACCAAGTATGAAGGGTTAACGAGATGCCTCACCTCCTGCACATCGATTCCAGCGTCCAGGGCGACCGATCCGTCAGCCGCCGGTTGACCGCGCGGGCCGCCGCCGCCTGGAAGGCCGCCCACCCCGATGGCACGGTCACCTACCGCGACCTGGGCAAGGACCCGATTCCGCACATCCACACCGGCACCGTGGGCGTGGCGATGATCCCGGCCGAGGACCGCACCCCCGAGCAGGCCGCCACCTACGCGCTGTCCGAGACGCTGATCGGTGAGGTCAAGGAGGCGGACACCGTTCTGCTCGGTCTGCCCGTCTACAACTTCGGCGCGCCCAGCAGCGTCAAGGCGTGGGTCGACCACCTGATCGTGCCCGGTCTCTCCGTCGACGCCGAGACGAGGGACCCGCTGCTGACCGGCCGCGACTTCGTCGTCCTCGCCTCGCGCGGCGGCGGCTACGCCCCCGGCACCCCCCGCGAGGGCTGGGACCACGCGGAGCAGTGGCTCCCGCACGGCGTGGTCATGACCGGCCTGGTCCCGCGCTTCATCACCGCCGAGCTGACCCTCGCGCCGGTCACCCCGGCCATGTCCGAGCTGATCCCGCTCGCCGAGAAGAGCCTCGCGGCGGCGGAGGAGGCCGTCGACGCGCTGTGGCAGCCGGTGCGGGCCGCCTGATCCCTCGGGGTTCTCTGCCCCCTCAGGGTTCGCGGATCACGCCCCGGCGCCGTAGGCGCCGAACACGGCGGCGGCGGGGCGCCGCCGTCAGGGAAGAGGCGGCGTCCCCGGCGCGGCCCGGCCTGCCCCGGCTCCACCTGCCCGGGCCACGGCTACGCCTGCGCCACCACGATGTAGATGGTCACGGCCGCGAGGAAGGGTCGTGAGGCCAGGTGGTCCAGCCAGCGACGGGCCCCTTCGACGGTGAAGTACCCGGCGGCGAGGGCCCGTTGCGTGGTCCGCTCCAGGCCGAGGACCTTGTCGGCGGCGCCGACGTCCCGGAAGGCGGGCGTCACCGGGACGACCGTCGGCACCGTGAAACCGGCCTCCGCCGCCAGCCGGGGGAGCTGCCTGCCGATCCGGGCGTTACGGATCACCTCGTCGGTCACGTACCGCGTGTAGGCGCGCGACAGCTCGTCGTCGGGGTGGTCGACGGTCAGCGTGTCCCAGTCCGGCTCGCCCAGCACCAGCCGCCCGCCGGGCCGCAGCACACGGTGGGCCTCGCGCAGCGCCCGTACGGGATCGGCGACGTGTTGCAGCACCCGGTCGGTGCGGGCGCGGTCCACGCTGCCGTCGGCCAGGGGCAGTTCGTGGACGTCACCGAGGTGGACGGTGACGGTGTCCCGGTCGGCGGTACGTTCCCTGGCGGTGTCGACGGCGACCTGGTCGTGGTCCACCCCGATGACCGCGCCGGGGGCGGAGCCCGTGCCCGTACCGCTGACCGCGTCGGCGAGGGCGCCGAGGTCGGTGCCGGGGCCGCAGCCGATGTCCAGGACCGTCTGGCCGGTCCTGACATCGAGTGCGTCGAGCATGCGGCCCTTGTAGAAGCGGCCCAGGTCCGTCGCGGCGAGACGGTCGAGGTAGACGACGGAGCCGGGAGCGACGGTCTCGAAGACGGCTGAGGTCGGTGAACTCGGTGAGCTCGATGAGGTCGATGACGTCATGGCGCCAGTCAACCAACCGCCCCCGCGTCGGCGGGCTCCTTCCCCCGAAGGGGCGGCTACCAGGAGATCGCGTCGTTCATCGACTGCTGCCAGTAGCTGACCTTGAGCGAGTCGTCGATGTAGGTGCCCCCGGCGGGCAGCGACGGGTGGGCGCCGGTGCCGACGCTCTCGTTGCCGGAGCGGCCGTGGAAGTAGACGTTCAGGGTCTTCACGGTGCGGCCGTGCTCAGCGCTGCCGTCGGCGGCGGCCAGGACGATGACGGCGTAGCCGGACTCACCCGGGTTCAGGGTGACGACCGCCTGCGGCTGGGACTCCTCGATGACCGGCGGCTCGGCCTGCGCGTCGGTGAACTGCACGGACGGGTACGTGTAGAGGAGGCAGGGGTTGCCGCCGGTGTTGGTGACCGTGAGCAGCATGTGGTTCACGGGACGGTTCAGCGGGGACGCGACCGTCTTGGTGTTGGAGCCCTGGCAGGTGACCGCCGTGTCCTTGGCCCCGGGCTTCTTCGGCGCGGGTGCCTTGGCCACGGGCTTCTTGGTCGAGCCGTCCGCGGCGGGCTTCGAACCGACCGGCGTGCCCCCGGCGTCCGCAGTGGTGGAGCCGGAACCGGGAGTGAGGGTCGGGGTGACCGAGGGCGAGCCGTCGGAGGAGGACGAAGAGGCCGGCGAGGCGCCCTCGTCCCTGCTGCCCGACCCGTCGTCGCAGGCGGTCAGGGCGAACGCGGCGAGCGCCACGGTCGCGGCGGCGGTGACGAAGCGGGTACGGGTACGGGTACGGGAGTTCCGGATGCTGGACATGTGGCGGGTGCCCCTTAGTCGTTCGGGTGGTGGTGCTGCTTGGATGACTGGAGCTTGCGGGGCAATCCGTCCCAGCCACCACCGTCGGCGGGCAGTTGGGGACGCTGGGATGGAAAAACCGGCTCTGAGCAGGGGGAACGCACATCCCCTGGAATTCGTGACTGGGACGCGGGGGGATGGAGGAACTGATGTCGGTGGCAACAGGGGCCGGTGAAACGAACGAGTTCGCGACCCTGCTGCGGCAGCTCAAGGACCGTTCGGGCCTGAGCTACGGGGCGCTGGCGAAGCGGCTGCACATGAGCACGTCGACGCTGCACCGCTACTGCAACGGCACCGCGGTGCCGAACGAGTACGCGCCGGTCGAGCGCCTGGCGCGGGTCTGCCGGGCGACGCCCGAGGAACTGATGGAGCTGCACCGCCGCTGGATCCTCGCGGACGCGGCGCGCGACCGGCGCGCGGAACAGGCCGCGGCGGCGCGGGCGGGGGCGGCAGCGGCGGAAGCGGGGGCGGCGGCGGAGGCACCGGGTACGGAGCAGGCGGCGCCGTTGTCGCAAGCGGCGGAGGCGGGCGCCGGGGCCGAGACCGGGGCCGGGGCAGAAGCCGGGACCCCGGCCAAGGCCAAGGCCGAGACCGACGGAAACGGTGACCTCGTCGTCACCGACCTGCCGCGCACGCCCGCGCCCGCACCGCCGTCACGCCGCCGCCGTCACGCCCTGATCGCGGCCGTCACCGTGGCCGCCGTCCTGGGAGCCGTGGTCCTCGCCGTGGACCGGCCCTGGGACGGCGGGAACGGCGGGGGTTCCGCCGACGGAAAGCAGCGGGCCGTCGGCGCCACCGGCACAACCGCCGCCACGACCACCGGTACGGCGGCCAACGCGACGCCGCCCGCCACCCCGTCCTCGACCGCGCCGAGCCGCACCCCGTCCACCACGCCCTCGGCCACCAGGACCGGCGGGGCCGCGCCCGCCACCAGGACCGGCGACGGCGAAGGCGACGGCAAGGCCCCGCCGGTCAGCGTCGACGTCCACCCCTACGTCCGCGCCGAGGAGAACCCGTGCAGCCAGCACTTCCTCGTCGACGCCGAGCCCTCGCACATGGGGCCGCCCGCCAGCGAGCAGGACTCACCGCGCTGGGCCGCCGCGTACGGCGCGGTCTCCTCCGACGAACAGCGCCTGTCCCTCACCGTCCAGGGCACCGGCTCCGAGACCGTCGTCCTGGAGGCCCTGCACGTACGGATCGTCTCCAAGGCCGCGCCGCTCGCCTGGAACGACTACGCGATGGCCGTCGGCTGCGGCGGCAATGTCGGGACGGCGGACTTCGGCGTCGACCTCGACAAGGGCAGCCCGCACCTCACCCCGGAGAACGGCCAGCGCGACTTCCCGTACAGCGTCAGTGAGTCGGACCCCGAGGTCTTCCGCGTCACCGCCACCACCAAGGCGTACGACGTCCGCTGGGACCTGCTCCTGGACTGGTCGAGCGGCACCCGCCACGGCACCCTCCACATCGACAACAAGGGCGTCCCCTTCCGTACCAGCGCCGACGTGAACCGTCCCGGCTACGACTACCCGCCCGGCTACACCGACTGGATCAAGCGGGAGGGCGGCTGAGGCGAGGCGGGGGACGACGCGGTGACGTACGGACACGGGCAACGCGGGTGACGCCGTTACCGCGTCAGTGCTCCGAAGGCGACTTCGGCCGCCCGGGCGATGAGCGCGTCGTCGCGGGTCGCGTCCTCGGCCGCGCGGCGGGACAGGACGGCGAGGACGATCGGCGCGCCCCCGCCGGGCGGCCAGGCGATGGCGATGTCATTGCGGGTGCCGTACCCGCCGGTGCCGGTCTTGTCGCCGATCCGCCACCCGCGCGGCGCACCGGCCCTGATGGTGTGGTCCCCGGTCGTGTTGCGCACGAGCCAGTCGGTCAGCACGGCGCGCTTGTCGGCGGGGAGGGCCGTCCCGAGGACGTACGCGCGCAGGTCGGTGGCCAGGGTGCGGGGCGTGCTGGTGTCGCGGAGGTCACCGGGGACGGCGTCGCTGAGCGCGGGTTCGTACCGGTCGCAGTGGGTGACGTGGTCGCCGAGCGCGCGCAGGGCGTCCTGGAGCCGCCGGGGGCCGCCGAGTTCGCGGAAGAGAAGATTCGCGGCGGCGTTGTCGCTGTACCGGATGGCCGCGTCGCACAGGTCGCGCACGCTCATTCCGGTGGCCACGTGCTTCTCGGTGATCGGTGAGTTGCTGACGATGTCACCCCGGCCGTAGCGCACGACGCGGTCGAGCCGCCGCAGCGAGTTCTTCTCCAGAACGGCTCCCGCGAGCAGGGCCTTGCAGGTGGAGGCGTACGCGAAGCGTTCGTCGGAGCGGTGCGCGACGGTACGGCCGCTGCCGGTGTCGAGCGCGTGGACGCCGAGGGTGGCGTCGAACTTCTTCTCCAGGTCGGCGAAGGCGCGCCGCGTGGCGGGGTCGGCGGCGTTCGTCGCGCCCGGGGCGGGTCGCGTGGGCCCGGTGGGCCGGGTCGCGGGCGGGGACGTCGTCGTCGGCCGCGCGCCCGACCGGGTCGGGGCGGACGTTCCGGAGCCGCCGCAGCCGGTGATCGGCACGGCCGCGATCCCGGTGAGGGTGGCGAGCGCGGAACGGCGGGAGACAGGGGCGCGGGTGTCCATGGGGTGCGGGACTCCGTTCTGAGGGGGGTGGGTTCGCAGTTCTGAGGTGGGTGGGTTCGCAGTTCTGAGGTGGGTGGGTTCGCACCGGGGGCCGCCGGTCGGCTCAGGAGGTGAGCCGGTCCTGGTGGCCGCGGACGGCCCACGGCGTCGGTGCGGGGGCACACCGTACGGTCGGCCCCTCGTCCCGGAGTCAAGCCCGCGACCGGGCCGTATGTCGAATATGCTCTTGATGTCGGATCGATTCACAGGCCGTATCGGCCCACGCCAGGGGGCACGGATTGCTGACGGAACGGCATCTGGAAATCTTCGTCGCGCTGGCGGAAGAGGGACACTTCGGGAGCGCCGCGCAGCGGGTCGGCATCACGCAGCCGCCGCTGTCGCAGGGCCTGCGACGGCTGGAGTCGCTGCTCGGCGTCCGCCTCTTCGACCGCGAGCGCGGGGTGTCCCTCACCGAGGAGGGCGCCCTGCTGCTGCCGCACGCCCGCCGGGCGCTGGCCGCGCTCGCGGAGCTGCGCGAGACCGGTGCACGTGAGCAGGCCGACGGCCGCCGTCTGCGCCTCGGGCTGGCCCCCGAGGTGCCCGCGCCCCTCGCGGCCGGCGCGGCGGCCGAGGTCGCGGGCGCGCCGGTACGGACCGGTGAACGGACGCGCATCGGCGTGACGACGGCGCCGACGGCCGTACTGCTCAACGACCTCGCCGCCGGGCGGCTGGACATCGCCGTGATCCGGCACCCGTCCGTGCTGCACGGTCTCACCGCGGGCCGGGTGATCCTGCTGCCGACCTGGCTCCTCACCCCGGCCGGTCCGCACGTTTCTCACGGCGACGGTGGGGGTGGCGGTGGCGGTGGCGGTGGCGGTCACGATGGCGGTGCCGGTGGCGGTGGCGCGCCGCCGCGGCTGCCCGTCGCCGTACGACCGCGGGCCGAGGCGCCCGCGGCCCACGACCTGTTCGTGGACACCCTGGCCAGCCGTGGCCGCCGGGTGGAGACGGTGGTGGTCTCCGACGAGCGCGCCGGGCTCGCGCTGGTGGCGGCGGGCCAGGCGGTGCTGGTCACGGCGGACGACACGCTGACGGCCTCGGGGGTGGAGCGGCGTGCGGCGGCCGATCCGCCGCTTCCGCTGCGGCTGCGGGTGGCCTGGAATCCGCGGCGGCCGGGGGCGGGGGAGACCGCGCGGACGGCGCGGCGGTTCGAGGAGAGCCTGGCCCGTGGCGTCGCGGCCCCTCACACCTCTGGGCACTCTCCGCACGGCGTCCCGGCCCGGCGGGTGGCGCCGTGAGCGGCACCCGGCACAAGAGCGGGGTCGAGCGGGCCATCCGCGCCCTGTTCGACGACGCGGGCGTCCGCGGCTGGCTGCACGTGGCGGATCTGCGCCGCCCGTCCGACCAGGTGACGATCGACCCCGGCGAGCGGCTGCCCATCGCCTCCGTCTACAAGGTGCCGCTGATGGCCGCCTTCTGCCGACTCGCGGACGCCGGGCTGCTCGACCCGCGCCGCCCGGTGACGCTGGAGCCCGACGAGCGCGTCCCCGGCGCGACCGGCGTCTCCGTACTCCGCGACCCCGTCACCATGTCCCTGCGCGACCTGGTGGTCCTGATGATGACCATCTCCGACAACGCCGCGGCCGACGCCGTCCTCCGCGCGGTCGGCCCCGACGTGGTCGACGCCATGTGCCGCGAGCTGGGCATGCCCGACACCCGCGTCCACGGCGGCGCCGCCGGCACGTTCAGCCGCCTGGTCGCCGAGACGGGCGCCGCCTCCCTGGACGCGGCCCTCGCCCGCGTCGCCGACAACGACTCGGTCGCACCCCCTGGCGTGTACGACCCGGCCTTCACGGCGTCCGGCACCCCCGCCGACATCGCCGTCCTGCTCCGCGCGATCTGGACCGATGAGGCCGCCTCCGCCGCCCGTTGCGCCTTCATGCGCGACGTCATGCGCCGACAGCCCTGGACCCACCGCCTCGCCTCGGGCTTCCCCTACGACGACATCACCGTCTACGGCAAAACCGGCACCTTCGGCTCACTGCGCCACGAGGCGGGCGTCGTCGAATTCCCCGACGGCACCGCCTACACCGCCGTCGTCTTCACCCAGGCCGCCCGCTCCGACACCAAACTCCCGCGCGCCGACGCCGTCATCGGCACGGCGGCGCGACTGGCGGTGGAAGCACTACGCGCCACCCGCACCACCTGACCGCCCCCGGCCCTGGCCCGTTCACACCCGCTTGCCGCACGCGAACAGCGCTGCCTCGACCTGGTCCGGGAGCACCCCACGTCGCTCGGCGTACGCGCGCACCCCCTCCAGGTACCGCTCGTACTGGGGCGGGGTCCACCCGTTGTTCGGCCACCCGCCGTCCACAAGCCCGGCTTTCCGGAGGGCGCGGGAGACCACGCTGTCCAGGATGAGCGGTCGCGGATCGGCTCCCCCGTCGTGTCCCGCGAAGTAAAGAACCTTGGTGAAGAAGGCCGGTCCCAGAAAGCGAATCCGCTGGCCGCTCTTCAAGGCCCGGTACGCCTCGACAGGGCCGTGCGTGCGGAGTGTGCCGAGCGCCGCGGTCAGCCGGGCGTCGATGTCCGCGGCGGCCGCGGGATCCGCGAAGATCCTCGCCCGTCTGTCCACCGTCAACGCCTTGGTGCCCGATCC
Organism: Streptomyces sp. NPDC003300; assembly: GCF_040610915.1. Lineage (NCBI taxonomy): Bacteria > Bacillati > Actinomycetota > Actinomycetes > Kitasatosporales > Streptomycetaceae > Streptomyces > Streptomyces sp. NPDC003300. The sequence goes on along the minus strand of NZ_JBEXNE010000005.1, from coordinate 348,465 downwards.
CCACACCAAAGAGGCGACCAGCAGATGCCGACGCCCCTCCGCGCTGTCGGCGCTTTCGGCGACGCGGAAGACGGTCCTGCGGTCCACCCGCTGCCAGCGTCCGTCCCGCGGACACGCGTCGAGCGCGACCGGCCACCATGCCGGATCCGGCAAACGGGATATCCAGCGGTCGCGGTCGAAGGGAATCGCCTGGGCGAGGACCGCCTCACGGTCGGGCACGTCGCAATCATCAGGAAAAGGGACCATATCGGCCCGCACGCTACCGTCAACTCCCCGCGACCGCGCAGGCTTTGCCCTCATCCACCCGAGTCGTCACCCCGCACGCATGAGACGGTGAACGACGGAGGATGGGGCGCGGGCGGTGAGGGACCGGGCCCGGGGCGGGTCCGCGATCTTCGGTGTGCACGTGTGCTGGATGCGCATGAGTGGCAGCCATGCCAGCTTCCACTCTCCGCCAACGCCGCCGCCAAGATCGTGGACATCAGCGAACTTCGTCATTCCGCACGGAGTCGGCAGCTCCTGCACTACGCCAAGCACGAGGAACCGTTGCCGCCTGAGGGGCGGGGGGTGCTCTGCTGCGGAGAGCGGCCGCGCAGACGTGAACGGGGACTTGCGCAGCTCACCCCGTCGGCGCCAGGCGCACCTGCGTTCGACAAAACTGCATGTCAGAGTGGGGTTGCGCGGCTTACCCCCGCGTGCCCCACAGTCCTGTCCGACAACGAACGGATAGGAGAAAAAGCATGCCCTCCATAAAGACTTCCCGCCGTCGGGAGAAGCAGGACAAGCGCCGCGCATACGTCGATCTGACTGTCGGCCGGACCCGCCTCACCGTGCCGAGGGGCACCGCCCGCCGCGCCGTACGAACCGTCAAAGCGGGCGTCACACACGTCGGGGCGTGCTGCATCTTTCTGGTGCTGGCGCACCTGATCTCGCAGCGTTGAAACTAGCCCGGCCCCCGGAGACGCACCACGTTTCCGGGGGCCGGGCAACTTCAGGCGGTTCGCGTGCGAGGAGTCGGCCGGGGCCGGCCGGGCATCGGACACCAGGGCTGCGACTCGCTCGCAATGCGCGAGTGACCCGCCCCCTCAGCGAGGACCGGTCGTCGGGGAAGAGACGAGGGTCATGCGGCCAGGCCGGCGATGCGCTTCGTCACTTCCTTGACCCAAGGCTCGGTGCGGTGAGGTGCGAAAAGCCGCAACGGACTTCCTGGAGGCATTCGATGCCGCGTTGGGAGTGGGTGCGCTGGTCGATCAGGAAGCTTTCGCTCCTGCGCCTGCCAAGGGGGCCTCGTACTCATCAGACCTGAAGATGACTTCGACGCTGATGAGCGGCGGCCAGACCGGGCGCGACCCGGTCGGTGAGCAGGTCGGCGAAGTCGTGGAGCGTCTCGGCCGCCCGACCGTCGGTGGCGACGATCTCCCATCGACGTGGCACCGACGTCGTGTCAGGAAACGTCATTCGTCCGCCCCCGTAACGCGGGTGCCCAGGCACACGGCCCACACCATCTTGCCGACACCGTCCCGGTCGCTCACTCCCCACTCCCCGCCGGTCAGGGCGTCAACCAGGTCGAGGCCGCGCCCGGACTCCGCGCTCGCCGACGCCCGGACGCGCTCAGGCTTGCCCGAGCCGGCGTCGTGCACCTCGATCCGTACCGACAGGAGGGCGGGCGGCCACGCTCTCTCCACAAGGGGACGGCATCCGGCCGGAGCTGACGGCACGACAGAAGACATCACACGCCCCTCCGGTAACCGAACAGGTGGCGGCCAGGGTTCTGCACGTCAGCGCTCCTTCGCAGCGTCGGCCATGCCCCGGGGCCGCGAGCACGGCCGCCGGGGTCCTAAGAGCCAGACTTACGAAGCGCCGAGTGCGCCAACAGTGACGCAGCGTCCTACTTCCGCGACGCTAATCCGCGACGCCCAAGAACTCGGCCAACGGCCGCAGCCCCGGCGGGTGGTTGGGGAGCGCCCACAGGTCGCGCACGATGGCGACGGCCAGGGTGTGGTGCTGCATCCAGGTCGGCGCGACGCGGCGCAACGATTCCAGCGTCTTGACGGCCCCGGGCGCGTCCCCCATGTCCGAGTGCGCGCGGGCGACGTCGAGGAGCAGCCACGTCCGCCATGAGGGAGGCGTGTCCTTGGACAGGCGCATGCCCTTGGCCAGGGTCAGAGCGTCGGCGGCGTGCCCGTACTGGACTGCCAGGCGGACGCGTTCGATGCGAACCGACGACGGGCTGAAGACGCTGATCATGCGATTGTCGCTGCCATCGGGCAGCTTGGAGACCCGCGCGGCCTCCGCCTCGGCCGTTTCCATCATCGCCGCCGCCCGGTCGTAGTCGCCGCTTCTCGCGGCGGACGTGGCGGCGCTCATGGTCAGTGCGCCCCACACCTTGAGCCCGTCGGCCGTGGCGGTGTGCTCGGCCTTCTTCATGGCGTCGGCGGCACCGAGCGCGATGCCCAGTGCGTCCTCCAGGCGACCCTGCCGTTGGTAGGTCCACGCCATCGAGTTGACGATCATCGGCACGAGCAGCGGATCGCAGGACTGCTCGGCAGCCCCTATGGCACGTTCCAGACTCGTCAACGCCAAGTCCGTCTTGCCCATCCGGACGGCGACGTGTCCGCCGAGTTGCAGTGCCTTGCCAAGCGCCGCGAACCCAGCCGCACGGTCGCCGTCCCCGCCGGAGACCGAGGCGGAACGGGCCTGCGAGATCAGGGCCGGAAGCGCCTCCATCACGGCGTCGAATTCCGCTGCGTGATATCGCGTCCACGCGTCAGCGATCCGATCCCACAGGCCGCTCACGGAGAAGTCCGGACCGGTGGGATCCGGCGGCGGCCCCCAGAGAACAGGCACGATCGCACGGCGCACGGCGACGAAGCGTGGTCCGTCGGTCTCGCCCGAGGCGACGGCCGGCGGATCGCCGAGGAGGGTGGTCAGCTCCACGCCCAGACCATTCGCCAGCGCGTGGAGAGTCGGAAGCCGCGCGGAATGCTTGCGTCCCTGTTCGAGCTGGCGGATCACGTCCACCGAGACGTTCGAACGCTCCGCCAACTCCTCCTGCGTGAGATCGGCCAAGCGACGCAACCGCCGCAGCGTACGCCCCAGATCTTCCTTCGCCACGCCATCACGGTACGCCCTGGCTCGTCCTCGACCTGTGCGTCCTGAACATGGCAAGGGCCATAGCGGAGAAGGCCGAACGTAAGGCACGGGAGGTCGGCGGCCCCGGGGCGGGCCGCGACCGCATGTGGACTAAATGTGCACCGCACGCCAGCGGCCCCCTCGCCCGGACCGGGCGGGAGGGCCGCTGAACTGCACAAACGCTGTGGAGCCTAGGAGATTCGAACTCCTGACATCTGCCTTGCAAAGGCAGCGCTCTACCAACTGAGCTAAGGCCCCGCTACGGGAGACAGCGTACCGGTTCCGGGGGCGGGGGCCGAACGGGTATGGGGGTGGGTCCGTAGGATGGGTTTGCTGGATTCGCGGGAGCAAATTGGGAGCGCGTATGGATGCGTCGGCGCAGGACTCGGCACGTCGCGCGCAGGAGGCGAGGGAGTTGCAGCGGGGGTGGTACGGGGAGCCGTTGGGGGATCTGTTCAGGCGGCTGCTGGCGGACCTGGGGCTGAACCAGGCGCGGCTGGCGGCGGTGCTGGGGCTGTCGGCGCCGATGCTGTCGCAGCTCATGAGCGGGCAGCGGGCGAAGATCGGGAATCCGGCGGTGGTGCAGCGGTTGCAGGCGTTGCAGGAGCTGGCGTGGCAGGTGGCGGAGGGCCGGACGGGGGCGATCGAGGCCGCGGCGCGGATGGACGAGATCCGGGAGCTGGCCGGGTCGTCGGTGCTGGGCGGGACGACGACGCACTCGGCGGCCGGGGAGCTCCCGGCGGCGCCCGCGCGGCAGGTGGTGCGGGGCATCCAGGACGTGCTGCGGTCGGTCGCGTCCGCGCAGGAGATCGAGCGGGCGGCGCACTCCCTCGCGCCCGCCCACCCGCAACTGGCAGAGTTCCTTCGTGTGTACGGCGCCGGGCGGACCGGTGAGGCGGTCGCGCACTACGAGGCGCATCAGGACTGAGGGGAGGGGCGCGCACCATGGGTGAGGTCTTCGCGGGCCGGTACGAACTGGTGGACCCGATCGGCCGCGGCGGCGTGGGCGCGGTCTGGCGCTCGTGGGACCGCCGCAGGCGCCGCTACGTGGCCGCCAAGGTCCTCCAGCAGAGCGACGCGCACGCGCTGCTGCGTTTCGTCCGCGAACAGGCGATGCGGATCGACCACCCCCATGTGCTGGCCCCGGCGAGCTGGGCGGCCGACGACGACAAGGTGCTGTTCACCATGGACCTGGTGCACGGCGGCTCGCTGTCGCACCTGATCGGCGACTACGGGCCGCTGCCGCCGCACTATGTGTGCGTGCTGCTCGACCAGTTGCTGTCCGGGCTGACCGCCGTGCACGCCGAGGGCGTCGTCCACCGCGACATCAAGCCCGCGAACATCCTGCTGGAGGCGACCGGCACCGGCACCCCGCACCTGCGCCTGTCGGACTTCGGCATCGCCATGCGCAAGGGCGAGCCGCGGCTGACCGAGACGGACTACGTGGTCGGCACACCCGGCTACTTCGCGCCGGAGCAGATGCTCGGCGCCGAGCCCGACGTCCCCGCCGACCTCTACGCGGTGGGCCTGGTCGCGCTCTATCTGCTGGGCGGGCAGAAGCCGGACGCGCAGGCGATCTCGGAGCGCTTCCTGACGATGGGCATGCCGCCCGCGCCCGTGGGGGTGCCGGAGCCGCTGTGGCAGGTCATCGGCGCGCTGCTGCAACCCGACCCGCGGGCCAGATTCCGTACGGCCACCGGCGCGCGCAAGGCGCTGGCTGCCGCCGTGGAGCTGATCGGGGAACCGGCCGCGGGCGACGAACCGGTGGAGGTCTTCGACCAGATCGGCCCGCTGCCCGAGGGCTTCGGCCCGGACGGCCCGCTGCCCGCCAAGTCCGCGCAGTCCGCGGAACGCGCGAGGCACGCGGGGCCCGCGGAACCGGAACCCGCCGCGCCCGCCGCCCCGGCCGTCCCGGAACCGGCCCGCGCCCTCACCACCGGCTTCCCCGTCGCCGCCCCGCAGACGGCCACCCCGCAGACAGTCGGCCCGCAGACAACGGCCCCCGCCCCCGTACAGCCGGTCACCCACACCAGGACCCGCGCGGAGCCGTACACCCCCGCCCAGCCGCTCCCCCCGGCCGCGCCCATCGCCCGTACGGCCCCGACGCGCCCGCTGCCCGACCCGGCGGCCACCGGCCCGGCCGCCGTGGACCCCGCGGCCGGTCACAGCGCCGGTACGGTCTCGGCCCGCCTCCCGGTCCGCGCGCCCACGCCGGGCCCTTCGGCCAAGGTGGTCGTGCCGGTCCTCGTCGTCGCCGTCCTGTGCTTCGTCGTCGGCATCCTGGCCCTGCTGGCCTCCTAGAGCCGCCGTGCCTCCGCGCGGAAACGGGTAACAGCCGCCCTCCAGGAGAGCGACTATTACCGGCATCCGTACAAGAACCCGTACGAGAGCCCGTACGAGAGCCCGTACAGGACACCCGCTACCAGGCAGGCGGCGGCCCGTACCCCGGCTGCGGCGGCACCGCGTCCGCCGTCCGCGCCGCCCGTCGCCGCGCGGCGACGAACCACACCACGAGCGTGAGCAGCAGCACCGTCCCGGCGCCCATGGCGCCGAAGGCGAGGAAGCGCAGCCCCGAACTGCCGGACGACCCGGACGACCCGGTGCCCGAGCCGTTCGCCGCCGAGACGTCGTGCGCGCTGACGCCGATGCCGGCCGCGCCCGGATCACCGTCGTACGCGGGCGCGGGCAGCGCCTCGCCCTTGACGTCCACCCGCAGGGTGACCGGCACCGCGCCCGTCACCGCCTTGGCGACATCGGGGTGCACGGTGACCGCGAAGTAGTACCAGCCCGCGTACCGCACCCGCACCACATCGGTGGCGCTGCCCGCCCTGTTGGCGTACGACACCGGCGCCAGCCGCTCGTTCAGCGAGGTCGGCGCGCCGGAGTAGGAGTGGTCGACGGAGTCGATCAGCTCGCGGACCGGGCTGTACGCCGTCAGCCGCACGCCCTGGCCGATGTACGTGGCGCTGTCGCCGTTGGCCGGAGCGCTGGAGAAGTCCGAGAAGACGGTGGCCTGCTGGCCCCAGTCGACCGGGACCTTGTAGAAGCGCGTCTCGCCCGGCAGCACCTTGTCCTTCCAGATGCCGGTCCTGACGGCCGCCGCCGTCTCGAAGCTGGGGCCGCCGCGGGCCTGCCGCGGGGTGCCCGCCGTCAGCGGGGTCGGCGACGCGGAGCCGAAGTTCGGCGCGGGCTGCGCCGTCGTCCCGGCCTTCAGCGCGGGTTCGAGGACGAAGCGCAGCTCCAGCGGCCACGCGCCGGGGTCGGACGTCCCCGCGCTCGTCCTGTGCACCGACAGCGTGTACTGGTTGGCCTCCTGGCAGGACGTGCCGACGCCCGCCAGCCGCGCGACCGCCGAGCCGATCGGCCGGGTCGCGTCGTCGTCACGGAAGTTGGCGTCCCGGCTGTCGCAGGTGGTGCCGTCCGCGCTCTGGAGTTCAAGCTTCAGCCCGTCGTTGTACGCCACCCGCGAGCCGGTCGGCGGCAGCGCGAAGGCCGAGGCGTACGCCGAGGACGTGGCGTCGAGCGTGATCCCGTACATCCGGGTCTCGTTCGGCTTGATCATGTCCCGGTACGTGGTCGCGGCCTTCAACGGCGGCGCGTCCGCCGTGGTCTGCGCCCCCGAGACGGCGGTGCCCTCCGGCTTCCAGGTGGCCGGGGCCTCGGTCGGGACCCCCGTGGAACCGGCCGAGGCCGACCCCGACGCGGAGGACGGGGGCGCGGACGGTGACGCCGTGTCGGCCGCCGCCTGCCCCTGGAGCGCGGCGAGCGCGAGCACGCCCGCCGCCGCGGTGAACGTCAGTTGGCGCTTCATGCCCCACCCCTGTAGTCGTCGCCGGACTGAGTGCCCGGTTGAGTGCCGGACTGTGTGCCCGGCTGTGTGCCCGGCTGAGTGCCGGTCCGAGTGCCCGTCTGTGTGCCCGTCTGGGTGCCCGTCTGAGGGCCGACCAGCGTGTCGGCCTGCGCACGGAACCGCTGACGGGCCCCGGCGCGGCGGATCAGCGCCGCCACCCCGACCCCGGCCAGCGCCACGGCGCCGCCCGTCCCCGCCGCGAGCAGATCCTTGCCCGTGACCGAGCCGATGCCGGACCCCGCGGCGGAGCCCGTACCGTCACCGTCACCATCCCCCGCCGCCCGGCCCTTCGTACCGCCGTCGGCGCCGCTCGCGCCGTTCCGGTCGCCGCCCTGCCGGGCCAGCTTCGGCGCCTGGTACTCGGGGCCCGCCAGCTCGTCGCCGGTGACCGCGACCCGCAGGATGACGCCGACAGCGGCGTTCTTGGCCAACTGCGCCGCGTTCGGGCCGAGTCCGACCGCGATCCAGTAGTCGCCCGCGCTGTGCACGGTGTCGGCCGGGTCGCCGACCGTCCAGCGGTTGGTCCAGGTCACCGGGACCGTACCGAGGCCGACCGACAGCGGCTTGCCGAAGTACGAGCGCTCGCCGCGGGCGTCGGAGGCGCTCTCGATCGGGAGCCTGCCGGGCGCGAAGGCCGAGGTGGTGACGAAGGTGGACGCGTGGGACGAGGAGTCGTCCAGGACCGGCTCGTTGGCGAATTCCGCCGCGTAGGTGAGCTGCTGGCCCCAGCCGAGGTGGACCTTGTAGTAGCGGGTCTGGCCGGGCAGCAGGTGGTCCCGCCAGACGCCGGTGCCGACCCGTGCGGCGTCGTTGAAGCCGGTGCCGCCGACGAGGTCCTTGGGCGTGCCGGTGACGGGCGCGGGCGCGGTCCCGTAGTCGGTCCGCGCGGCGGCCGGTGTGGTGCCCGCGGGCAGCGGCGCCTCGGCGTCCAGCCGCAGTTCGACCGGCCAGCGGCTCCGGTCGGAGGCGGGCGCGCTCGTCCGGTGCACCGACAGCAGGTAGCGGCCCGCCTTGTCGCAGTCGTCCTTGTGGTCGGCGGACGGCACCCGGCTGACCGCGCCGGTCAGCGTCATCGCGCCCTCGTTCTGCCCGAAGTGCGCGGACTGCGTGTCGCAGGAGTAGGCGTACGTACCCGTCCCCGTGAGCTTCAGCTCCAGGCCGTCGCCGTAGGTGACCGGCACGCCCGGCTGCGGGGCCGCGGTGACCGACGCGTCGGCGGTCGAGACGCCGTCCAGCGTGGCGGCGTACCAGCGCGTCTCGCCGGGGCCGATGGTGTCGAGGTACTGGCCGGTGCTGATCGAGGCGGCGTGCTCCGCCGAGTCGCCGCCGGTGATCCGGGTGCCCTCGAAGCGGTACGCGTCCGCGCTCAGCTGGGAGGCGCGCACGAGCTGGCGGGCGAGCGAGGCGGCGTCCGGCGCGTCGTAGTACGAGCCGTGCCCGGCGCGGGCGACGCACTCCAGCTCGTCGCGGGCCGCGCCCTTGACCTGGAAGCCGACCGTGTTGATCCGCAGGTCGATGCCGTCCTTGCCGTCGCCCGCGAGCCGCGCGGCCACGTCGCACGGCTTGGGCGCCCCGCAGTTGGACTCGCCGTCCGAGATCAGCAGGATCGTGCGCCGCCCGTCGGCGGGCAGGTCGTCGGCCGCCTTGGTGAGCGCGAGCGCCGTCGGGGTGTCCCCCTTGGGCTGTACGGCGTCCACCGCGCGCTTGACGGCGTCCCGGTCGAGCGGGGTGACCGGCTTGGCGAGCGAGGTGTCGTCGCAGCCGTGCGGCTTGCCCGCGCCGTAGACCCGCAGTCCGGTCGGGTAGCCGTCCGGCAGCGAGTCCACGACGGAGCCGACGGCCTTGCGGGCCGAGGCGATCCGGGTGCTGCCCGAGCCGTCGGGGCCCGCCATCGAGCCGGAGGAGTCCAGCACCATGATCAGGCTGCCGTCCTGGCCGACGGCCGGGGCGGCGGGTGCGGCCGGGGCCGCGGCGGCGGTTCCCGCGCCGGTCAGCACGGCCGCGCAGGCCAGGAGCAGCGCCCCGAGCAGCGCGGCGGTGGCGGCTGCCCGCCCCGGTGGTGGTCGTCGTTCCATGCCGTCACATCCCCCTCGCTCCACTTCATTTGCAAGAGCAAACCTAAAGATTTGCTCAGGCAAACTCAAGCGGTTCCTGTCACGGTCCCGCAACAGCCGAGCCGCGCTCGCCCTCACGCCCCGGCAGCGGCCAAGTCCCCCGACCCGCCCGGCGACACAGCAGAGCCCCGGACCCGCCCGGCGACAGCGAAGCCCCTGACCGCCCGCGACAGCCAAGCCCCCGACCCGCCCCCACGGCCCCCGGAAACAGCGAAGCCCCGGCGGCACTCACCCATGAGTGCGGCCGGGGCCCGAAGACAGTACGTACGGTTCACACGGTCGTGCTGGATCCCGCCGGAACCGTGTCGGTGGCTTCGGTCCACAGGTCCTGCTCGGCGCGGTCCGCCTGAATCTGTCGGTATACGAACAGTCCGGCGACGGCGGCCAGGGCGACCAGGAGAAACTTCTTCATCGCGTGACCTCCTCCTTGATTCCGTGGGGAGAGCTTCTGACGCGCCCGACTATACACAGCGGCCGATACCGAACGGTGACCTGTGCGGCCTTTCGTTCTACCCTCAACAGCGCGGCCTCACACCCCCCGTACACACCGAAGGCCCCCAACCGACTTGCGGTTGGGGGCCTTCACGCGGTGGGGCTACCAGGACTTGAACCTGGGGCCTCTTCCTTATCAGGGAAGCGCTCTAACCGTCTGAGCTATAGCCCCGCGCTGCACCGAAAGATTAGCGCACCCTGGGCCATGTCCCAAAATCGGTATCCGCCGCCCCGACCTGCCGCCCTGACGGACGGCTACTCGTCCTCCGCCAGCGTCAGCTCGACACCGCCGACGAAGCCCGCCGAGAGGTTGTAGACGAAGGCGCCGAGCGTGGCCAGCGCGGTGGCCAGGATGACGTCGATCACGGCGATCACACAGGTGATGACCATCACCCGGGAGAGCGACAGGAACGACACCAGGTCGAAGCCGCCGCTGCCGCCCTGCTCGGACGTGGTGGCCTCGCTGATGGTGTCGCCGACGGTGCTGAAGACGCCGATCGCGTCCAGCACCATCCACAGCACCGCCACGGCGATGATCGTGCAGATGCCCAGTGCGATGGAGAGCAGGAAGCTCACCTTCATCACCGACCAGGGATCGGCCTTGGCGATCCGCAGCCGCGCCTTGCGGGTGCGCGGCACCGACCGGGCCGCGGGACGCGGCCTGCGCACCCCCGCGGCGGCGGGCGAACCCGGCGTCGGCGGAGGTGTGGCGGGTGCCGGCGGCGCGTACGCCTGCGCCGGCTGGTGCGGCGGCGGCTGACGCGTGTCAGTCACGGTGTATCCCCCCTCTTGCGGGCCGTTGAGGTTGGCCGAGCCATGGGCACCCCCGGTCCTGCCCGCCCCACCTGCGGCGCCCGTGGCTCCACTCACGGCTTACTCCTCCGCTTCACCGGCCTCGGGCTCCAGGCCCGCGACCGCTCCGTCGTCCTCACCGGCTTCGGCCACGATGGCCGACTCCGGGTCGTCGTCCGCTTCGGCGTTCCGCGCGATGCCGACGACGGCGTCCCGCTTACCGAGGTTGATCAGTTGGACGCCCATGGTGTCACGGCCCGTCTCCCTGACCCCGTTGACCCGCGTACGGATCACCCCACCGCTGAGCGTGATGGCCAGGATCTCATCGGTCTCCTCGACAACCAAAGCGCCGACCAGAGAACCGCGGTCCTCCACGATCTTCGCCGCCTTGATACCGAGTCCGCCGCGCCCCTGGACCCGGTACTCGTCCACCGATGTGCGCTTCGCGTACCCGCCGTCCGTGGCGGTGAACACGAACGTACCGGGCCGGACGACATTCATCGAGAGGAGTTCGTCACCTGGACGGAAACTCATGCCCTTCACGCCCGAGGTGGCGCGGCCCATCGGGCGCAGCGCGTCGTCGGTGGCGGTGAAGCGGATGCACTGCGCCTTACGGCTGACGAGCAGCAGATCGTCCTCCGCGGAGACCAGCTCGGCGCCGATCAGCTCGTCGGAGGTGCCGAGCACCGCGCCCTCGCCGTCCGCGTCGCCGTCCACCGCGCCGGACTCGCGCAGATTGATCGCGATGACACCGCCCGCGCGCGGCGAGTCGTAGTCCTTCAGCGCGGTCTTCTTCACCAGTCCGGCCTTGGTGGCCAGCACCAGGTACGGCGCCGCGTTGTAGTCCTTGATCGCCAGGATCTGGGCGATCCGCTCGTCCGGCTGGAAGGCCAGCAGATTCGCCACGTGCTGGCCCCGCGCGTCCCGCCCGGCGTCCGGCAGCTCGTACGCCTTGGCCCGGTAGACCCGGCCCTTGTTGGTGAAGAACAGCAGCCACTGGTGGGTGGTGGTCACGAAGAAGTGGTCGACGATGTCGTCCTGCTTCAGCTTCGCGCCGCGTACGCCCTTGCCGCCGCGCTTCTGCGACCGGTAGTCCTCGGTCTTGGTGCGCTTGACGTAGCCGCCACGGGTGATCGTGACGACGATGTCCTCCTCGGCGATCAGGTCCTCCATGGACATGTCGCCGTCGAAGGGCACCAGCTTGCTGCGCCGGTCGTCGCCGAACTTGTCGACGATGGCCTGGAGCTCCTCGCTGATGATCTGCCGCTGCTTCTCCGGCGAGGCGAGGATCGCGTTGTACTCGTTGATCTTCTGCTGCAACTCGTCGTGCTCGGCGATGATCTTCTGCCGCTCCAGGGCGGCCAGCCGGCGGAGCTGCATCTCCAGGATCGCGTTGGCCTGGATCTCGTCGATCTGGAGCAGGCCCATCAGGCCCTCGCGCGCGACCTCGACGGTGTCGCTGCGCCGGATCAGCGCGATGACCTCGTCGATCGCGTCCAGCGCCTTGAGCAGACCGCGCAGGATGTGGGCGCGCTCCTCGGCCTTGCGCAGCCGGAAGCGGGTCCGCCGCACGATGACCTCGACCTGGTGGTTCACCCAGTTGCGGATGAACGCGTCCAGCGACAGGGTGCGCGGCACGCCGTCGACCAGCGCCAGCATGTTGGCGCCGAAGTTGGACTGGAGGTCGGTGTGCTTGTACAGGTTGTTCAGCACGACCTTGGCGACCGCGTCCCGCTTGAGGACGATGACCAGCCGCTGGCCGGTGCGCGACGAGGTCTCGTCACGGACGTCGGCGATGCCGCCGATCTTGCCGTCCTTCACCAGGTCGGCGATCTTCTGCGCCAGATTGTCCGGGTTGGTCTGGTACGGCAGCTCGGTGACGACCAGGCACTGCCGGTTCTGGATCTCCTCGACCTCGACGATCGCGCGCATCGTGATCGAGCCGCGGCCCGTACGGTAGGCGTCCTCGATGCCCTTGCGGCCGACGACCAGGGCGCCGGTCGGGAAGTCCGGGCCCTTGATCCGCTCCATGAGGGCGTCGAGCAGCTCCTCGGGCGTGGCGTCCGGGTTGGCCAGGCACCACTGGGCGCCGTCGGCGACCTCGCGCAGATTGTGCGGCGGGATGTTCGTCGCCATGCCGACCGCGATGCCCGCGGAACCGTTGATCAGCAGGTTCGGGAAGCGCGCCGGGAGGACCGTCGGCTCCTGGTTGCGGCCGTCGTAGTTGTCCTGGAGGTCGACGGTCTCCTCGTCGATGTCCCGGACCATCTCCATGGACAGCGGCATCATCTTGCACTCGGTGTACCGCATCGCGGCGGCCGGGTCGTTGCCCGGGGAACCGAAGTTGCCGTTGGAGTCCACCAGCGGCATCCGCATCGACCACGGCTGCGCGAGACGGACCAGCGCGTCGTAGATCGAGGAGTCACCGTGCGGGTGGTAGGTGCCCATCACGTCGCCGACGACGCGCGCGCACTTGTAGAAGCCCTTCTCGGGCCGGTAGCCGCCGTCGTACATCGCGTACAGCACGCGGCGGTGCACCGGCTTGAGGCCGTCCCGCACGTCCGGCAGCGCGCGCGAGACGATGACGGACATCGCGTAGTCGAGATAGCTGCGCTGCATCTCGGTCTCGAGCCCGACGGGCTCGATGCGCAGGCCACCCGACTCGTTGCGCTCGTCCATCTCGGACGGGGGTACGTCGGGCACGGGGGGAACGTTGGAGGTGTCGTCGGCCATCGCTGTCGATTAGTCCTTTCACACGGCCAGTGGGGGCCGACTCAGATGTCCAGGAACCGGACGTCCTTGGCGTTGCGCTGGATGAAGGAGCGGCGGGCTTCCACGTCCTCGCCCATCAGCACCGAGAACAGGTCGTCGGCCTGGGCCGCGTCGTCGAGCGTGACCTTGCCGAGCACCCGGTGGTCGATGTCCATCGTGGTGACCCGCAGCTCCTCGGCGTTCATCTCGCCCAGACCCTTGAAGCGCTGGATCGAGTCCTCGCGGATGCGCTTGCCGGCCTGCTTGCCGATCTCCACCAGCGCGTCCCGCTCACGGTCGGAGTACGCGTACTCGAAGTCGTCCCGGCCCCACTTGATCTTGTACAGCGGCGGGCGGGAGAGGTAGACGTGCCCGGCCTCGACCAGCGGCCGCATGAAGCGGAACAGGAAGGTCAGCAGCAGGGTGTTGATGTGCTGGCCGTCGACATCGGCGTCCGCCATCAGGATGATCTTGTGATAGCGGAGCTTGGAGATGTCGAAGTCCTCGTGCACACCGGTGCCGAAGGCCGAGATCAGGGCCTGGATCTCGGTGTTCTGGAGGATCTTGTCGATCCTCGCCTTCTCCACGTTGAGGATCTTGCCGCGGATCGGGAGGATCGCCTGGTACTGCGGGTTGCGGCCGGACTTCGCGGAGCCGCCGGCCGAGTCGCCCTCGACGATGAAGATCTCGCACTTCGTCGGGTCGTTGGACTGGCAGTCGCTCAGCTTGCCGGGCAGCGACGCGGACTCCAGCAGCCCCTTGCGGCGGGTCAGGTCCCGCGCCTTGCGGGCCGCGACCCGGGCGGTGGCCGCCTGGATCGACTTGCGGATGATGTCCGCGGCCTCGTTGGGGTTGCGGTCCAGCCAGTCGGTCAGGTGCTCGTGCACGACCTTCTGGACGAACGTCTTCGCCTCGGTGTTGCCCAGCTTCGTCTTCGTCTGGCCCTCGAACTGCGGCTCGCCGAGCTTGACGGAGATGATCGCGGTCAGACCCTCGCGGATGTCCTCGCCCGCCAGGTTGTCGTCCTTCTCCCGGAGGAACTTCTTCTCGCGCGCGTAGCGGTTGACCAGGCCGGTCATCGCCGCGCGGAAGCCCTCCTCGTGCGTGCCGCCCTCGTGCGTGTGGATCGTGTTCGCGAAGCTGTACACACCCTCGCTGTACTGGGTGTTCCACTGCATGGCGACCTCGACCGACAGCAGCCGCTCCTTGTCCTCCGCCTCGATGTCGATGACGGTGGGGTGGATCAGCTCGCCCTTGCGCGAGTTCAGGTACTTCACGTAGTCCACGAGGCCGCCCTCGTAGTGGTACGTGACGGTGAGCGGCTTGCCCTCCTCGTCCACGTGGTCGGCGCGCTCGTCGGTCAGCGAGATCCGCAGGCCCTTGTTGAGGAACGCCATCTCCTGGAAGCGCCGCGACAGCGTCTCGAAGGAGTAGTCGGTGGTCTCGAAGATGTCCGCGTCTGCCCAGAAGGTGACCGTGGTGCCGGTCTCGTCGACCGCCTCGTTCTTCAGCAGCGGCGCCGTCGGCACACCCAGCTTGTAGTCCTGCGTCCAGCGGTGGCCCTCGGTGCGCACCTCGACCGCGACCCGGGAGGACAGCGCGTTGACCACGGAGACGCCGACGCCGTGCAGACCGCCGGAGACCGCGTAACCGCCGCCGCCGAACTTGCCGCCCGCGTGCAGCACCGTCAGCACGACCTCGACGGCCGGCTTGCCCTCGGAGGGGACGATGCCCACCGGGATGCCGCGGCCGTTGTCCACGACGCGCACGCCGCCGTCTTCGAGGATGGTGACGTCGATGGTGTCCGCGTGACCGGCCATCGCCTCGTCGACCGAGTTGTCGACGACCTCCTGGACGAGGTGGTGCAGGCCCCGCTCACCGGTCGAACCGATGTACATACCGGGGCGCTTGCGCACCGCTTCGAGACCCTCGAGCACGGTGATCGCGCTGGCGTCGTAGGACTTGCTGGAATTCTCGTTGGGGTTGCCGGAATCGGCCACGAAGCGCCCTTTCTGGCACAGCACGAGCCGTCTCCCGCGGGGCGGGATCGGCTGCGTCTTCGACATGTTCCGCTGGTGTCCCCCTGTCTGCTGCCAGGGGAGGGCGGTCTGCCTATCAGTCTACCGGTAGCGCCGACATGAATGGGGCTTTGGCGGTACCTGAGTTCCCATGTGCCGTCCCGAACCGCCGCCGCCCGACTCCCTACACGCGGCCCTGGTGCCAAAACCGCTCACACGGGCGTCCAGGGCTTCCGGCTGTCAACCCCCGGCTACGCTGAGCAGGGTCGGCGCGAAGTCGCTACGGGCGCCGTACGAACGCGCTCCCCGCCGTACGCGCACCGGCGCGTTCTCAGCCGTACGTGTCGCCGGGGCCGACGCTGCCGGGGGCGCGCAGCCGTCCGTACGAGCGGGCCGGGCCCGCGGGGCCGAGCACCTTGATCAGCTTCACCGTGCCGTGGCCGAGATCCGCGTTGAGCCGGGCCACCAGGGTCGGCGCCAGCAGCCGGAGCTGGGTCGCCCAGGCGGTCGAGTCGCACTGGACGGTCAGGACCGAGTCCTCCTCGTCGTACCGCGCGGGCGCGCAGTGCAGCGCCACCTCGGGGCCGACGAGCTGCGGCCAGCGGCCCATCACCCCGCCCACCGCGGCCGGGGCCTCCCAGCCGCGCTCGGTGATCAGCCGGTTGATCGCGGCGCCCAGCGGCAGCGGGTCGCGGCCGTCGGCGCGCGCGCCGCTGCGCAGCCCGCCGCGCCTGGCCTGCTTCTTCTGCACGGCCGCCGCGCCACGGGCCCTGGCCTGCTCCTTCGCGGCGCGCAGCGCGACCCGCGCGAGGTCGACGCCGGTCTGCTCGGGGAGCGTGCCGGACGGTGTACCCGCGGGCGCTGCCGGAGCGGTGTCGGCCGTGCCGTCCGCCGGGAGTGCCGTGCCGCCCGCGCCCCTGGCCCGCTTCGCGCCGCGCTCGCTCATACCCGCTCCACCGTCCCCTGCTCCACCGCGAACCGGGCCCCCACCAGGACACCCGGCACATCGTCGTCCACCGCCGCCGTCACCAGCACCTGCTCGCCGGGCGCGACCAGCTCCGCCAGCCGCTCGCGCCGCTTGGTGTCCAGCTCGGCGAAGACGTCGTCCAGCACCAGCACCGGCTCGCCGCCGTCGGAGCACAGCAGTTCGTACGACGCCAGGCGCAGCGCGAGCGCGTACGACCAGGACTCGCCGTGGCTGGCGTAGCCCTTGGCGGGCATCGGGCCGAGCTTGAGCAGCAGGTCGTCGCGGTGCGGCCCGACCAGCGTCACCCCGCGCTCGATCTCCTGCCTGCGCGCCTCGCCCAGCGCCTCCAGCAGCCGCCCGTACAGGTCCTCGCGGCCCTCGGCCCCGGCCATCCTCTCGCCCATCGAGCCCCGGTACTCGAAGCCGACCGGGCCGCCGCCGGGGGCGAGCTGTTCGTACGCCTTGTCGGCCAGCGGCTGGAGCGCGGCCACCAGGTCCAGGCGCTGCGCGAGCAGTTCCGCGCCGACCCGCGCCAGATGCTGGTCCCACACGTCGAGGGTGGACAGGTCGCCGCCCTTGCCGCCGTGCCTGCGGGCCATCGCGGCGGACTTCAGCAGGGTGTTGCGCTGCTTGAGCACCCGGTCGTAGTCGCTGCGGACCCCGGCTAGGCGCGGGGTGCGGGCGGTGATCAGCTCGTCGAGGAAGCGGCGGCGCTCGGTCGGGTCGCCCTTGACCAGCGCCAGGTCCTCCGGCGCGAAGAGCACGCTGCGGACGATGCCCAGCAGGTCGCGCGGGCGGCCGGGCGCCGAGCGGTTGATCCGGGCGCGGTTGGCCCGCCCCGGATTGATCTCCAGCTCCACGAGCTGCTGCCGGTCGCCCTGCACGACCTGGGCCCGGACGACCGCGCGCTCGGCGCCCATCCGGACCAGCGGCGCGTCGGTGGAGACCCGGTGGCTGGACAGCGCCGCCAGATAGCCGACGGCCTCGACCAGATTGGTCTTGCCCTGCCCGTTGGGCCCCACGAAAGCGGTGACGCCCGGGTCGAGGGGGACCTCGGCCCGGGCGTAGGAACGGAAGTCGGCGAGCGAAAGGTGCGCTACGTGCATCGCGTGCTGTGGCGCGGGACCGCGCCGACCTCCCTGCTGTCTGGCTTTCGTACTACTCGGCGGCGGTGACCGCGTGCCCGCCGAATTCGTTGCGGAGCGCGGCGATCATCTTCATCTGCGGCGAGTCGTCCTGGCGGGACGAGAACCGGGCGAACAGCGACGCGGTGATGGCGGGCAGCGGCACGGCGTTGTCGATGGCGGCCTCGACCGTCCACCGGCCCTCGCCGGAGTCGTCCGCGTGGCCGCGCAGGGCGCCCAGGTGCTCGTCCTTGTCGAGCGCGTCCACGGCCAGGTCGAGCAGCCAGGAGCGGATGACCGTACCGGACTTCCAGGAGCGGAAGACCTCGCGGACGTCGGTGACCGAGTCCACCGCCTCCAGCAGCTCCCAGCCTTCGGCGTAGGCCTGCATCATCGCGTACTCGATGCCGTTGTGGACCATCTTGGCGAAGTGGCCCGCGCCGACCTTGCCCGCGTGCACGGCGCCGGCGTCGCCCTCGGGCTTGAGCGCGTCGAAGATGGGCTGCGCCTTGGCGACGTCCTCGTCCTTGCCGCCGTACATCAGCGCGTAGCCGTTGGCCAGGCCCCAGACACCGCCGGAGACGCCGCAGTCGACGAAGCCGATGCCCTTGGCCGCCAGCTCGTCGGCGTGCCGCTCGTCGTCCGTCCAGCGGGAGTTGCCGCCGTCCACGACGAGGTCGCCGGGGGAGAGCAGTTCGCCCAGCTCGTCGATGGTCGACTGGGTGGCCGCGCCCGCGGGGACCATGACCCACACCACGCGCGGTCCCTTGAGGGAGTCCACAAGCTCCTGGAGGCTGTGGACGTCGGCGAGATCCGGGTTCCGGTCGTACCCGATGACGGTGTGCCCGCCGCGGCGGATGCGCTCGCGCATGTTGCCGCCCATCTTGCCGAGACCGATGAGACCGAGCTCCATCGCAGATCCTTCGTTCGAAGCGTGTCTGACCTGAGCCGAGCCTACGACGGCCCGCTGTGACCGGCTCAGCCGGACGGTGTGTCCGGCGGGCGGGGGCGGCCCCGACGGCCGTCAGTCGGCCGCCGACAGCCGTCAGCCGTCAGCCGGACAGCCGGACCGGCATGATCAGGTACTTGTACGCGTCGTCCGCCTCGGCGTCGAGCGCGGGACGGCCGCTGAGCAGCGCGGGCTTGGTCGAGGTCGTGAAGGAGAGCTGGGCGACGGCGGAGTCGATCGCGCTGAGGCCGTCGAGCAGGAAGGTCGGGTTGAAGGCGATCGAGATGTCGTCGCCCTCCAGCTTGGCGTCGACGCGCTCCACAGCCTGTGCGTCGTCGCTGGAACCGGCCTCCAGGGTGAGCACGCCCTGCTCGAAGCTGAGCCGCACCGGGGTGTTGCGCTCGGCGACCAGGGCCACGCGCTTGACGGCCTCGACGAACGGCGCGGTCTCGATCACCGCGACCGAGGCGAACTCGGTCGGGAAGAGCGTGCGGTACTTCGGCAGGTCGCCTTCGAGCAGCCGGGTCGTCGTACGGCGGCCGGCACCCTCGAAGCCGATCAGGCCCTCACCGGCGCCGGATCCGGCGAGCGCGATAGAGACGGTGTCTCCGCTGGTGAGCGACTTGGCGGTGTCCAGCAGCGTCTTGGCGGGCACCAGGGCGACGGCGGAGATGTCGGCCTGCTCGGGCTTCCACAGGAACTCGCGGACCGCGAAGCGGTAGCGGTCGGTGGCGGCGAGCGTGACGGTGTCGCCCTCGATCTCGATCCGCACACCGGTGAGCACCGGGAGCGTGTCGTCGCGGCCCGCGGCGATGGCGACCTGGGAGGCGGCGGCGGCGAAGATCTCGCCGGGCACCGTGCCCGAGGCGTCGGGCATCGCGGGCAGCGCCGGGTACTCCTCCACAGGCAGGGTGTGGAGTGTGAACCGCGAGCTGCCGCAGACCACGGTCACGCGGATTCCGTCGGTGGAGATCTCCACCGGGCGGTTGGGCAGGGCCCGCGAGATGTCGGCGAGCAGCCGCCCCGAGACCAGGACCGTGCCCTCCTCCTCGACCTCGGCCTCCACCGACACCCGTGCCGAGACCTCGTAGTCGAAGCCGGAGAGGCTGAGCTTGCCCTCCTCCGCCTTCAGCAGGAGCCCGGCGAGGACGGGCACCGGGGGACGGGCCGGGAGGCTACGGGCTGCCCAAGCCACTGCCTCGGCGAGTACGTCGCGCTCCACCCGGATCTTCACCGGAACCGCCTCCTGCTTGTTGCTGGCTGTCGGGGAACAGTCTGACGCACAGCACCGACAGTCGGTGCGGGTTGGCGTCAAGCCGCGACACGAGCCGCAGGGCGGGTCCGGGCCGAGTTGTGCACACCCCCCGCTTCGAAGCAGGTTCCCATCTATCTCTACGTAGTCGTAGTAATAGGGGTTGTGGATACCGTGGATAAGTGGTTCCGGCGCAGGTCAGACCCTGTTTTTTATCCACCGGGCCTGTGGGCGGGGCATGGGGACAACCAGGGGGTCCTGTGGACGGCCGGAAGTTGTGCACACCCGATTCACAGGTGACCCCGGGTTCTCCCCAGGGCTGTCCCCAGAAATACCCAGGTTCTCCCCAGGCCAACCCACCACCTTGGTGTGACGCCTTTCACTCTTCCGTGGGACCAGGCGCGTTTCGTTGCCGAACAGTGGACAGAGATGTGGAGAAACGATCCCATGCTGTGCACAACGAGCCCCAACCTGTGGGCGAGCGGTGGACAACGCGAAGTGACCCCCAAGAGGTGTCCTTTCTGTCCACAGTCTGTGGATTCGGGTTGCCCACATATCCACACCCGGCTGAGCTGGGCGTACCTCCGTTGCGGCACCTGGCCTGTGGAGACTTTCTGGACAACTCCGGTGTCCCCAGGGTGTGGACGGTCCATTTGCCACAGTCCTGTGGAGAACTGCCCCTCGGCGTACGGGAATCGAACAGGGCGCGGCGCGGCGGACAACGCGAAGCGCCCCGGGAGAGGTCTCCCGGGGCGCTCGGAGGGGCTGTGCGCGGCGCTTCTCCGCGCGCGGCTCAGCTCTTGATGCGGTTGGTCAGCTCCGTCACCTGGTTGTAGATGGAGCGCCGCTCGGCCATCAGGGAGCGGATCTTCCGGTCGGCGTGCATGACCGTGGTGTGGTCGCGGCCGCCGAAGAGCGCGCCGATCTTCGGCAGCGACAGGTCCGTCAGCTCGCGGCACAGGTACATGGCGATCTGCCGGGCGGTGACCAGGACGCGGCTGCGCGAAGAGCCCGACAGGTCGTCCACGGCCAGCCCGAAGTACGCGGCGGTCTCGGCCATGATGGCCGTCCCGCTGATCTCGGGCACCGAGTCCTCGCCGCCGGGGATCAGGTCCTTCAGCACGATCTCGGTGAGCTGGAGGTCGACCGGCTGCCGGTTGAGGCTGGCGAAGGCGGTGACCCGGATGAGCGCGCCCTCCAGCTCGCGGATGTTCCGCGAGATCCGGGACGCGATGAACTCCAGCACCTCGGGCGGGGCGTTGAGCTGCTCCTGCACGGCCTTCTTGCGCAGGATCGCGATCCGGGTCTCCAGCTCGGGCGGCTGGACGTCGGTGATCAGGCCCCACTCGAAGCGGTTGCGGAGCCGGTCCTCCAGGGTGACGAGCTGCTTGGGCGGCCGGTCGGAGGAGAGCACGATCTGCTTGTTGGCGTTGTGCAGGGTGTTGAAGGTGTGGAAGAACTCCTCCTGCGTCGACTCCTTGCTCGCCAGGAACTGGATGTCGTCGACGAGCAGGATGTCCATGTCCCGGTACCGCTTGCGGAACGCGTCCGCCTTGCCGTCCCGGATCGAGTTGATGAACTCGTTGGTGAACTCCTCGGAGCTGACGTACCGCACCCGCGTCCCCGGGTACAGGCTCCGCGCGTAGTGCCCGATCGCGTGCAGCAGGTGCGTCTTGCCGAGCCCCGACTCCCCGTAGATGAAGAGCGGGTTGTACGCCTTGGCCGGGGCCTCGGCGACGGCGACCGCGGCCGCGTGCGCGAAGCGGTTGGACGCGCCGATCACGAAGGTGTCGAAGAGGTACTTGGGATTCAGCCGGGCGGTCGGCTCGACGGCGCCGCCGGAGGAGGAGCCCGAATGGCCCGAGTGGTTCTGGCGGCCCGAGGGATCGGAGTGCCCGGAAGGCCCCGAGGGCCCGTCGAGCCGGCCGCCCGACAGATTCGGCGACGCGTGCCGCCCGGTGGACTGCTGCTGCTGGTCCGGCCGGCCCTGGCCCTGCTGCCGGTCCTGCTGCTGGTAGCCGCCGGACTGCGGCGCGTAACCGCCCTGCGGGGACTGCGGGTACGCCTGGTGCGGTACGACCGGGTAGCCGTCGTGCGTGTCCTGTCGGTACCGGTGGCTCTGCTGCTCCGGGTACGGCTCGCGGTCCTGGAAGCCGCCGCTGTTCTGCGCGGGCAGGGTCCAACTGTCGGTACGCGGCTGCCGCCAGCCGTCGTCGCTCTGCCGCGGCGGCCACTCGTCGGGGCCCGCGTGCCTGCCCTGGCTCTGCTGCTCGGGGTAGGCGCGGCGCATCCGCATGCCGTCGTCCCCGAGGTCGCCGCCGTGCCGGTCGTCCCGCATGCCGTCGCGGTGGTCGTCGCGCAGCTCGTCCCTGTGGTCCGCGCGGTGCCCGTCGCGGCGGTCGTGCCGCTCGTGCTGCTGCTCGTACGGGTCCTGGTCGTGGTCGGCCGGGGCCGGCTCCTGGTCGCCGCCGGACGCGACGGCGATGGCGATCCCGACAGGGTGACCGAACTCACGGCTCAGCACCTCGGTGATCAGCGGCAGCAGCCGCCCCTCCAGGACGCTCTTGGCGAATTCGTTGGGCGCGGAGAGGACGGCGGTGCCCGCGACCAGGGCCAGCGGCTGGGTGCGCTTGAGCCACTCCGCGTCCTTGGGCTTCAGGTCCTCGCTGTCCACCAGCAGTTTCTGGAGTACGCGCGGCCACACTGCGGCAAGATCGGCGGTTACGTCAGCCACAGGGCACGCTCTCTCGTCGCTTAATGGTGCAAGTGCGGGCAACTCCCGCGAAAGTGTGGTCCTGAAGACAGGCGGGAAGAGTTGGGAGTTCAGCCACGGTAGTCAGGGGGTAGGCGCGGTTCAAGTCGTTGTCCACAGGGTGTGTACAAATGCCGGGCCCGCGACCGCCGGGTTTGACCGGATGGCCTAGCCGCGCGTACCGTATCGAGGTCGAGTTGTCGATGGCTGCTGCCGCCTGCCTACCGATGGGCGAGGGTCTTCCGGAAGTCCCCGGATGATCGTCAAGCGGTGCACCTGATCTGTTCCGCGAGATTCTTCGTGGGCGCACGGTGACAGCCAGGCGACGCCCCGCCGGACACGATTTTCCCTGGAGCCCCCGAGTGAGCAAGCGCACCTTCCAGCCGAACAACCGCCGTCGTGCGAAGACCCACGGCTTCCGTCTGCGTATGCGCACCCGCGCCGGCCGCGCGATTCTCGCGACCCGCCGCAGCAAGGGCCGCGCCCGCCTGTCCGCCTGATCGTCACAGGTCTCATGCCGTGCTGCCCACCGAGAATCGGCTGAGGCGGCGCCAGGACTTCGGAGAAGCGGTTCGCCGAGGACGCCGAGCGGGTCGACCGCTGCTGGTGGTCCATCTGCGCAGCGACATCACGGACCCGCATGTGCCGGGGGGGAGCACTCCCCCGGTGCGTGCGGGTTTCGTCGTGAGCAAGGCGGTGGGTGGCTCGGTGCAGCGCAATCTGGTCAAGCGCCGACTGCGTCATCTGGTCCGCGAACGCCTGTCGCAGCTGCCCCCCGGTAGCCTGGTAGTCGTACGAGCGCTACCCGGAGCCGGTGGCGCTGACCATGCGGAGCTGGCCCACGACCTGGACGCCGCCCTCAAGCGGCTGCTGGGTCGCGACACCCGAGGCGAAGCCGAGGGGAGGGTGTCTCGATGAAGTACCCGCTGCTGGCACTGATCAAGCTGTACCAGTGGACGATCAGTCCGCTGCTCGGCCCGGTCTGCCGGTACTACCCCTCGTGCTCCCACTACGGGTTCACGGCCATCGACCGGCACGGCGCGATCAAGGGCACCGCCCTGACCGCGTGGCGCATCCTGCGCTGCAATCCCTGGTCGCCGGGCGGCGTGGACCATGTCCCGCCGCGCAAGCGGCCGCCATGGCACGATCGGCTGCGCCGCGCACTGCGGGGCGGCTCCGACGGGCCCGTCACGCCCGAGCCCACCGGACCCTCTCACGCCCAAGGAGCCTGATCGTGGGGATTCTGAACCCCCTCTACGACGCTGTCTCGTGGATCATCGTCCAGTTCCACTCGTTCTACAGCCTGATCTTCGACAAGGACAGCGGCTGGGCGTGGGGTCTGTCCATCGTCTCGCTGGTGGTCCTGATCCGGATCTGCCTGATCCCGCTGTTCGTCAAGCAGATCAAGTCGACCCGGAACATGCAGGCGCTCCAGCCCAAGATGAAGGCGATCCAGGAGCGCTACAAGAACGACAAGCAGCGCCAGTCCGAAGAGATGATGAAGCTGTACAAGGAGACGGGCACCAACCCGCTCTCCTCGTGCCTGCCGATCCTGGCGCAGTCCCCGTTCTTCTTCGCGCTGTACCACGTGCTGAGTAACATCGCCAAGGGCCACGAGGTCGGCGTGATCCACGCCAACCTGGTCGACAGCGCCAAGAACGCGCACATCTTCGGTGCCCCGCTGGCGGCGAAGTTCCTGGA
Source organism: Streptomyces sp. NPDC003300 (assembly GCF_040610915.1). Classification (NCBI taxonomy): domain Bacteria; kingdom Bacillati; phylum Actinomycetota; class Actinomycetes; order Kitasatosporales; family Streptomycetaceae; genus Streptomyces; species Streptomyces sp. NPDC003300. The sequence goes on along the minus strand of NZ_JBEXNE010000005.1, from coordinate 324,571 downwards.
CAGCGCGGCCAAGGTCGAGTCGCTGGGCGCCACGCAGACCAATGTGCGCATCGTCACGGTGATCATGATCCTGATGATGTCGGCGTCGCAGTTCTACACGCAGCGCCAGCTCATGACGAAGAACGTCGACATGACGGTGAAGACCCCGTTCATGCAGCAGCAGAAGATGCTGATGTACGTCTTCCCGGTCATCTTCGCCGTCATGGGTATCAACTTCCCCGTCGGTGTCCTCGTCTACTGGCTGACCACCAACGTGTGGACCATGGGCCAGCAGATGTTCGTGATCCGGCGTAACCCCACCCCCGGCAGCCTCGCGTTCCAGCAGCGCCAGGAGCGGCTGCGCGCCAAGGGCAAGCTCGTCGAGCCCCCGGAGGAAGTGGCCGCCAAGGAGGCCGTGGAGGTCGCGCGCGCCAACCGCACCCAGCCCAAGCGGCAGCCGAAGTCCAAGCGCCAGACGACCCCCACGGGCACGGGCGCCGGCGGCGGCGCGGCGGGCGGCACCGGTGGCGGCGGCGCTCCCAGGGCGGGCGGTGGAGCCCCGCGGGCGGGCGCTCCCAAGGCCGGTGCCCCGAAGGCGAGCGGCGGCTCGGCAGGCACAGGCAGGACAGGCGGCGGTACGAAGCAGGGCGGCGCTCCGGGCAAGCAGGGCGGTTCGCCCGGCAAGCAGTCCGGTGGCAAGTCCAAGCCGACCAACCTGTCGAAGAAGAAGTAAGAGGAGCCCAGGCGTGAGCGACGTCAACACCACCACCGCACCCGACAACGGCTCGGCCGCGACCCTGAACCGGCTGGAGCAGGAGGGTGATATCGCCGCCGACTACCTGGAAGGTCTGCTGGACATCGCGGACCTCGACGGTGACATCGACATGGATGTCGAGGGCGAGCGCGCGTCGGTGTCGATCATCGGTGACACCGGCACCCGTGATCTGAACAAGCTGGTCGGCCGGGACGGCGAGGTGCTGGAAGCCCTCCAGGAGCTGACCCGGCTCGCGGTGCACCGGGAGACCGGTGAGCGCAGCAGGCTGATGCTGGACATCGCCGGGTTCCGGGCGCGCAAGCGGGCCGAGCTGGCGCAGCTCGGTGCGAAGGCGGCGGCGGAGGCCAAGGCCAGCGGTGAGCCGGTGAAGCTGGACCCGATGACGCCGTTCGAGCGCAAGGTCGTGCACGACGCCGTGGCCGCCGCGGGCCTGCGCAGCGAGTCCGAGGGCGAGGAGCCCCAGCGCCGGGTGGTCGTACTCCCGGTCTGACCGGACGCTGTGTGGTACTGCTCTGTCGGCCCCGTCTGTTCGCAGGCGGGGCCGAACCTTGTGAGTGACCTAGGAAAGGACAGCCCCCGTGACGGAGGCAGCAGCGGAGCTTCCCGCGCCGCCCGAGCAGGCCAGGACGGTCTTCGGTGACCGGTTCGCCGACGCCCTGCGCTATGCCGAGCTGCTCGCGGACGCCGGGGTGCGCCGCGGCCTGATCGGCCCGCGCGAGGTGCCCCGCCTGTGGGAGCGGCACCTGCTGAACTGCGCGGTGCTCTCCGAGGTCATCGACGAGGACGTGTCCGTGTGCGATGTCGGCTCGGGCGCCGGCCTGCCGGGTATCCCGCTGGCGCTGACCCGGCCCGATCTGCGGATCACGCTGCTGGAGCCGCTGCTGCGCAGGACCACCTTCCTCGAAGAGGTCGTCAAGGTGCTGGGGCTGAGCAATGTCACCGTGGTGCGCGGCCGGGCCGAGGAGATGATGGGCAAGCTGCCCCCGGTGGACGTGGTGACCGCGCGCGCCGTGGCGCCGCTGGAACGGCTCGCGGGCTGGGGCCTGCCACTGCTGCGCCCGCACGGTGAGATGGCGGTCCTCAAGGGCGACACCGCGCTGGACGAGCTCAAGGCGGCCAGGGCCGCGCTCGACCGGCTGGGCGCGGTCGACACCTCCGTGGTCCAGGTCGGCGAGGGCATCGTGGACCCGCTCTCCACCGTCGTACGCGTCCTGGTCGGCGAGAGCCCTGGCGGGGTACGCGCCGCGACCCGGCGGGCGAAGGCCGCGCGCGCGAGCCGTAACCCGCGGGGCGGCGCTCCCCGCCGTCGCCGCTGAACCGTCGTTCCTCGAACGGTCCCGCGCCGAACCCTCCCTCTACGCCATACAAACGGCCAAACAGACATAACCCGGAGTGTCTGCGGAGTTAGCGGTCCGGCGCTGTGCATCGTGTTCCACGTGAAACGTCGCTCGCTGCTACCAGGAGTCCTCAGCCGCGGCCGAGCCGCGGCCGAGGCACACGCCAACAAGCCCTCCAAGACGCCCCAGTCGGTGGATAGATCTACGGCTTCATCCACAGGCAGCCAAGTCTCGCTGGTTCATCACCCCTCCGGCATGGCAGGCTCTTCTCATAGCGAGCCTGAAGTCGAGGAGTGTGAGTCCTTGCGGTCCGACGCCAACATCGCGGGACCGATGGCCGATCCGGTCCCCGGTCCCCGCACAGCAGAGTTTGCCGGGGGCCCGATTGCCGTGCCCCCGGGGTTCGGAGACGGTGTTTCACGTGAAACATTGCCTCCCATGGATGACACCCCGATCGGCCGCGCCGCGCAGTTGGCCGTCGAGGCACTGGGACGCGCCGGGGAAGGACTTCCCCGGCCGGCCCAGACCCGGGTGATGGTGGTCGCCAATCAGAAGGGCGGGGTCGGCAAGACCACGACCACGGTGAATCTGGCGGCGTCCCTGGCGCTGCACGGCGCCCGGGTGCTCGTGGTCGACCTGGACCCGCAGGGCAACGCCTCCACGGCGCTGGGCATCGACCACCACGCCGAGGTCCCCTCGATCTACGACGTCCTGGTGGAGAGCAAGCCCCTGTCCGACGTCGTGATGCCGGTCCCCGACGTGGAGGGCCTGTTCTGCGCGCCCGCCACCATCGACCTGGCGGGCGCCGAGATCGAACTGGTCTCCCTGGTCGCCCGCGAGAGCCGGCTCCAGCGGGCGATCGAGGCGTACGAGCAGCCGCTGGACTACGTCCTGATCGACTGCCCGCCCTCGCTCGGCCTGCTGACCGTCAACGCGTTGGTGGCCGGGGCCGAGGTCGTCATCCCGATCCAGTGCGAGTACTACGCGCTGGAGGGGCTGGGTCAGCTCCTGAAGAACGTGGAACTGGTCCGCGCGCACCTCAACCCGAAGCTGCATGTGTCGACGATCCTGCTGACCATGTACGACGGACGGACGCGCCTCGCCTCCCAGGTCGCGGAGGAGGTGCGCACGCACTTCGGCAAGGAGGTGCTGCGGACCAGCATCCCGCGGTCCGTCCGGATCTCCGAGGCGCCCAGCTACGGCCAGACCGTACTGACCTATGACCCGGGCTCCAGCGGCGCGCTGTCGTATCTGGAAGCCGCCCGGGAGATGGCCCTGCGCGGAGTCGAGGCGTCCGTCGCCGTCGAGTACGACCCGCAGGGTGACTACACCCAGCACGATGAGCAGAACCCGCACAGCATGTCGGAGGGGATCCAGTGAGTGATCGACGCAGAGGGCTCGGCCGTGGTCTCGGCGCGCTGATCCCGGCCGCGCCGCAGTCGACGGGCGGCGCCCAGGGCGCCGCACCGGTACTGACGCAGGAACGCGGCGTCGCCGCGGCCAAGGTGGCCGGACTGGTGGACCGCAGAGTCCCCGAGGCCGCGCCGCCGCCCGTGGTGGACATCCCTGTTTCACGTGAAACAGAGCCGGACCTCTCCGACGCGAAGAACCCCGTACCGGGTGCCTACTTCGCGGAGCTGGACCTGGACTTCATCACGCCGAACCCGCGCCAGCCGCGTGAGGTCTTCGACGAGGACGCCCTCAACGAACTGATCACCTCCATCAAGGAGGTCGGTCTGCTCCAGCCGGTCGTCGTGCGTGAGATCGGCAAGGACCGCTTCGAGCTGATCATGGGCGAGCGCCGCTGGCGGGCGTGCCGCGAGGCCGGCCTGGAGCGGATTCCGGCGATCGTCCGGGCGACCGACGACGAGAAGCTCCTCCTGGACGCCCTCCTGGAGAACCTGCACCGGGCCCAGCTCAACCCCCTGGAGGAGGCGGCGGCGTACGACCAATTGCTCCGCGACTTCTCCTGCACCCACGAGCAGTTGGCGGACCGGATCGGGCGCTCCCGCTCGCAGGTCTCCAACACGCTCAGGCTGCTGAAGCTGTCCGCCCCGGTGCAGCGCCGGGTCGCGGCCGGAGTGATCTCCTTCGGCCACGCGCGGGCGCTGCTCTCGCTGGACGACCCCGAGGAGCAGGACAAGCTGGCCCACCGGATCGTCGCCGAAGGGCTGTCGGTGCGCGCGATCGAGGAGATCGTGACGCTGATGAACAGCGACCCGAAGCCCACCAGGAAGAGCGCGGCGCCCCGGGCCGGGCGTCGGGTCTCCCCGGCGCTCACCCACCTCGCCTCCCGGCTCTCCGACCGCTTCGACACCCGGGTGAAGGTCGACCTGGGGCAGAAGCGCGGAAAGATCGTCGTGGAATTCGCGTCGATAGAGGATCTGGAGCGCATCCTCGGGGCGATGGCCCCGGGCGAGGGCAATGTGCTGGAGAACCGGCTCGAAGAGGAAACCGAGGACGAAGACGGCGAGTGACGCGGGCGCACCCCGGCGTTCGCGCCGGGGTGTACGTGGGCAGTTCGGTTCACGGCAGAGATGGGGTTCAGGCCACATGGGACGTCGGCTGGCACCACTGACACTCGACAATCTCCCGGACCTCCCCAAGCCCTGCCGCAGTTGCGTCTTCTGGGAACTGGACCCGGTCAGCGGCGAAGCGGCCGTCCAGGCGGGCAAGCCCGAGCTGGAGAAGGAGGCGTGGATCTCCGCCGTTCTGCTGGAGTGGGGTTCCTGCGGCCGGGTCGTCTACGTCGACGAGGTGCCCGCGGGCTTCGTGCTCTACGCGCCCGCCGCGTATGTGCCGCGTTCCCTGGCCTTCCCGACCAGCCCGGTGTCGGCGGACGCCGTCCAGCTCATGACCGCGCGCATCCTGCCCGGCTTCCAGGGGCAGGGCCTCGGCCGGGTCCTGGTGCAGACCGTCGCCAAGGACGTCATCCGGCGGGGCTTCAAGGCGATCGAGGCGTTCGGCGACGCGAAGTGGACCGCCCCCTCGTGCGTCCTGCCCGCGGACCATCTGCTCGCGGTCGGCTTCAAGACGGTCCGCCCCCACCCGCGCTATCCCCGGCTGCGGCTGGAGCTGCGTTCCACGATCTCCTGGAAGGAGGACGTCGAGATGGCCATCGACCGCCTCCTGGGCGCCGTCCAGAAGGAGCCTGCCCTCCGGCCCCTGTGAGCCGCTGTCACTCCTCACGGCCGCGCCGGGCACCCGGCCCGGACATGCGAGAGGGCCGACCCCCGGATCGGGGGTCGGCCCTCTCGTGTTCCACGTGGAACAGCGTCCGCCGGTGAAGACGTCCGCCGGTGAAAGCGTCAGCCGGTGAGCGTCAGCCGATGAAGTCGGACAGGTCGCGCACGATGGCGGCCTTCGGCTTGGCGCCGACGATGGTCTTCACGACCTCGCCGCCCTTGTAGACGTTGAGCGTCGGGATGGACATCACGCCGTACTTCGCCGCGGTGACCGGGTTCTCGTCGATGTTCAGCTTGACGATGGTGATGTTCTCCGCGTGCTCCTCCGCGATGGCCTCCAGCGAGGGGGCGATCTGGCGGCACGGGCCGCACCACTCCGCCCAGAAGTCCACCAGCACGGGCTTGTCGCTGGCGAGCACCTCCTCGGCGAACGTCTCGTCGGTCACGTGCTTGGTGTTGCCGGCCACGGCGGTCTCCTCAGGTCGTGATGTGTGCGTGTCGGGGGTGAGGGATGGAAGCGGGTCAGACGGCGGCCTTGTCGGCCGACGCGTCGGCCGTCTCGGCCTTCTCGGCGTCGGCGAGGGCGGCCAGGTAGCGCTCGGCGTCCAGCGCGGCGGAACAGCCGGTGCCGGCCGCGGTGATCGCCTGACGGTAGGTGTGGTCCACGACGTCTCCCGCGGCGAAGACACCGGGGACGTTGGTCCGGGTGCTCGGCGCCTGGACGGTGAGGTAGCCCTCGCCGTCGACGTCGAGGACGCCCTTGAACAGCTCGCTGCGCGGGTCGTGGCCGATCGCGATGAACAGCCCGGTGACGGGCAGCTCCGAGGTCTCGCCGGTCTTCGTGTTGCGCAGGGTCAGACCGGAGAGCTTGCCGTCGCCGTGGATCTCGGCGACCTCGCTGTCCCAGACGAAGGAGATCTTCGGGTCGGCGAAGGCGCGGTCCTGCATCGCCTTGGACGCCCGCAGGCTGTCCCGGCGGTGCACGATCTTCACGGACTTGGCGAAGCGGGAGAGGAAGGTCGCCTCCTCCATCGCGGTGTCGCCGCCGCCGATCACGGCGATGTCCTGCTCGCGGAAGAAGAAGCCGTCACAGGTGGCACACCAGGAGACGCCGCGGCCGGAGAGCTGGTCCTCGTTGGGGAGGTTCAGCTTGCGGTGCTGCGAGCCGGTGGTGACGATGACGGTCTTGGCGCGGTGGACGGTGCCCGCCGAGTCCGTGACGGTCTTGATGTCGCCGCCGAGGTCGACCGCGACCACGTCGTCCGGGACCAGCTCGGCGCCGAAGCGCTCGGCCTGGGCGCGCATGTTGTCCATGAGGTCCGGGCCCACGATGCCGTCGCGGAAGCCGGGGAAGTTCTCCACCTCGGTGGTGTTCATCAACGCGCCGCCGGCGGTGACCGACCCCTCGAAGACCAGCGGGTTGAGGGATGCGCGCGCCGTGTAGAGCGCCGCGGTGTACCCCGCGGGCCCCGAGCCGATGATGATCACGTTACGGACGTCGCTCACGGGTGTCTTCCTCGTCTCTGCGGACAACTGCGGGGGCCCTGGCTGGACTCTCGTCCTCCCTAACGGATCCTACGGGTCCAGCATTCCCCGGACGGCGCGGCGCACGCCGTACGCCACGCCCCCCGGACGAACGGCTCAGCGCGGGTAGGTGCTCCGGAAGAGGACCGCGCCGGGACTGGTCGCCGTACAGGCGGCGCTGACCACGAACGCGTCGACCGCCGAGGCGTCACTCGGGTGCGGCAGCACCACAAGGTAGGAGTCCGTCCCGTGGAAGGACTCGCGCTCGGCGGCCAGCGCCGGGCCGGTGCGCTGGGTGGCCTTGAGCACACACGGGGGGACGGTGGGCACCGCCTTGTCCGGGCTCATGGTGGCGCCCTCGCTGCTGACGCCGGGACCGCTGAGCATCGGGGAGTCGGACTCCCCGGCCGCGTGGTTCGGCGCCGCCTCATCGAGCAGCTCCCTCACCTGGACCGCGATCGGGTCGGCGGCGGTGTCCGCCTTCTTGCTGCTGGCGGTCGCGTCGCTCTGCGAGGTGGTGTCGTCGCCGACGTGATAGATCGTGACCCCCAGGCCGACGACGACCACGGCGGAGGCGGCGACGAGCAGTCCGCGCCGCCACCGCCGACCGGTGCGGCCGGGACCGGCGGACCCGGAGGCATGTCCGTCGGGACCGGTCGATGTTCCACGTGGAACATGCGTCGGTGTCGGTGTCGGTTTCGGTGACGGCCGAGATGTTCCACGTGGAACATCGGGCGTGGTGGCGTCGAGGAGCGCTTCGGCGGCGAGCGCCGCGTCGATCCGTCCGGCGATGTCGGCGGGCATCCGCTGCGGTCCCGGCAGGGTGCCGAGCAGTCCCCTGATCTCCTCCAGGGAGTCCCGGACGTCGGCGCACAGCGAACAGCCCGCGATGTGCTCGGTGACCTCAGTGGCGCGCTCGGGGCGGAGCAGCCCCTCGGCCAGGTCGGAGATCTCGGCGACCTCGGGATGCGCGTCGTGGTCCGCTGTCGATGTCACCGCTGTTCACCTCCGCCCTGTTCCGGTCCCGTCTCTGGGACGGATGTCCCCTCCGCCCGGTTCCTTCCCCCGCCGCGATCGGCGCTATCCACGCCCTGCGCGCGCAGATGGGTGACGAGGGGAAGCAGTTTCGCCCGGCCTCTGGCGCACCGGCTCTTGACCGTACCGGTGGGCACATCGAGCACCGCGGCGGCTTCGGCGACCGAGTAGCCCTGCATGTCGACCAGGACCAGTGCGGCGCGCTGGTCGGGCGGCAGCGTGGTGAGGGCGGCTATCAGCTCGCGGTGGAGTTCCCCGCGCTCGGCCGGGACCTCGGCCGACTCGTGGGGTTCGAGCAACGCCTCGAAGTTCTCCTCGTCGGCCACCGGGGCTGTCCTGCGGGAGGCGGCCTTACGGGCCCGGTCGAGGCAGGCGTTGACCGTGATGCGGTGCAGCCAGGTGGTGACGGCCGACTGGCCGCGGAAGGTATGGGCGGCCCGGAAGGCGGACACCAGCGCGTCCTGGACGGCGTCAGCGGCTTCCTCGCGGTCCCCCAGGGTGCGCAGGGCCACCGCCCACAGCCGGTCCCGGTGGCGGCGCACCAGCTCGCCGAAGGTGTCGGGATCGCCCGCGACATGACGGGCCAGGAGATCGGCGTCGGCGACATCGCCGAGCGGGTTTGCCTCCAAGGCCGTTCTCCCCCGTCCCCTGCCCCTGTGGGTCTCGCCGTGGGTGTCCCCGCGGCCGTCGCCGCGGGGTCAGCCCGTCTCCGGGATCAGCCCGTCACGCTGATCTCGGAGATCCTGCCACGGAAGTGACCGGTCTCGGCAGGCGCCAGACGCGTCATCCACACCAGCACGTAGCGCGAGGTGAGATCGGCGCTCGGCTTGAACGTCACCGAACTGCCCGAGCCCTGGGCCACCTTGGTGAAGGCGTCGAAGGTGGTCGGCATCGCGGAGGTGCCTTTGGGCGCGGCCAGGAGCTGCGCGGTGACGTCGCCCACGAAGTCGACCTTCACCGTGCTCACGTGCTTGGCGCTGCCCAGGTCGACGATGACGCCGACACCCGGCTTGAGATTGCCCAGATCGGCGCCCAGGTAGTAGTTCGTCTCCCAGTACGTGGAGGGGTCGCCGTCGAACGCCTTGGGGAGATCCTTCGGATTCTCGCTGCCGTCGCCGAGCGGGTCGAAGTCCTTCAGCCCGGCGATCTTGATCGGGACCGGGGCCTTGCGCGTCGGGTCCTGGCTCGCCTTCTGGCCGGTCGTCGGGTGACTGGTCGGCCGGTCCTCACGCGACTTGAGGGTGTCCGCGAGCTGCCAGCTCCCCAGGCCGATCGCCACGATCACCAGCGCCGAGACCGCCCATTTCAGTGCCCGGCCGGTACGGCCGGGCAGGGCGGGCGGCGGAGCGGGGGCCGCGACCGCGGGCGGCTGCGGCGTACCCGGTGGCGCGGGCGGCTGGCGGAAGGCGGCGACCGGGTAGACCGGCGGTGCCTGCTCCGGCGGCCGGATGCGCGGGATGCCCGCGACGGCCTTGGCCAGCTCCTCGGGAGTGGTGCAGGGCGGGTCCTGCCGGGAGGCGGTCGCGCCGTCGTTGACGAGCGCGCGCATGGCCAGCTCGGACAGCCCGCGGTGGACGCCCGCGCGGACCTGGTCGGGTGCGACCAGGCCGACGCCCTTGGGCAGCCCCGCCAGACCGTGCGCGTCCTCCTCGTACGGCCAGCGCTGCGTGAGCGAGGCGTAGAGCAGCGCGCCGATCGCCTCGGTGTCCTGCCGCTGCGGACGCTCGGAGTTGAGCCCGCGCAGTGCGGCGGCGACCGCGAGGCCGCGGATGCGGTACTGCCCGGAGACCGTACGCAGCACGGCGCCGGGGTCGAGACGCAGGTGCGCCAGGCCCTCGCGGTGGGCGGCGGCCATGCCCTGGGAGACCTGGCTGACCATCTGGTACGCCTCGTGCGGCTCCATCGCGCCCGCGGCGAGCAGCTCGGCCAGCGAGGAGGCGTCGGGCAGCCACTCGTGGATGACGTACACCAGGTCGTTCTCCTCGACGGCGTCGAGGACCTGGACGAAGCGCGGGTCGCCGAGGAGCGCGGCGGACCGGGCGGCGGCCAGCACCTGGCGGGCCCGCCGGTGGTCGGCGGGCAGGATGTGGATGCCGACCGCCCTGCGCAGCTTCTCGTCGACCGCGCGCCAACTGCTGAAGCCGTCGATCCGGGTGACGCACTCGGCGAGCTGGTAGCGCCGGGCGAGCTTGTGACCGCTGTGCAGCTCGGGCTGCGCGCTGCGGACGGGCCTGGGCGCCGTGGTGGCGCTGCCGCCGCCCTTGGCGGGGCCGGCGGGCCGCCGGCCGTCGGCGGGCGCTGTGGAGGCGGCTGTGGGGCTTCCTGGGGCAGCCTCGGTCGCCGGGCGGTCCCCGTTTCCGGTCTTCTCGTCGGGGGCGAGCGTGGCGGTGCCCCCGGAGCCGGACGACGAGGGCGCGGGGGAGGGTGCGGACGGGGCCTTCACGGAGGCGACCGGCGTGCCCTTGGCGGGCGTCCCCTTGGCCGGGGTGCCCTTCGCCGACGTGCCCTTGGCCGGTGTCCCCTTCGCCGGGGTGCCCTTGGCGGGAGTGCCCGTCCCGACGGGCGCGGTCGCGGAGGCCGCCTTGGCGCCGTTCGTCGAAGCGGACGCCTTGGGGCTCCGGCCGTCCTTGACGGTCTGCTTGGCGGCCCTCTTGGCCGGGGCCTTGGCCGCCGACGTCGTCGCCGACGCCGTCGCGGGCTTGGCCGCGGTCGGTGCGGCGGCGTTGGCGGAGGAGGTGCCCGAGGAGGTGCCCGAGGGCGCGGGGGAGGTCGTGGTGGAGGCTCGGGCGGCGGTGGGGGTCTCCTCCGGTGACGGGGGCACCGCGGGCAGCACGGCGGTCGTCAGTTTCGTCGTCGCCGTGGGCGAGGACGCGGGGGCCGTCACGGGCACGGGCGCGGTCAGTTCGGCGGTCGCGGCCACCGCGGTGTCGACCACCACGGTCTCGCTGGTCGCGCTGTCGCCGTCGACCGCGGCCGACATCGAGGTTTCGGCGGTGGTCTGCGTGCCGTCCGACCCGTCCTGGGATCGTGTGCCGGAGTCGGCGCTGCTGCTGGTCTGGTCGTCCGTCGTCGTCCCGTCGGATGTGGCGCCGTCCTGCTGGGCGGCGAGCGGGGGCTCGCCACCCTCATTGGCCACTCCGACGGCGGCCGTGCTCCGATCCGCCACCGTCGTTCCTGCCTCCCCATCCATTGCGCGATCCCACATCGAGCCGATGACAATTGTGCCCACAGTCCGGCTCTATGCACGACACACAGCGAACCGTGATGGTTGCCCGCCGCTTCGCGACGGGTTCGTTCAGCGCCCGAGCCGTCCTCGCACCATGCCGATCATGGCGGTCATCTCCTCGATCCTCATCCGCTTGGCCGCGAAGAGGAAGATTCCGAGCAGCAGGCCGCCGCCCACCACGAGTGCGGCGAGCGAGCCCACGGCGCCGCTGCCCAGCGCCCCGAGCACGGCGTAGACGGCCAGCCCCGCGATCAGCGCGGCGGGCACGCAGGCGCCGGTCAGCCGGGCGTAGGTGCGTACCACCCGCTTGCCGTCCAGGTCGCCGTCGAGCCGCGAGCGCAGCCGCTTGGCGGCCACCCCGACGCCCACGGCGTACGCGAGGCCGTACGCGGCGGCCATGCCGACCACGGCCCAGCGGGCGGGCAGCACCACGAAGCAGATGGCCGCCGCCGCCGCGTTGACCGCGGCCACGATGACCGTGTTGTAGAAGGGCGTGCGCGTGTCCTCGAAGGCGTAGAACCCGCGGAGGATCACGTACTGCACGGAGAAGGGGATCAGTCCGGCGCCGAAGGCCATCAGGATGAATCCGATGTTGCGCGCGGAACCGGTGCCGGTGCTCGCGTAGAGCAGGCTGCACATCGGGACGCCCAGGGCCAGGAAGGCGAAGGCGGCGGGCACGATGGCCACCGCCGAGGTGCGCAGACCGTAGGAGATGTCGTCGCGCACCGCGGAGACGTCGTTGTCCGCCGCGGCCCGCGAGATCCTCGGCAGCACCGCGGCCATCACCGAGACGGTGATGATCGCCTGGGGCATCTGCCAGATCAGCAGCGCGTTGTTGTACGCCGTGATGCCGGTGCCCTGGTTGCCGCTCTTGTCGGCGTTGGCGCCCGCCCAGGTGGCGAGCTGGGTGACGACGATCAGGCCCGCCTGGTTCGCCAGCACGAAGAAGAACGTCCACTTGGCGAGCTTGGCGGCCTTGCCGAGGCCGTGGCCGCGCCAGTCGAAGCGCGGCCGGAACTTGAAGCCCGCGTCCCGCAGGTACGGCAGCATCGCCAGCGACTGCACGGTCAGACCGAGCAGCGTGCCGATGCCGAGCAGCCGCGCGCCCTCGGGAGTGATGGTCGTCGCGTCCATCCGGGTGGTGCTGTAGGCGCCGTACACCCAGATGAACATGCCGAAGCTGAAGATCACCACGATGTTGTTGAGGACCGGCGTCCACATCATCGCGCCGAATTTGCCGCGCGCGTTGAGCACCTGGCCCATCACCACGTGCACGCCCATGAAGAAGATGGTCGGCAGGCAGTAGCGGGCGAAGGTGATGGCGATGTCGTACGTGTCGGGGTTGTCGGCGATCTTCGCGGACATCAGCCGGATCAGCAGCGGGGCCGCGATCACGGTGACGGCCACGATGCCGCCGAGCACCACCATCACGACCGTCAGCAGCCGGTTCGCGTACGCCGTACCGCCGTCGTCGTCGTCCTTCATCGCGCGGACGAGCTGCGGGACGAAGACGGAGTTCAGACCGCCGCCGATGGTGAGGATGTAGATCATCGTCGGCAGCGTGTTGGCGACGGCGTACGAGTCGCCGAGGGTCGCCACGCCGATCGCGGCGGCGATCACCAGGGTGCGGACGAAGCCGGTGAGGCGGGACACCAGGGTGCCCGCGGCCATCAGCGCGCTGGACTTGAGGATGTTGCCCGCGCGCGTGTTGGAGGTGGCCTCCGCCGCGCGCGGCGGCCTGGCGGCCATCGGCGGCGCGGCCGGGATGATCGGGATCTGCCCGGTGGCGTCCAGCGCGGACACCGGCTCGCCGATGTACGAGGGCGTGTACGCGTACTGCACGGGCTGCTGTTGCTGGTTCGGGTACGGCAGATTCGCGTAGCCGTACCGCGGGTCGGCGTACCGCTGGTCCTGGTAGGCGGCCTGCCCGTACGCCGGATTCTCGTACGCGGGCTCGGCGTACCCCGTCTCGGCGTTGTCCGCGGGCGCGGGCGCCTGCCCGTACGCCGACGGGTAACCGGGCGGCTGCTGCTGCTGGTGCTGCGGCGGATAGCCGTAGCCCTGCTGCGGCTGCTGCTGCGGGTACGCGTACCCCTGCTGGGGGTGCTGCGGCTGCTGGTACGGCTGCTGCTGTTGCCTGGGGTCCTGCGGCGGCGCGTACCCCTGCTGCGGCTGCGGGGCCTGCTGCTGCGGCTGCTGGGCCTGGGGTGCCTGCGGGGCCTGGGGCTGTTGCGGCTGCTGCGCAGGCGCGCCGCCGCCGCGCTGGTCGCGGAAGAGGTGATCGAACGCGTCGTACCCCGGGTCCTGCTGGCCCTGACCGCCCTGCTGCCCCTGGTGCGACCCGCCGACCAGGTCGTCCACGCCGACGTACTGGGTCGCGGAGTTGTCGCCGTACGGCATCTGGGGGTACGCCGAAGGCTGCTGCTGCGGATACTCCTGCCCGTACGGCGGCGGCGGGTGCGCGGCGCGGTCGTACAGCGCCTCGCCCACCGGGTCCTGCGCGGTGGGGTCCTGCTGCTGGTACGGGTCGTAGGCGTAGGTGTTCTGCAGATACGGGTCAGGGGGTGAGGGACGCTGCTCGGGCGATGGAGGCATCTGGCCCGCAGAGTCGCGATCACCGTCATACGGCGCGTTCATCAGTGCCCCACCTTATTGTCCGCCGGCTATCCCTCCACCTTCTCACCCGTCGGGGACAGCTCAACGCTTTCCCGACCGGTGTCCTCGGTGTCAGTGCCAGGGTCACCCGGCTGCCCCGGATCACCGTCCTCCTGCCCGCCGCCGTTGTCCCCGTCCTCACCGTCCCCGCCGTCTCCGCCGCTGTCCGCGGCTGCCTGCCGCTTCCGCTGACGGTAGATGCGAACGCCCGCGAGCACCAGAAGGAGCAGACCGGCGGCGATGATCAGCATCACCAGATCGGTGACCTTGGTGATCTTGACGTCGAACTCGACGGCGTTGCTGTTGCGGTAGAGCACGCCCTGCGCGGTGAAGAGTGCCGCGGTGACCCTGACCTTGCCGTTCGCGCTCGCCGACGTCTGGAACTTCAGGGTACGGGTGTGGCCGCCGTCGATCGCGATCGGCTGCTGCGGGTCCTTGATCTCCAGCCGGATGTCGGTGTTCGACGTGAGACGCAGCACAAGGTTGGTGATCGGCTGGTTCAGCTCGTTCTTCACTGTCACCGGAATGGTCCCGCTGCGGCCGGAGAGGGTGAGGGTGGTCTTGGGCAGGATGCGGACCGCGTTGATCAGGTCCTGGAGGTAGCCGCCGATCGAACTGCGGAACTCGGTCGCGTCGGCGGGGTCGCCGCGCCAGCCGGCCGACATGGCGCGCAGCACCGAGTTGCCGAAGGGCACCGTCACCTTGTCCTTGCGGGTGAGGATGGTGACGAAGTCGTTGAGATGGGTCTGCGTCTCGCTGAGCTGCTGGAAGGCGCCCACGGACAGCTCGTGCCCGCGCAGCGCCTTGGGGTACTTCTTCGCCGACGGCACCTTGCGGTTCGCGTCCGGGTCGGCCTTGGCCTTGGCGGCGGTGTCGAAGCCGACCGTGGCGGCCCACGGGCTCGTGCCGACCGTGCCGATCGCCTCGGCCATCGCCTGTGCCTGCGAGACCGTGGGCATGCGCTGCGGGGCGACCAGGATGGTGCGCTGCCTCTCCGGCGCCTGCATGGTGATCATCAGGGTCTGCGCGACGAAGTCCTGCACGGCGAGATCGGCGGGCTCCGCGCGCAGCATGTCGCCCGCGAACGCGGTGGACAGCGAGGCGTCGGCGACCACCGCGGTCACCCCGTGGCCGATCGGTCGGGCCGCGTTGGGCGTGTAGCTGAGCGCATCGCTCTCGCCGACGCTGTCGCTGCGGGCCACGATCCGCTTCGCGCCGCCGGTACGGGCCACCGAGACGATGGCGGGGTCGACGGCCCCGTCCACCGGCCAGGCCACGTCGGAGGTGGCCTGGACGCCGAGGACGGTGTCGAGGGTGCTCACGCCCAGTTCGGACGCGGTCTTGAGGTGGTTGAGGGTGCCGGGCACGCGCAGGCCGTTGTGCGCGACGGAGGCCAGGTCGGTGTCGGCGAACGGCAGCGCGATCACCTGGTCGCCCGCGACAGCGCTCTTGAGTGAGTTCAGCCACGCCTTGGCGACCGCGCCGCCCGTGCCCTCGGTGGTGTGGGTGACGTCGCCGCCGGGGCCGGCGACCCGGTACGGCTTGGTCATGAAGTCGACCGAGGCGAGCAGGTCGGGGTCGATGATCCAGGTCACCGGCAGCGACTTGGCCAGGTCGACCATCACCTGGAGCCGCCCGCCGGGGGACAGCTCCTTGGCGAGGTCGTCGTCGAGGAAGATCGGGCTCTGCTGGGAGTCGGTGTCGCCGCGGGCGGCCACGTGCGGCCGGTCGGTGAGCGGCCACAGGTAGGTGATCTGCGTGGCCTTCGCGGTGGTGGTGTTGGTGTCGTACCAGGGCAGGAAGGTGCGCTTGATGCCCAGGACGTGCTCGCCGGGCTCCGCGGACGTCTCGCCGTCCAGCGCCACGCCGAGCTGGTAGACGCCCGAGGCGTCGAAGCCCAGGGACTTCACCGGGACCTTGAGGGAGAAGGGCTGGCTCTGCCCGGCCGGGATCTTCGGGAGGTCGACCGTGTGGCCGTCGATCTCCGAGCCGTCCAGGTAGCTGGTGTAACCGGTACGGTCCTGGGCGCTCTTCATCGCGCTGAGGGACGTCAGGGGGCCGTCCGGGGCGACCCTGACGCCCATCCGGGCGCCGGTGATCGTCGTCTTGCCGTTGTTGGTCACCGTGCCGGACACGGTGACGGAGCCGTCCTTGGCGGGGACGCGGGGGTCGACCTTGTTCAGCGCCACCGCGGCGGTGCGCGAGCCGCTGCCGACGGCGGCCTGCGCGCCCGGCGCCTGGAGCGTCTGGACGACCTGGAGCAGCCCGGTGAGCAGCGTGCCCGCGGCGATCAGGGCGACCGCCCGCAGCAGACGCGGCGAGCGCGCCGACGGGGGTCTTCCGGGTGCCTGTGCCGCCTCGCCCACGCGTTCGCCCGTCCCTCGTGTCGGATGTCGACGGGCGGGCGACGGTGGTCGTCGGTCCGCGCCCATCTGATGTGCGTGCTGGCATGTTAACGATCGGCGCTGTGCCAAAGTGCTGCGGAGTCCGGGGAAGAGGCCCGATGCGGCCCAGTCGAGATCTGGCCGGGGTCCGGCCGATGCCCCGCCGGGGTCCGCCGAGGTCCGGAACCGGACGGTATGCCCTCGGGACGCGCGCCATATGCGCCCGCGACGCGGTCCCGCGGGGAAACCCGGCAGCCGTGGGCTCCGCGGACCCGTACCCTTTTACGTTGTGCCGAATGCCAACAATGCCGCTCAGACCCCGCGGGCCCGCCACCAGGTCGCGCCCGTCGCCGAGGAACTCGGCCACCGATTCCGCGACGCCGGATTCCGGCTCGCCCTCGTCGGCGGCTCCGTCCGGGACACCCTGCTGGGCAGGCTCGGCAACGACCTCGACTTCACCACCGACGCCCGCCCCGAGCAGGTGCTGAAGATCCTGCGGTCGTGGGCGGACTCGGTGTGGGAGGTCGGCATCGCCTTCGGCACGGTCGGCGCGATGAAGGACAGCTTCCAGATCGAGGTGACGACGTACCGCTCCGAAGCGTACGACCGGACCTCGCGCAAGCCGGAGGTGTCCTACGGCGACACCATCGAGGACGACCTGGTCCGCCGGGACTTCACCGTGAACGCGATGGCGGTCGCGCTCCCCGAGGGCGACTTCGTCGATCCGTACGGCGGCCTGGACGATCTGGCGGCGCGGCGGCTGCGTACGCCCGGCACCCCGGAGTCGTCGTT
This sequence comes from Streptomyces sp. NPDC003300, assembly GCF_040610915.1. Taxonomy (NCBI): domain Bacteria; kingdom Bacillati; phylum Actinomycetota; class Actinomycetes; order Kitasatosporales; family Streptomycetaceae; genus Streptomyces; species Streptomyces sp. NPDC003300. The sequence goes on along the minus strand of NZ_JBEXNE010000005.1, from coordinate 307,679 downwards.
CTCCGACGACCCGCTGCGGATGCTGCGGGCCGCCCGCTTCGCCGCGCAGCTCGACTTCGAGGTCGCGCCCGAGGTGGTCGCCGCGATGTCGGCGATGGCCGACCGGATCGGCATCGTCTCCGCCGAGCGGATCAGGGACGAGCTGAACAAGCTGATCCTGTCCGACCACCCGCGCAAGGGACTGCGGCTGCTGGTCGACACCGGGCTGGCCGATCTGGTGCTGCCCGAGCTGTCCGCGCTGCGCCTGGAGCGCGACGAGCACTTCCGGCACAAGGATGTCTACGAGCACTCGCTGACCGTGCTGGAGCAGGCGATCGACCTGGAGACCGACGGGCCGGACCTCGTCCTGCGGCTGGCCGCGCTGCTGCACGACATCGGCAAGCCGAAGACGCGCCGCTTCGAGACCGACGGCCGGGTCTCCTTCCACCACCACGAGATGGTGGGCGCGAAGCTGACCAAGGCCCGGCTGACCCAGCTCAAGTACCCCAACGATCTGGCGAAGGACGTCTCCCGGCTGGTCGAGCTGCACCTGCGCTTCCACGGATACGGCAGCGGCGAGTGGACCGACTCGGCCGTACGCCGCTACGTCCGCGACGCGGGCCCGCAGCTCTCCCGGCTGCACAAGCTGACCCGTTCGGACTGCACGACCCGCAACAAGCGCAAGGCAGCCGCCCTGTCCCGCACCTACGACGCCCTGGAAGCGCGCATCGCCGAACTCCAGGAGCGCGAGGAGCTGGACGCGATCCGGCCCGACCTCGACGGCAACCAGATCATGTCGATCCTGGGCGTCCCCCCCGGCCCCCTGGTCGGCAAGGCGTACCAGCACATGCTGGAACTCCGGCTGGAGAACGGCCCGATGACCGAGGACGAGGCGATCGCCGCGCTCAAGACGTGGTGGTCCGAGCAGCAGTGAGAACGGCGGCGTGAAACGACGGAGGGGCGATGTTCCACGTGGAACATCGCCCCTCCGTCGTCTCGCCGAACACGATGTTCCACGTGGAACATCGGCGTCAGCTCAAAGGCATCGGCATGGCGCCATCAGCTCAAGGACGTCAGCTCAAGGACGTCAGCCCACGCGCGTCAGGCAGAGCGCGTAGTCGCCGCCGCGCCCCGAGTGGTCGTACTCGGCGTCGCCGTTGGAGCAGGCGTCTCTGTAGTGCTTGCCGCCGTGCCGCTCCACGACGCGGTACGCGGCCGAGCCCGACGTGCAGTCGACGACCTTCAGGGTCGGGTCGGAGTCGGAGCCGCTCTTGCTGACGCAGTCACCGGCGGACGCCGAATTCGCGTCGTTGCCGCCCATCGCGACTCCCGCGACGATGAGGGCGAGCACCAGCAGCGGCGCCAGCATGACGTACGCGCCGCCGCGCAGGAAGATCGGCTTGCCCGGGTTCATGGGCGGTCCGAAGCCGCCGTTGGGCGCGGGCAGCTTGTTGAACTTGCCGCGCGGCCCGAGGTTGATCAGCACCGTGATCGGCGTGATGACGAACGAGGCGATGCTCCACCAGCCCTGCCACAGCGTCTTGGTGGTCATCTCCCGGTGCGTGGCTATCCCGCAGGTGCGGCAGTAGTTCGCCCGTCGCTTCAGGAAGCGCATGATGATCAGGAAGCCCTGGTGGCCGCGGACCGTGGCCTGCACGGCGGGGAAGCCCCCGCAGAAGGTGCACGCCGGGCCGCCGTCCGGCGCCGTCTGCGGCCCGGTCTGCGGGTAGCCGAACGGCTGCTGCCCCTGGCCCTGCGGCGGCCCGTACGGGTTCTGGCCCGGCTGGCCCTGCCCGTACGGATTCTGCCCGTACGGATTCTGGCCGTAGGGGTTCTGGCCGTACGGGTTCTGTCCCTGCTGCGGAGGCGCGGGCGGAGGCGGTGCTGTCTGCTGTGCGTACGGCTGGCCGTAGGGATTGCGGCCAGGAGGTGGCGGAGTAGCCACGGTTTCCCCCATGTGTGGTGTGCGTCCCGGCGCGACGCCGGGGTCAGGAGCGGAGTCGGGTCATCGTGGCGGCCACCCCGGCGTAGAGCAGGGCGAGGACGGTGATCAGCGCTGGGGAACGGCCGTCGGGCGGCAGCATCAGGGCGGAGACCGCCGCGGCGCCTACGAAGGCGACGTTGAAGGCGACATCGTAGAGGGAGAAGACGCGCCCGCGGTAGGAGTCCTGGACGTCGGTCTGCACCACGGTGTCGGTGGCGATCTTCGCGCCCTGCATGGTGAAGCCCAGCACGAAGGCCGCGACCATCATCGGCCCGACGGCGAACGGGAGCGCCAGCGGGAGCAGCAGCACGGCGGACGCGGCGGCGCACACGGTGATCCAGCCGCCGGTGCCGAAGCGGCCGGTGGCCCACGGGGTGAAGACCGCCGCGGTGAAGAATCCGGCCGCGGACAGGCCGACCGCCAGGCCGAGCAGGGCGAGACCGGCGTCGGTGTCCGAGGGGTCGGACCAGGTGTAGCGGCTGAGCATCAGCAAGGTGACGGTCAGGGCGCCGTAGCAGAAGCGCATCGCCGTCACCGCGCCCATCGCCCGTCGCGCCGCGGGCCGTTGGCGCAGATGCCGCCACCCGGCGGCCAGGCCCTGCGCGGTGCCCGCGAGCGCCGTGCGCAGCCGCTGCCGTACCTCGGAGGGATCGGGCCCGAGCCGGTCGCGGCCCAGCGTCAGCGCGGACAGCCCCGCCACCAGATAGACGCCCGCGCCCAGCAGCACGGTCGTCGCGTTGGCCCCGGCGCCCTCGGGCAGGAAGAGGTGCACGACGAAGGCGACGCCGCCGCCCGCGGTCGCCGCGAGCGTCCCGGCCGTCGGGGACAGGGAGTTGGCGATCACCAGCCGCTCGGCGTCCACGACCCGCGGCAGCGCGGCGGACAGCCCCGCGAGCACGAAGCGGTTGACGGCGGTGACCGACAGGGCGGAGAGATAGAACAGCCAGTCCGGCACGTGCAGCAGGATCAGCGCGGCCGTCCCGCAGGACAGCACCGCCCGCAGCAGATTGCAGGAGAGCAGCACCTGCCTGCGCCGCCAGCGGTCGAGCAGCACGCCGGTGAACGGGCCGAGCAGCGAGTACGGCAGCAGCAGTACGGCCATGGCGGAGGCGATGGCGCCGGGCGAGGTCTGTTTCTCGGGCGAGAAGACGACATAGGCGGCCAGCGCGACCTGGAAGACGCCGTCGGAGAATTGGGACAGCAGGCGCACCGCGAGCAGCCGCCGGAAGCCCGACAGCCGCAGCAGCACGCGAAGATCGCGCACAACAGCCATGGTCACAGCCTCACATGACGCGGAAGGCCCCGGGCACGCGACCCGGGGCCTTTCCTTGGTACTGCGGTGGTGCCGTCCTGCGGCGGTGCGGTCCTGCGGTGACGCTGTGGCGCCGTGCCGCCGGACGCGGCGTTGTCCGGCTCAGCCGGTCAGCGCTCGACCTCGCCGCGGATGAACTTCTCCACGTTGTCGCGGGCCTCGTCGTCGAAGTACTGCACCGGCGGGGACTTCATGAAGTACGAGGACGCCGAGAGGATCGGGCCGCCGATACCGCGGTCCTTGGCGATCTTCGCCGCGCGCAGCGCGTCGATGATGACACCGGCGGAGTTCGGGGAGTCCCAGACCTCCAGCTTGTACTCCAGGTTCAGCGGGACGTCACCGAAGGCGCGGCCCTCGAGGCGGACGTACGCCCACTTGCGGTCGTCCAGCCACTGCACGTAGTCCGACGGGCCGATGTGGACGTTCTTGGCGCCCAGCTCACGGTCCACGATCTGCGAGGTGACGGCCTGCGTCTTGGAGATCTTCTTGGACTCCAGGCGCTCGCGCTCGAGCATGTTCTTGAAGTCCATGTTGCCGCCCACGTTGAGCTGCATGGTGCGCTCCAGCAGGACACCGCGGTCCTCGAAGAGCTTCGCCATCACGCGGTGCGTGATGGTGGCGCCCACCTGGGACTTGATGTCGTCACCGACGATCGGCACACCGGCCTCGGTGAACTTGTCCGCCCACTCCTTGGTGCCGGCGATGAAGACCGGGAGGGCGTTGACGAAGGCGACCTTCGCGTCGATGGCGCACTGCGCGTAGTACTTGGCCGCGACCTCGGAGCCGACGGGCAGGTAGCAGACGAGGACGTCGACCTGGCGGTCCTTGAGGATCTGGACGATGTCGACCGGGGCCTCGGTGGACTCCTCGATCGTCTCCCGGTAGTACTTGCCGAGACCGTCGTTGGTGTGGCCGCGCTGGACGGTCACACCGCTCTGCGGGACGTCGCAGATCTTGATCGTGTTGTTCTCGCTGGCCCCGATGGCGTCCGCGAGGTCGAGGCCGACCTTCTTCGCGTCGACATCGAAGGCGGCCACGAACTCGACGTCACGTACGTGGTAGTCGCCGAACTGCACGTGCATGAGACCAGGCACCTTGCTGTCCGGGTCGGCGTCCTTGTAGTACTCGACACCCTGCACCAGCGACGCGGCGCAGTTGCCTACGCCAACGATGGCTACGCGAACCGAACCCATACCGGTTGCTCCCTGTGTAATCGTCACGCGGTTCCCCGGTTTTCGGGTCGGCCGCCGTTCTCTTGGTTGTTGTCGTGTGTGTCCTGCTCGGAGTCCGGGCGCGTGGTGCTGCGTCCGGCCCGCTCGGTCTCGATCAGCTCATTGAGCCAGCGGACCTCGCGCTCCACCGATTCCATGCCGTGCCGCTGAAGCTCGAGCGTGTAGTCGTCGAGCCGTTCGCGGGTGCGCACGAGTGAGGCGCGCATCTTCTCCAGCCGTTCCTCGAGGCGGCTGCGCCGCCCCTCGAGGACCCGCATCCTGACGTCCTTCGACGTCTGCCCGAAGAAGGCGAAGCGAGCGGCGAAGTGCTCGTCCTCCCAGGCGTCCGGGCCGGAGTGGGCGAGCAGCTCCTCGAAGTGCTCCTTGCCCGCGGCCGTCAGCCGGTAGACGATCTTCGCCCGGCGGCCGGCGAGGGGTGTCGCGGGCGGATCGCTGTCCACCACCGACTCCTCGATCAGCCACCCCTGAGTGACCAGCGTCTTCAGGCAGGGATAAAGACTGCCGTAGCTGAAGGCGCGGAACACCCCGAGCGAGGTGTTGAGCCGCTTGCGCAGCTCGTAGCCGTGCATAGGGGACTCGCGCAGCAGACCGAGAACCGCGAATTCGAGGATTCCGGAGCGCTTGCTCAATCCCTCGTCCCCTCGTTCCGGCCGGTCGCCGCTGTCCCGTACTGTGTGCCGACCCGATGCCTCCGCACGATGCATCGGAGCGATGTGTCGGTGCGATGTGTCGGTGCGATGTATCGAGTCGATACATCGGGACGATAGAACGGTTCGACACATCATGCAAGGCGGTCCGCGGTGACCGCCGTCACAGCGGGTGTCACAACATGAAACCTGTGAGGCGTCAACCGTCCGTTATGTGATGAACGCTCGCATCGTGCGTCTTTTGACCGTGCGTACTCTGTTCGCCATGCAGAGCACCGGGAACCCTGGGACGTCGGCGTGCGTCTTGGTCCTGGGTGCAGTGCGGCCTGACACAGCCGCACTCAGGGGGACAGACCGGAATGTCATCGATGCCTGCAGGCGATCCCGCCTGTCGAGGAGTAGCTGTTCATGAGCGAGCACCGTCGCAAGCCGCCGCAGTCGCCCTCCGGCGGCCGTGCTGCCGCCAGGCGCGGGGGACAGCAGCCGACGCCCCCTGCGTCAGGCGGCCGACGCGCGGCCGGCGGCCCCCCCGCCGGTTCCCCTAGCGGTATGCCCAGTGGCGGTACGCCGCCCGGCGGTACCCCGGGCGCCGTACCCGGCCGTCCCCCCGGCCCTCCCGGCGGCGTGCCCAGCGGTTCCCCTTCCGGCACCGGCGGCCCCGGTGTCCCCTATGAAGGACGCGCCGCGGCCCGCCGCGCCGCCCAGGGACGCGGCGGTGGCGGCAACGGCAACGGCGGCGGTCGCCGCAGAGGCACCGGCGGCCCCGGTGAACCCGGCGGCCCCGCGGGCCGGGGAGGCCGCAGGCCCGCCAAGAAGCGCTTCATCGACTACCCGCGCTTCGGCAAGCAGGGCTGGCGGCACTGGGTGCCCTCCTGGCGCCAGGTCACCGCGCTGTGCATCGGCTTCGTCGGCACCCTGGTCGGCATCGCGGGCATCGCGTACGCCATGGTCGACATCCCCGACGAGAACAAGGCGGCCGTCGCCCAGAACAATGTCTACTACTGGGCCGACGGCACCCGCATGGTCGCCACCGGCGGTGACTTCAACCGGCAGAACATCACGTACGACCAGATCCCCAAGGCCATGCGCTACGCGGTGATCTCGGCCGAGAACAAGACCTTCGAGACCGACTCCGGTGTCGACCCGATGGGCATCACCCGCGCGCTGTTCAACATGGCCAAGGGCGGCGAGACGCAGGGCGGCTCGACCATCACCCAGCAGTACGTGAAGAACTCGATGCTCGACCAGTCGCAGACGGTCAGCCGGAAGTTCAAAGAGCTGTTCATCTCCATAAAGGTCGGCGCGAAGGTCGGCAAGAACGACATCATCACCGGCTACCTGAACACCTCGTACTTCGGCCGCGGCGCCTACGGTCTCCAGGCCGCCGCGCAGACGTACTACGGCGTGGACGCGGTCAAGCTCGACCCCAGCCAGTGCGCCTTCCTGGCGGCGTTGCTCAAGGGCCCGACGTACTACGACCCGATAGGCGCCACCAACATCGACACGTCGGCCACCGCCGAGGCCAACACCAAGCGCTCCACGCAGCGCTGGGCCTGGATCCTTGACCAGGAGGTCAAGTACGGCCACATGACGGCGACCGAGCGCGCCAAGTACACCAAGTACCCGATGCCCCAGGGGCTGAAGGTGCAGGCGGGCATGAGCGGTCAGATCAGCTACCTGGTCGACACGGTGAACAACTACGTCACCACGCACTCCTCGCCGAAGATCACCCAGAAGGACCTTGACCTGGGTGGATACCAGATCTACACGACCTTCGACAAGGCCAAGGTCAACGCCCTGAAGAAGTCCGTCGAGGCGGTCCGCAAGGCGAACATCAAGCCCGGCGGCTCGCACAAATACCTGGGCGACGACCCCGACTACAAGGGCACGGACGCGGACAGCAACGTGCAGTTCGGCGCCGCCTCCGTGGTGCCGGGCGACGGCAAGATCGTGGCCATCTACGGCGGCGAGGGCTACGAGCACAACGAGTTCAACAACAACGCCAACACCGCCGGTGTGCCGGTCGGCTCGACCTTCAAGCCGTTCGTGCTCTCCGCGGCCATGATGTACGGCACCAACCACAGCGACGGCAAGCCCATCACGCCGGACAGCAAGTACAACGCCAACGACCTGCTGGTGATCAAGGACCACGACGGCAATGTGGTCCTCGACAAGGAGAACAAGCCGTTCCGGCAGAAGAACGAGGACTCGATCAAGCACGGCTACGTCACGCTGACCAAGGCCATGCAGAACTCGATCAACACCCCGTTCGTCCAGCTCGGCGAGGACGTCGGCCTGCCCAAGGTCAAGGCGACGGCGGAGAGCGTGGGCCTGCTCGACGAGAGCATGGCCACCATGGTGCCGTCGTTCTCGATCGGTACGTCCACGCCCAGCGCGATCCGGATGGCCGACGCGTACGCCACCTTCGCCAAATCCGGCGTGCAGGTGGACCCGTACTCGGTCACCAAGGTGATCCACAACGGTGACCAGATCAACGGCTTCTCGCGGCCCAAGCCCAAGCAGGCGCTGCCGGACAACATCGCCAACAACGTCACCAAGGTCCTGCAGAACGTGGTCGAGAACGGCACCGGAACCAAGGCCAAGGCCCTGGGCCGTACCGCGGCGGGCAAGACCGGTACCACCGACAGCCCCGGCGGCACCCGGTCCGCGTGGTTCGTCGGCTACACCCAGCAGCTCTCCACGTCCGTGGTGATGTTCCGCCAGGACACCAAGGCCAAGAAGCTGCTGCCGATGTCCGGCACCGGCGGCAACTCCTCCATCCACGGTGGTGACCTCCCGGCCACCATCTGGACCGACTACATGAAGGCCGCCCTCGGCAACTCCGAGGACCCCGGCTTCCCGGACGCCAGCAAGATCGGCGAACCGCAGAACGAGCCCGGCGCCCCGTCCCCGACGCCGTCCATGACGACGCCGCCGCCGAGCCCGACCGACACCGCGACCACCCCGCCGCCCACCACGACGACGCCGCCGACCACCCCGCCGACGACGCCGCCCACCACGCCGCCCACCACGCCGAGCGGCCCGTGCCTGCCGTGGGACCAGACCTGCAACACGCCGACGCCGAGCGACACCCCGACCACGTCGGGCAGCACCGGAGGACCGGGCGGCGGCGGAGGCAACAGCGGCGGAACATCCACCCGCAAACCCGGCGACGGAGGATGACGGACGGCGGCTGACGGGGGACGGCGACCGTCGCTGACAGCAGACAGCGACGGTTGGTGTCCCCGGGGACTCTCGCTCACACAGACCGGTACGGCAGGATGTTCGCCATGACGAGCGTGCGCGACCGCGAAGAGGCCGACCGGCGAGAGCTCCCCGTGCGACCCTCCGACGAGGACCCGGTCGCCGCGGCCGGCAGTGAGTTCCTGGGCGGGCCCACCGGACGGTGGGTCCGCTCCGGCGGTTACCGCTGGTGGAACCCGGTCCGCGTGATGGTGCTCGTCGTCATCGGGATGTTCGCCCTCGGCATGGCGCAGAAAGCGTCCTGCTACTCCGGCGGCTGGTTCCAGGGCGGCTCCCCGCAGTACATCCACGCCTGCTACTCCGACATCCCGCACCTGTACTCGCAGCGCGGCTTCGCCACCGACCTGGTCCCGTACTTCGACCGCATCCCGGACTCGGTCTCCGGCAGCGGCTTCCACTACCTCGAGTACCCGGTGCTCACCGGCCTGTTCATGGAGGTCGCCTCCTGGCTGACCCCGCACGGCGGCGACCTCCAGCACCGCGCGCAGATCTACTGGATCGTGAACTCCGCGATGCTGATGATCTGCGCGGTCGTCCTCGTCACGTGCGTGGCGCGCACCCAGCGGCGGCGCCCCTGGGACGGCCTGCTCATCGCCCTGTCCCCCGCGCTCGCGCTCACCGCGACCATCAACTGGGACCTGTTCGCCGTCGCCCTGACCGCCGTCGGCATGCTGCTGTGGGCCCGCAGCCGACCGCTGGCCGCGGGCATCCTGATCGGCCTGGCCACCGCGGCCAAGCTCTACCCCGTCCTGCTGCTGCTCGCACTGTTCCTGCTGTGCCTGCGCGCCGGGCGGCTACGGGCCTTCGGCACGGCGCTCGGCGGCGCCGTCCTGTCCTGGCTGGTGGTCAACGGCCCGGTGATCCTGCTCGCCCGGCACGGCTGGTCGGAGTTCTACAACTTCAGCCGCACCCGCGGCGTCGACTACGGCTCGCTGTGGCTGATCGTCATGCAGCGCACCGGCAACCCGCTGACCGGCGTGAGCGCGTACGTGGCCGCCCTGATGCTGCTGCTGTGCGCCGGGATCGCCGCCCTCGCGCTGTACGCCCCGCGCCGCCCGCGCTTCGCACAGCTCGCCTTCCTGCTGGTGGCCGCGCTGGTGATCAGCAACAAGGTCTACTCGCCGCAGTACGTGCTGTGGCTGCTCCCGCTCGCCGTGCTCGCCCGCCCGCGCTGGCGCGACCTGCTGATCTGGCAGGGCGCCGAGGTGCTGTACTTCATCGGCATCTGGATGCAGCTCGCGTACGTCACCGGCGGCACCAAGCACCACGGTCTGTCCGCCGACGGCTACCACCTCGCCATCGCCGTGCACCTGCTCGGCACGCTCTACCTGTGCGGCATGGTCATCCGCGACATCCTCCTGCCGCAGCACGACGTACTGCGGCAGGACGGCGACGACGACCCCTCGGGCGGAATCCTGGACGGCGCGGAGGACGTGTTCGTGCTCGGCGCCGTCCACCACGAGCCGCGGCACGCGGCGCCCTTCGCCGGACAGCGGGTCGAGTGGGGCACCACGATGCCGACGGACTCCGCGCCCACGACGCCTTCGCCCACGACAACTTCGCCCACGACGCCTTCGCCCGCGGTGGACGAGAAGGATTAGACGACTGGAGAAGAAGCAGAGAAGGGCGCGACAGGCGTCCTACGACGGGTGGCGGTCCACGACCCGGTCGAACTGGGTCGTGGTGTGCCGCAGGTGCGCCACCAGCTCGTCGCCCACCGCGGGCGGCGCCACGTCACCCGGCAGGAACAGGATCGACACCTGCATGTGCGGCGGCTCCGCGAACCAGCGCTGCTTGCCCGCCCACACGAACGGCGACAGATTGCGGTTGACGGTCGCCAGGCCCGCCCGCGCGACCCCCTTGGCCCGCGGCATCAGACCGTGCAGCGCCTTCGGCGCCTCCAGGCCCACACCGTGCGAGGTGCCGCCCGCCACGACCACCAGATGGCCGTCGGCGGCCGACTTCTCCTGCCGGTAGCCGTACCGGTCGCCCTTGACGATCCGCGTGACGTCGAGCACCGCGCCGCGGTACTCCGTCGCGTCGTGGTCGCCGAGCCACATCAGGGTGCCGATCCGCGCCCGGAACCTGGTCTGCGGGAACTGCTGCCTGAGCTGCGCCAGTTCGGTCGCCTTGAGGTGGCTGACGAACATCGTGTGCAGCGGCAGCCGGGCCGCCCGCAGCCGCTCCATCCAGGCGAAGACCTCCTCGACCGCGTCCGTACCGTCGGTGCGGTCCAGCGGCAGGTGGATCGCGAAACCCTCCAGGCGTACGTCGTCTATCGCCGTGTGCAGCTTGACCAGGTCGTCCTCGGCCACGCCGTGCCGGCGCATGCTGCTCATCACCTCGATGACCACCCGCGCGCCGACCAGACCGCGCACACCCTCCACCGAGGACACCGAGCGGATCGCCCGGTCCGGCAGCGGCACCGGCTCCTCGCCCAGCCGGTACGGGGTCAGCACCAGCAGGTCGCCGCTGAAGTAGTCCTTGATCCGGGCGGCCTCGTACGTCGTGCCGACGGCGAGCATGTCGGCGCGCAGCCGGGTCGCCTCGTCGGCGAGGCGCTCATGGCCGAAGCCGTACCCGTTCCCCTTGCATACCGGCACGATGCCGGGGAACTGGTCCACCACGGACTGGTGGTGTGCACGCCAGCGTGCGGTGTCGACGTACAGGGTGAGGGCCATGGCCTGGTCGGGACCTTTCCTTGAGCGAGCCTTCGGCGGGCCGCGCGCGGGCCTTGTCGTGGCCCATGCGCGGGCCCGGGGTCAGCGACGCGACATGTAGATGTCGAGCGCCTTGTGGAGCAGCTTGTTGAGCGGGAAATCCCACTCGCCCAAGTATTCGGCAGCCTGCCCGCCCGTGCCCACCTTGAACTGAATCAGACCGAACAAATGGTCGTTCTCGTCCAGGGAATCGCTGATTCCGCGCAGATCGTAGACGCTGGCGCCCATCGCGTACGCGTCCCGCAGCATCCGCCACTGCATCGCGTTGGACGGCCGCACCTCACGCTTGTGGTTCGCCGAGGCGCCGTAGGAGTACCAGACGTGCCGGCCGACGGTCAGCATCGTCGCCGCGGCGACCGCCTCGCCCTCGTGCACCGCCAGGTAGAGCCGCATGCGGTTGGGGTCCTCGGCGTTCAGCGAGGTCCACATCCGCTGGAAGTACGACAGCGGGCGCGGCCTGAAGTGGTCGCGCTCGGCCGTCACCTCGTAGAGCTTCTGCCAGGTCGGCAGGTCGTCGTAGCCGGCCTGGACCACCTCGACACCGGCCTTCTCGGCCTTCTTGATGTTGCGCCGCCAGAGCTGGTTGAAGCCCTTGAGGATGTCGTCCAGCGAACGGTTCTCCAGCGGGACCTGGTACACGTACCGCGGCTGTACGTCGCCGAAGCCCGCGCCGCCGTCCTCGCCCTGCTGCCACCCCATCCGGCGCAGCTTGTCCGCGACCTCGAAGGCGCGCGGTTCGATGAAGTCGGCCTCCACGTCGCGCAGCCGCTTGACGTCCTGGTCGGCGATGCCGGTCTTGATGGTGTTCGCCTCCCACCGGCGGATGATCACCGGCGGGCCCATCTTCACGGTGAAGGCGCCCTGCTGCTTGAGGTGGGCGAGCATCGGCTTCAGCCACTCGTCCAGGTTGGGCGCGTACCAGTTGATGACCGGGCCCTCGGGCAGATACGCCAGGTACCGCTTGACCTTCGGGATCTGCCGGTAGAGCACCAGACCGGCGCCGACGATCTGGCCGGTCCTGTCGTCGATCCAGCCGAGATTCTCCGACCGCCACTCCGACTTCACATCAGCCCATGCCGGGACCTGGCAGTGGCTTGCCGAGGGCAGGCTCTGGATGTACGCCAGATGCTGCTCGCGGCTGATGGTCCTCAGGGTCAGGCTCATGCGGGGCGCTCCCCAAACTCACGACGAACTCACGACTGCGGGCTGGAATGCTCACTACTTGCTTGTGGTGGGTTTCCGGTGCTGTTTTCTGGCCCGAAGCCTACTGCGCGGGGGGAGCGCCCTCGCTACTGCTCGCCGGTGCTGTCGGCGACTGCCGGCCGCCGCTACCAGAGCCCGCCGAACAGCCCGCCGTGCGCGACACCGATGTAGAAGCCGACCGCCGCCATGCCGAGGCCGATGACGAGAGCGAACCGCTCCGCCGTGGTCGCCGAGATGAACTGGCCGTAGCCGCCGGTGAGGATGCCGACCAGACCGGTCCAGGAACTGAGCAGATGCAGGCTGTTGAAGGCCGAGGAGATGATTGCGATCGCGCCGAGGACGACGGTCACCGCGACCAGCGTGTTCTCCAGCGGGTGCGGCCGGCCGTCGGTGTTGAAGGTGAGGTGGTGGGTCCGTTCCGCGTGCTGTGCCATGGGGCACCTCCGTGACGGAGTAGATGTGTCCAGATTGGGGGCAAAAGGGGGCGGATTTCAACCCGGGGGACCTGTGCGGGTAGTCTGTACGGTCTGCACCGGTGTCTGTGCGTGGGCCGGGCCTCGCCCGACTCGGCGGAACGGTCCTCGGACCGATCCGCCGCTCGACTGTCTGTCACTCGACTGTCAGTGCCCCGCGCTACCGTTGCGACGCAGATACAAACCCTCCTGCCACGGAAACGCCGTGGCCGCCTGAGTCCAAAGGAGGTGGGTTCCCCTATGCGTCACTACGAGCTCATGCTCATTCTCGACCCCGATCTTGAGGAGCGCGCTGTCTCCCCGCTGATCGAGTCCTTCCTCGCCGTCGTCCGCAATGGTGGCGGCAGCGTGGAGAAGGTCGACACCTGGGGCCGTCGTCGCCTCTCCTACGAGATCAACAAGAAGCCCGAGGGCATCTACTCGGTCGTCGACCTCAAGGCCACGCCTGAGGTCGTCAAGGAGCTCGACCGTCAGCTCAACCTGAACGAGTCGGTTCTGCGGACCAAGGTCCTCCGCCCCGAACTGCACTGAGCTCTCCGCTCAGCGCACCGGGGCAGTAACCGAGTAGTAGCCAGCAGTAGTCAGTAGCAGCAGCCAGAAGCAGTCAGCACACCGCCGAGAGGTCATCCCATGGCAGGCGAGACCGTCATCACGGTTGTCGGCAATCTTGTCGACGACCCCGAGCTGCGCTTCACCCCGTCGGGTGCGGCGGTCGCGAAGTTCCGAGTCGCGTCCACTCCGCGCACCTTCGACCGGCAGACCAACGAGTGGAAGGACGGCGAGAGCCTGTTCCTCACCTGCTCGGTCTGGCGGCAGGCGGCCGAGAACGTCGCCGAGTCGCTCCAGCGAGGCATGCGCGTCATCGTGCAGGGCCGGCTGAAGCAGCGGTCGTACGAGGACCGTGAGGGCGTCAAGCGGACGGTCTACGAACTGGACGTCGAAGAAGTCGGCGCCAGCCTGAAGAGCGCGACGGCCAAGGTCACCAAGACCAGCGGTGGCGGTCGTGGCGGTCAGCAGGGCGGCGGGTTCGGCGGAGGCGGCGGCCAGGGCGGCGGCGGCAACTGGGGCGGAAGCTCCGGTGGCGGCCAGCCCCAGGGCGGCGGCGGTGCTCCCGCCGACGACCCGTGGGCGACCAGCGCGCCGGCCGGCGGCGGCCAGGGCGGCGGTGGCGGTAACTGGGGCGGCGGCTCCGGTGCCGCTTCTTCCGGCGGCGGCTACTCGGACGAGCCGCCCTTCTAGGGCGGGCATCCTCACTTCTTGATCGCAAGATCGCATTAGGAGAATCACCATGGCGAAGCCGCCCCCGCGCAAGCCGAAGAAGAAGGTCTGCGCGTTCTGCAAGGACAAGACCGTGTACGTGGACTACAAGGACACGAACATGCTGCGGAAGTTCATTTCCGACCGCGGCAAGATCCGTGCCCGCCGCGTCACCGGCAACTGCACGCAGCACCAGCGTGACGTCGCCACGGCCGTGAAGAACAGCCGTGAGATGGCGCTGCTGCCCTACACGTCGACCGCTCGATAAGGAAAGGGTGACCTGAAGCATGTCGAAGATCATCCTTACCAACGAGGTCAGCGGCCTGGGTGCCGCGGGCGACATCGTCGATGTCAAGCCGGGCTACGCCCGCAACTACCTGATCCCGCGTGGCTTCGCCATCGCGTGGACCAAGGGTGGCGAGAAGGACGTCGAGCAGATCCGCCGCGCCCGCCGCATCCGCGAGATCCACTCGCTGGACGACGCGAACGCGGTCAAGGCGCAGCTCCAGGGCGTCAAGGTCCAGCTCAGCACCCGCGCCGGTGACACCGGCCGGCTGTTCGGCTCGATCACCCCGGCCGACATCGCCGCGGCGATCAAGACCGCCGGTGGTCCGGCCGTCGACAAGCGTCGTCTCGAGGTCGGTTCGCCGATCAAGACGCTGGGCGCGCACAAGGTGACGGTGCGGCTGCACCCCGAGGTCGAGGCCGTCCTCGACCTGGAGGTCGTGGCCGCGTAATCGCGACCGCTGTGTTCCACGTGGAACAGGGAGGGCCGGGCACCCCGATTGCGGGGGTGCCCGGCCCTTCGTCGTTCCGGGGTTCCGGGGGCGGCGGGCGCTGTGAGGTCTGGCCGCTCGCTGTGAGGTGTGTCGGCGGGCGGCTCGGGCTCTCAGCGAGTGCCTTGGGCTCCTCGGCGGGCGGCTCGGGCTCTCAGCGGGCGGCGCCCGTGACGATCCAGCGGCCGGAGCGGGCCCGGAGCCACAGGGCGGCGAGCCGGGTCAGCATCATCAGGGTCATCGCCCACCAGAGCGCGGTCAGCCCCCACCCCAGGGCGGGCACGGCCAGCGCGGCGGGCGCGAAGACGGCCAGCGTCCCCAGCATCGACCAGGCGAGATACGGCCCGTCGCCCGCGCCCATCAGCACGCCGTCCAGGACGAAGACGATGCCGCAGACCGGCTGCGCCACCGCGACCACCAGCAGCGCGGACGCCAGCGCGTCCCGTACGGCCGGGTCCGAGGTGAACATCGGCCCGATCAGCGGCCGGGCCAGCGTCACCAGCAGCCCCAGGACGACCCCGCAGGCCACTCCCCACTCGATCATGCGGCGGCAGGCGGCGCGGGCGCCCTCGGGGTCGTCCGCGCCCAGGTAGCGGCCGATGATCGCCTGTCCCGCGATGGCGATGGCGTCCAGGGCGAAGGCGAGCAGGGACCAGACGGTGAGGGTGATCTGGTGGGCGGCGATCTCGGCGTCGCCGAGCCCCGCGGCGACGGCGGTGGCGATGAGCAGGACGGCCCGCAGGCTGAGGGTGCGGACGAGGAGGGGGACGCCGGCTCGGGCGCAGGCGCGTATGCCGGCGGGGTCGGGGCGCAACAGGGTCCACAGGGCGGAACGTGCACCCGTACGGGCGTCCGTCGCGGGGTCGTGTGGCGCGGGGTCGTCTCGCGGCGCGAGGTGCCGCGTCGTGTCGTCCCGCGTCGGGAGGTGCCGCGCTGTGGCGTCCCGCGCCGTGTCGTGCCGCGTCGGGAGGTGCGGCTTGGCGAGGTGCCGCTTGGCGCCGCGGATCACCACCCACACGTAGACGGCCGCCATGCCGTTCTGGGCGATGACCGTGCCCCACGCGGAGCCCGCGATGCCGAGTCCGGCGCCGTAGACCAGGCCCGCGTTGAGCCCCGCGTTGGCGGCGAATCCGCCGACCGCCACGTACAGCGGGGTGCGGGTGTCCTGGAGGCCGCGCAGGACGCCGGTCGCCGCCAGCACCATCAGCATCGCGGGGATGCCGAGCGAGCTGATCCGCAGATACGTGGTCGCGTACGGTGCGGCGGTCGGCGACGCGCCGAACAGGTCGACCACGGCCGGGGCGGACGGGAGGACGACGGCGATCACCAGCGCGCCCAGCAGCAGCGCGAGCCAGATGCCGTCCACGCCCTGGCGGATCGCGGCGGGCAGGTCGCCCGCGCCGACCCGGCGGGCGACGGCGGCGGTGGTCGCGTACGCCAGGAAGACGAAGATGTTGACGGCGGTGGTGAGGAGCGCGGCGGCGACGCCGAGACCCGCGAGCTGGGCGGTGCCGAGATGGCCGACAACCGCGCTGTCGGCCATGACGAAGAGGGGTTCGGCGACCAGCGCGCCGAAGGCGGGGACCGCGAGGGCGAGGATCTCCCGGTCGTGGCGGCCCCGGGTGGGCGTGCGGGGGGACGAGGCCGGATCCTTCTCCACTGCGGGCTTGGCGACCGGATTCACATGCACAGGGTAATCGTCCACAAGTAAGAGGTAAAGGCCCCCCTCGACTATTACGGGTGACTGCGTAGAGTGATCTCCTCCGCGTTGTTTGTGGCGATCTTGGGCCGACCGTGAATTTTTTTCTCCTGCACAGGCTATGGATGGAGAAAGGCCAGGTCAGAGCCGTTCCCTTGAGTAGATTGTCAGCTTGTCCACAGCGTCGTCCCAAGGGCTGTACACAGGTTGGGGCCACTTCTCCACAGGTATGCCGCCGCCGTCCACACCCCCTGTGGATAACCGGGTTGGTCAGGGCCGCCGAGAGCCCTACCGTGGACCGTCCCCCGACGCGCCGCGAGCGGCCCCGGGTGACTCAAATGTCGGCGCCGTGCCGTAAGAAAGAGCCGTGCCCCACGAACGCGTGGCACGTAACGGGGTGCGGTCGAACGCGGTCGAACGGTCCGCAGGGACGGGAGGAGGTGGCGCGGATGAGCCAGCCCGAACCCGCGGACGAGCACTGGGGGGAAGCACCCCCGGAAGCCGGTCCGAGCGACCGGCCCCCCGTCACCCGCTTCCGCAAGAAGAACGGCAACGACGACAGCGACAGCAACCGCTGGTCCGAGGGCGGCGGCGGCTTCGAGCGCGTCCCCCCGCAGGACCTCGACGCCGAACAGTCCGTCCTCGGCGGCATGCTGCTCTCCAAGGACGCCATCGCCGACGTCGTCGAAGTCCTCAAGGGCGCCGACTTCTACCGCCCCGCCCACGAGACGATCTACGCGGCGATCCTCGACCTCTACGCCCGCGGCGAGCCCGCCGACCCCATCACCACCGCAGCCGAACTCACCAAGCGCGGCGAGATCGCCCGCGTCGGCGGCGCCCCCTACCTCCACACCCTCGTCAACGCCGTCCCCACCGCGGCCAACGCCGAGTACTACGCCGAGATCGTCCACGAACGCGCCGTCCTGCGCCGCCTCGTCGAAGCCGGCACCCGCATCACCCAGATGGGATACGCCGCCGACGGCGACGTCGACGAGATCGTCAACAACGCCCAGGCCGAGATCTACGCCGTCACCGAACAGCGCACCTCCGAGGACTACCTCCCCCTCGGCGACATCATGGAGGGCGCCCTCGACGAGATCGAGGCCATCGGCTCCCGCAGCGGCCAGATGTCCGGCGTCCCCACCGGCTTCACCGACCTCGACTCCCTCACCAACGGCCTCCACCCCGGCCAGATGATCGTCATCGCCGCCCGCCCGGCGATGGGCAAGGCCCTGGCGCTCGACACCCCCCTGCCCACCCCGACCGGCTGGACGACGATGGGCGCGGTCCAGGTCGGCGACCACCTCCTCGCCGCCGACGGCACACCGACCCGAGTGGTCGCCGCCACCGACGTCATGGTCGGGCGTCCTTGCTACGAGGTCACGTTCTCCGACGGTACGAAGGTCCTGGCTGACGCGGACCATCAGTGGCTCACCTGGGACCGGAACACTCGCGAGGCATTCGACCACGCGAGGCCAGAGGCCCCCTCCTACCCGGACAACTGGCCGTCCTGGTCTCCCTCACGGTCATCCGCCGGCACCAAACCCGGCAGGACCGCGGGAGCCGTCCAGCAGCAGTGGAATCGTCCAGAACCCGAGAGCAAGGCAGTCAGGCCGCGCAGCACCAGGGAGATCGCCGCAACGGTCCGTGCGCTGCACGAGAACAATCACGCGATCCCGGCCACGAGGGCTCTCGTCGGCCCTGAAGTCGATCTGCCCGTCGATCCGTACGTGCTCGGCTACCTCCTCGGAGACGGCGATACCGCCGGAAGCGGGCGTGTCGCCTGCGATCCACAGGACCGCGACTGGCTGATCAAGGAGTTCGACGCGGCGGGGTATGACGCTCGTCGGCACAGCAGCACCGGCCACTTCGGTGTGCGTGGGCTGAGGGACGCGTGGAGCCAGCTCGGTGTGTCCGCTGGCAAGCGCATCCCGGCCGGGTACCTGCGCGCGTCCTTCGACCAGCGTCTGGCGCTGGCGCAGGGCATGGTGGATTCGGACGGGACCGTCGATGGCGACGGGGCCTATCGGTTCACGAACACCCATCGCGACCTGGTCGACGGATTCTGTGAGCTTGTCGTCTCCCTCGGTTGCGTCCCGCGGGTTCACCACCGCACCGGGCGTACCAGGGCCGGCGTGATCGGCGCGGACTCCTGGGACGTCATCGTTCCGACGAATCTTCCTCTTGCCCGGATTCCGCGTAAGGCGAGTTCCGCTCGAGAGCAGTGGAAACGCGAGCAGGTCACGCGGTACATCACTTCCGTCACCCCGGTCACGAGCGTCCCGGTCCGCTGCGTGCAGGTGGACAACCCGGACCACCTGTACCTGGCCACCCGCTCCATGGTGCCCACCCACAACAGCACGCTCGCGCTGGACTTCGCGCGGACGTGTTCCATCGCCAACAAGATGCCCAGCGTCATCTTCTCGCTCGAAATGGGGCGCAACGAGATCGCGATGCGGCTGCTGTCCGCCGAGGCGCGGGTGGCGCTGCATCACATGCGGTCGGGGACCATGACGGACGACGACTGGACGAAGGTGGCCCGGCGGATGTCGGACGTCACCGAGGCGCCGCTCTACATCGACGACTCGCCGAACCTGTCGATGATGGAGATCCGCGCCAAGTGCCGTCGCCTCAAGCAGCGCAACGACCTGCGCCTGGTCGTCATCGACTACCTCCAGCTCATGCAGTCGGGCGGCTCGCGCCGCCCCGAGAGCCGTCAGCAGGAGGTCTCGGACATGTCCCGTAACCTCAAGCTCCTCGCCAAGGAGCTCGAAGTCCCGGTCATCGCGCTCTCCCAGCTCAACCGTGGCCCCGAACAGCGCACCGACAAGAAGCCCATGGTCTCCGACCTGCGCGAATCCGGCTCCATCGAGCAGGACGCCGACATGGTGATCCTCCTCCACCGCGAAGACGCCTACGAAAAGGAGTCCCCCCGCGCGGGCGAGGCCGACCTGATCGTCGCCAAGCACCGCAACGGCCCCACCGCCACCATCACGGTCGCCTTCCAGGGCCACTACTCCCGCTTCGTGGACATGGCCCAGACCTGACCGGGGACGCTGTGGGATCCCAGGTCCCGTGTCCTTTTCCCACCGGCGATGTCCACCGCGTGGCCAATAGGACAGGGGGATGGGATTCATGCCCCGTGAGCGAGCAGTTCCCCTCTTTGTGTACGGGACCGCCCCGTTCAGCGTCTGCGTGCGTGGCTGGGGCTGGACCCCGGCGTTACGCGGCCAGCGGGGCCACCTCCGGAAACGCGGGGTTGGTGGTCCGATGGGTACAGCGGTGGCCGCGCCGGTACGGCAGAGTGTCCGGCGTGGTGACGAGTCCGTGGTGGAGGACCTGGAGTGGCCGTCGGTGCCGCTCGGGCTGCTGCGGGAGGCTCGGCCGTGGCGGATGTTCCGCTGGTACAAGGGGCAGCAGCACTATTCGGGCACGTACTGGTCGGCGACGGTGGGCGACCACGTGATCTACGAGTCGCGGCTGGAGCTGGGGCGGCTGCTGTTCGCCGACTTCGCCCCAGAGGTGCGGCACATCATCGCCCAGCCGTTCATGCTCAAGGCCGACGTGGATGGCAAGGTTCGCAAGCACATCCCGGACTATCTGCTGGTGACGGACGACGGGCCGGTGGTCGTGGACGTCATAGCCGCGTCACCGGCTTGAGAAGCCGGAGATCGCGTTCAGCGCACGTCTGGCCCCGTTGGTGTTCCGGCTGGCAGCCACCCCGCGCAGTTCGTTGGCTCAAAAGCGCAGAGAATGGCCACGTGACCATATTTCGCTGCGCCAACTGCCGACAGCCTCTAACGAACGACTTGGTAGCAGGAGAGCCAGTCAGGGGCCCCGAGCGGCATCCGAGCCACGAGGTGGTCCCACCCCGGATGGCCCCAGGAAACTTCAAGGTCAACTTCGATGCCAGCCTCTTGATCCTTCACCCGGACGACGCTCCGGGGACTGCGGTTCATACCGATCCGCGGCGTCTCGCTGGTTGCTGCGGACTCGCCGGCCAGGACGGACCTAACCTCATGTGTATTGGCTGCGGTGTTGAAGTCGCCACCAAGGAGTCCGACTGCTGGACCGACAATCTTGTGGCGCTTATCGCCGCTGCAGTGACCGGCGAGCCCGAGGTGTTGTAGGCCTGGAACGTTCGACGGCCTCCCGAGGCATGGCGGCTGTGGATGATGATGCGGTGACGAACATCAAGGACGACCACATAAAGGTCCACTTCCGGCTGGAGACAGATGAGGACGGCTGGCCGCCGGTGAGTGTGGAGAGCCTTTGGGCGGTAGACCGTCGGCGACGGCACCGTGCGCTTGGAGTCACCGCTGCATGGAGGGCCACAGCCGCAGCATGACCGCCTTCTGGGCGGCGAGTCTTCCTCCCACTCCGCCGGGCAGCCTAGGTAAATGACACGGAACTGGGATTCCAGCGGATGACATGGCGTGGGATGCCCGAGAACTGACCAGGTCAGAGGCGCGGCAGATGACACCGGCCGTGGGAACCTACAACGCTGTAGGGTCTCAGATTTCGTGTCGGAATCTCACGGTCGATGTCGGATGGAAGTCGGATCCGACATCGACCGTGAGACACCGCAGTTCAGCGGAGCGCGGTGCCTGCAGGGGTGCCGGGTGTTCGTAGAGTCGCTCGGCCGGCCGAAGAAGTGGAGGAAGCATGCGGGTCGCCATTGACGGGGCACAGATCGGAAGCCACGCGGACCTGCACCGGCTTCTTGCCGGGCCTCTGGACTTCGGTCCGTACTACGGGCACAACCTGAGCGCTCTGTGGGACCGTCTGAGCAAGGATGTTGAGCGCCCAGTCGAGATTGTCTGGGAGAACGCAGCAGTCAGTCGTGACCGCATGGGCGATGAAGCGTTCGAGGCAATCGCGTCCGTCCTGGTTCGAGCTGCCGCGGAAGACGAGTCGAACGCGCCGAACGAGAGGCTGACCGTGCGTTTCACCTGATGTGGAGTCCGGCGGCCGGCGCCGCCTGCGACTTCCGACGTGGAGCTGAGACGCTGAGCGTCCGACACAGCGTGAGACGGCGGATGGGGCCGTAGGTCATGCCCTATCGAGGGTGATCGCCCGGTTCGGCACGGAGGTGGTGCCGCGGCCGAGCCGGGCAACCGTGTTCCGGATCCTCCGAGAACTGGAGGGCCGCCATCCGCTGTTCCGGCTGAGCACGAAACGGAATCGGGACATCGCCGGCCGATCGGAGGACCGTACGGGAAGCTGCGGCCCACGCGGCCGGGCGAGTACGTGCTGATGGACACCACGCGGCCGGACGTGTTCGCGCTCGACCCGGTGACACTGCGGTGGATGCAGGCGGAGTTGACTGTTGCGATGGATTGGTACACCCGCTGCATCATCGGTTTGCGGGTGACTTCGGTTTCGACAAAGGCCATCGACGCGGCCTGACCGTCCGTGAGCCTCTTCGTGGGCGGCGGGTGGCGGGGGCGGGGTTGGTTATGGGGTGGGCGGGGTGTGGTGGTAGAGGGCTACCAGGACGCCGTGGACGGGCTGGGATTCGGTGTTTTCGGGGGTCTCGTCGACGAGTTGGGTGAGGGTGTCGCCGAGGTGTTTCGCCTGGGCGGGGCTGAGGCGGAGGTGGCGGAGGGTCAGGTGGGGGGCGACGGGTGAGCGGTCCAGTTCGTGGGCGACGGCGGCGAACATCGCGGCGGTGCCTGCCGCTTGGGGTTCGGCGACGAGCATGCGGCGGGCCGTGCGCTGGTAGGAGTGCTCGGTGCCGCCGCGGACCTGGCGGGTCTCGGCGATGTGGACGAGCCCGGCCTCGCGGAGCACTTTGAGGTGGTGGGCCACGTTGCCCTTCTTCGCGTCGAGTTGGGCCGCGAGCCGGCTGACGGTGGCGGGCCGCTGGCCCAGGGCGAAGAGCAGCCGCTGGCGCAAGGGGTGGGAGAGCGCCGCGAACTGCTCGGGCGCGCTGATCTCCAGGACGTCCTCGGGAGGCGGCGGGTAGGTCGGCTGATCGGACATACCGAAAGTGTCTAAAGTCTTTGACGCTTTCGCAAGGACGGTGCTCTACTCCCTGCCATGACGATTCCGACGAACCTTCACCCGGCCCCTGTCATCGACGAGACGGCCCGGCTGCTCACCGAGCACTACGTCTTCCCCGAGACGGCCGAGCAGCTCGCCGCCCTGCTGCGACGGCGTCTCGCCGAGGGCGCGTACGGCGTCGACGACGCCGAGGAGCTGGCCCGGCTGGTCACCGCGGACCTCCAGTCCGTCAACGGCGACCGGCACTTGAGGCTGAAGCACCACGCCGACCCGGTCTCCCCGGAGCAGGGGGCGGCCGGCCTGGCCGCCATGCGCCGGGACTTCGACACCTCGCTGGGCGGTGTGCCCCGGCTGGAGCTGCTCGACGGCGGCGTCGCCGTACTGACGCTTGGGCCGATGCTGTTCCCGCTGGAGTGGGCCGCGGAACCGCTGGGCGCCGCGCTCACCCTGGCCTCCCGCGCCCAGGCGCTGATCGTGGACCTTCGCGCCAACCGGGGCGGCGACCCGGACACGGTCGCCTTCGTGTGCAGCTACCTGCTGGACGAGCGCACCCACCTCAACACCATGTACTGGCGCGGCGATGAGCGCGGCGATGAGCGCGGCGATGGGGGTGGCGATGAGCGCGGCGGCGAGCGCAACGGCGAGCGCGGCGAGCAGTCCTGGAGCCTGCCCCACGTCCCCGGCGCCCGCTTCGGCGGCAGCGGCCCGGTGTACGTGCTGTCCAGCGAGAGCACCTTCTCCGCCGCCGAGGAGCTGGCCTACGACCTGCAACAGCTCGGCCGCGCCGTCGTCGTCGGCGAGCGCACCCGCGGCGGCGCGCACCCGTGCAACGGCTGGACCGTACACCCGCACCTGGAGGCCACCATCCCCGTGGGCCGCGCGGTCAACCCCGTCTCCGGCACGAATTGGGAGGGCACCGGTGTGCGGCCGGACGTCCCCTGCGCCGCCGCCGACGCCCTGGACCGCGCGCACGCGCTGGCCCTCGCGCGACTGGCGGGCTGAGCCCTGCCGGGCGGTCAGGCCGGTTGGAAGAACGCGAGCATTCTCCGGCCGGCGTCGGGCGACGTCAGGATGTCGTGGACGCGGGCCGACTCGCGGGCGGCGGCGCCGGTACGGGCGAACATCTCGTGTTCGTACTCCGCGACGGCGCGGGGGATGTCCTCCGGGTGCGCGGCCAGGGCGAGGCCGAGGAGGGCGCCGTCGAGGAGGGCCATGTTGGCGCCCTCGCCGACCGGTGGCATCAGGTGGGCGGCGTCGCCGATGAGCGTGACGTCCGGTGTCGACGGCCAGGTCAGGCCGACCGGGAGGGTGGTGATCGCCCGTGGCACGACGGTGTCGTCGCAGGCCGCGATCAGGGCGGTGAACCGTGGGTGCCAGCCGGGGAGCAGGTCGATCAGGCGCGCCCGGGCGGCGGCGGGGTCGTCGAAGGGGATCTTGCTGGTGACGAACCAGTCCTCGTCGGTGTTGTAGAAGCTCAGGCCGATACGGACGCGGCCGTCGCCGTTGCGCTGTGCGGCCAGCGACAGTCCGCCGCCGAGCACCCAGTAGTTGCCGCGCCCGACCATGGCCGCGAGGTCGGGGTGCGTGCGGTCGATGTCGGGGATGCCGAGCTCGACGATGTTCTGGCCGATGTGCGCCGGGCGAGCGTGGGTGAGCAGGGGGCGGACCCGGGACTGCGCGCCGTCCGCGCCGACCAGCAGGTCGTACGTCGTACTGCCGCCGTCGGCGAAGCGCAGCAGGCCGTCGGCGGCGGAGGTGAACGCGTGGCCCCAGCGCACCGTGTCCTCGGGGAGGGAGTCCAGCAGCAGGTCGCGCAGATCGGCGCGGTCGACCTCGGGGCGGTCGAGCGGGGCGTCCTCGGGGGTGTCCTCCTGGAGCAGCAGGGTGCCGTCCGGTTCGAGCAGGCGCATGTCCTGGCCTTCGCCGCGGGCTATCGCGTGGAATCGGTCGATGAGCCCGGCCTCGCGCAGCGCCCGCTGCCCGGAGTGGATGTCGAGCATGCCGCCCTGACCGCGCGCGGCGCGTGACGCCTCGCGTTCGTACACGACGGCGTCGATGCCGTTGACGTGCAGCACGCGGGCGAGGGCCAGGCCGCCGAGGCCGGCCCCGACGATGGCGACGGCCGCGGCCGCGGTCGCAGTCGGGCTCGGGGTCGGGGTGGTGGTCGTTGGCATGGGTGTCCCCTTCGGTTCCTTTGATACACCGTACGAGTCGATACACTGTATCGTGACAATGCGATGTACCGTATGCGGCATGTTGGTGTGGGAGCGGCCGGAGCCGCCGAATCGACCCGTACCGGCCCCCCTGGACCGGGAGCGGATCGTCCGCGCCGCGATCGAGCTGGCCGACGCGGACGGCCTGGACGCGGTGTCGCTGCGCAAGGTCGCCACCGCGCTGGGCGTCGGACCGATGCGGCTGTACGGCTACATCGAGAGCAAGGACGAACTGCTCGACCTGATGGTCGACGCGATCCACGCCGAGATGCGGCCGGTCGGGGACACCTGGCGGGAGGTCCTGCGCTCGCTCGCCGAGACCACCCGGCAGGCCGCCCACGACCACGAGTGGCTCGCCGACCTGCTCGGCGGCCGGCCACAACTCGGCCCGCACGCGCTGGCCAGGGGCGAGGCCGTCGTCGCCGCACTGGACGGGGTCCACGTGGACGCCGTCATGCCCGTGGTCACCGCGGTCGACGCCTACGTGACCGGCGCCGTCCGCCGCGAGATCGCCGCCCGCCGCGCGGAGCGGACCACGGGCCTGGACGAGAAGCGCTGGCAGGCCGCACTGGGCCCCTACCTGGAACGCACCTTCGCCACCGGCCGCTTCCCCGCCCTGTCCACCGTGATCCACGACGCCGCCCACCTCGACGCCGACCACACCTTCCGCCTCGGCCTCGACTTCCTCCTCGACGGCATCGAGGCCCACATCTCGCGCTAGGGCCGGCGCGGGCGGCGCGTCTTGAGCGCGGTCTCGAAGCTGCGGACGCAGGCGTGGTCGCCCCCGACCGCGATGCTCACCGGGGAGGTCCCGGCCCCGGCGCCCCCGCGGGAGGGCACCGGAGCCGGAACGGAACCGGCTAGGTGGCCGTCCAGACGAACGTCACCGGTGCGGACGCCGCAGCCGAGGACGTACGGGCGGTGACCGTCACCGTGTACGTACCCCGCTCAGTGGCCGCGCCCGTGAACCGCCCCGCCGAGCTGAGCGAGATCCCCGGCGGGAGACCGGTCGCCGAGAAGGCCGTGCCGCTCGGGGCCTTCCGGTCCAGCGCCCAGTCCACCGCCGTGTGCAGCGGGCTGCTCATGCCGTGCGGATTGGGCACGGCGTACGAGGCGTCGCCGCCCCCCACCCGCGCCGCGGCCGCGTTCACCTGCGTCGGCACGCTGAGCGTGCCGCTCAGCGGGAGATTCCGCGACGAGTCCCCCACCAGGATCTGGTAGCTGCCCGCCGCCGTCGTCCACCCGTTGGTGCCGGTGTTCCAGTACGCCAGGTCGTGCGTGGACACCGTGAAGGTCAGCGTCTGCGACTGGCCCGGATTGAGCGTGACCCGCTGATAGCCGCGGAGCTGGTGGACCGGCTCGCCGGTGGAGGCCGGGTCGCCCACGTAGAGCTGCGCGACCTCGGTACCCGCCCGCGTCCCGGTGTTGGTCACCGTCGCGCGCACGGTGGCGTTCCCGCCGGACAGCGCGCCGACCTGGAGCCCGGAGAAGGAGAAGGTGGTGTACGACAGGCCGAAGCCGAACGGATACAGCGGCTCGATGTTCTGCGCGTCGTACCACTTGTAGCCGACCTTCAGCCCCTCGCTGTACTGCACCGTGCCGTTGGTCCCCGGCCACTGCGCCGGGGTGTGCGCGGGCACGTCCGCGAGCGACTTCGGGAAGGTGACGGGCAGCTTGCCCGACGGGTTGACGTCACCGAAGATCAGCGCCGCCATCGCCGTGCCGATCTGCTGGCCCGGATAGAAGCCCTCGAAGACGCCCGCGACCTGGTTCAGCCACGGCATGTTGATCGCCGAGCTGTTGTTGAGCACCACGATGGTGTGCGGATTGGCCGCCGCCACCTGGGCGATCATGTCGTTCTGGTTGGTCTGGGCGTTGCCGACCGGCGGCAGGTCGAGCGTGGTGGTGTCGTGCTCCTCGTTGCCGTAGTTGTCGCTGGCGAAGACGATCGCGACATCGGAGGAGCGGGCCAGCGTGACCGCCGACGCGAGATTCGACGCGTCGTTGTACTGCACGGTGGTGCCGGTGCCCGCGACCCGGTTCTGGATGCCGGTGATCGGCCAGACCGTGCCGGAACTGGTCACCGTCGCACTGCCGCCGCCGATGGACTGCACGCCCGCGCCGCCGTCCCAGCCGATCACCGCGATCGAGTGGGTGGTGGCGGTGGACAGCGGCAGGATGCCGTTGTTCTTGAGCAGTACGGTGCCCTCCTCCGCGCCCTGGAGCGCGGTCGCCACATGCGCCGGGGTGGTGACGACGGCGTCCCGCGAACCGCTGGGCGCCTTGTCGAAGAGGCCGAAGGCGAAGAACTGCGTCAGCAGCCTGCTCACCATCGTGTCCAGTGTGGCCTGGCTGACCGTCCCGTTGGCGACCGCCTGCGCGAGGAAGTCCGCGTAGAAGTAGCCGTTCGGCATCTCCACCGTCAGACCGGCGTTGGCGGACTCGACGGTGGAGTGCGCGCCGCCCCAGTCGCTGGTGATGAAGCCGCCGAAGCCCGCCTGCTGGTAGAGCCCGACGTTCATCAGCGCCGGATTCTGGCAGGCCGGTACGGAGTTGACGACGCTGTACGCGCACATCGCCGCCGCCGGCGAGCCCTGCTGCACCGCCGCCTGGAACGCGGGCAGATACAGCTCCTGCATGGTCCGGTTGTCGACGACGACCGTCCCCGCCGGATTCTCGATGTTGTAGACGGCCACGTGCTTCATCTCGGCCATCACACCCTGGCTCTGGATGCCCCGGATGTCGGCCGCCGCCAGCCGCCCGTTGAGGTACGGGTCCTCGCTGAACGTCTCGAAGGCCCGGCCCCAGCGCGGGTCGCGCACGATGTTCAGCGTCGGGCCGAGCGCCACCTGCACACCCTTGCCCGCGAACTCCGCGCCGATCGCCGCGCCGTACTGCTGCTCCAGCGCGTCGTCCCACGTCGCCGCGGACGCGTTCGCCGACGGCATCTGCGTGACGCCGCCGAGGCCGTCACCGACACCGTGCGGCCCGTCCTGGAGGCCGATGTTCGGGATGCACAGCGACGGTACACCGGTGATGTTGCCGATGTACGGCGTCGCGTTGTTGTTGCCGTGCAGGATCGAGACCTTCTGCGCGGTGGTCATCTGCGCCATGACCTGCTGGACGCGGGTGGCCACCGGAGCCGTGGAACCGACCCACGGGCAGTTGCCGTTGCCCCCGCTCGGCGGCGGGGAGGTCGTACTGCCACCGGGCGTCAGGATCGTGAACTCCCACAGCGAGTAGCCGTACTGCGTCGCCCGCTGCGTGCCGTACATCCGCACATAGCGGCCGGTCGCGTTGAACGACAGATTCTCGGTGCCACCGGCCCCGGTCGTCGTGGAATACGCGTTGTTCCACGTGGAACCATCGGTCGAGACCTGGATCTGATACGCCTTCGCGTACGCCGTCTCCCACGTCAACTGCGCGCCGCACAGCGTCTGCGACGAGCCGAGGTCGACCTGGACCCACTGCGGGTCGGAGGCCGCGCTGGACCAGCGGGTGCCCGCGTTGCCGTCGAAGGCGGCGGAGGCGGGGGTCCCGGCGTTCTCGGTCGAGGACGCGGTGGCGGGCCTGCCGAGCGCGGCGGTCGTGGTGCCGCAGGTCGCCGGGGGCGTACCGCCGCCGGAACCGCCGTAGACCTGGAACTCCCAGAGCGAGTAACCCCATTGGGTGGCGCGCTGGGTGCCGTACATCCGCACGTAGCGGCCGGTACCGGTGACGCTGAGCGTCTGGATGCCGCCGGTGCCGGTGGTGGTGGAGTAGACGTCGGTCCAGGCGGTCGCGTTGTCCGAGACCTGGATCTTGAAGGCTTTGCCGTACGCCGTCTCCCAGTTGAGGACGACCTGCGTGATCGGCTGCGACGAGCCCAGGTCGACCTGGAGCCACTGCGGATCGGACGCGGCGCTGGACCAGCGGGTACCGGTGTCACCGTCCACGGCGGCGCTCGCGGCGAACGCGTCCTGGACGGATGACGCGGTCGCCGGCTTGCCCTGCGAGAGCAGGGTCGGCGTCGCCGCGTGCGAGGAGGTGGGCGCCAGGGACAGATACGCCGAGGCGATCAGCACCAGCGCCATCAGCAGGACGCCCTGCGGTGACCGTGCGAGAGGGAACCGGAAACGTTTACGGTGCGCGGAGAGCCCTCGTGGGGTGACCCTCATGTGTGCTCCTACGTGTCTACGTGTCGGATGACGGCTCGCGGAAGCCCGCGAGCACGGGCGCGAGAGGTGAGAAACCGACAACGAGGGCACGTACCGCCGTCCTTGCGGAGATCCGCGCGTGGCGAGCGCGCGGCCACGCACGTGACAAGCACGTGACAAGCACGCGGCCAGCGTGCGGCGAGGTGCGCCGCGTACGCGCGAGCCTCCGGTTGGGGGGTGGACGTCGGTGGTGCCCTGCTGCGGTGTGCGGCACCGACCCCGGTCTCGCGGCCACGATCGGCGTTCGTGCGCGGTGCGGCTGTGCGGAGGTGCGGTCGTGCGCGTGCGGTTGGTACGGCGGTGCGGTCGTGCGGCGCCCGAGGGCGCTGTCCCGCCGCCTCGCCGGACGGCTGTGAGAGCGCTCTCTGGCCGACGTGATGTCTACGCCTGGCGAAAACCGCTGTCAAGGTTCCGCGCAGCCGTGACCGGACGGCGCCGCTTTCTTCAAGCGGGCCCAACGCGGGCCGGGGGCAACGGGGTTGCGAAGTACCGCCGTGGCGGGCACGGCCGGGCGCGGCGGCGAGTGGGATCGTAAGGGGATGGACGACAACGACGACGTCGGTGGTGGCGTGAGCGGAGACGGCCGGGACGGCGACGGGAGCGGGGCGGCCGGCGGCGACGAGGGCGGGACCGGCGGCGTCGGCCGGTTCAAGGTCGAGCTGGAGGGCGTACCGGAAACGCTGCTGTGGAATCTGTACCACCGGGCCGCCGAGGCCCGGCGGCCGGGGGCGCGGCTGCTGGACGACCCGCTCGCGGTGGAGCTGGTCGACCGTATCGACTACCCCTTCGAGCGGTTCGGCGGCTCGGGCATGGCGCAGTGGCACGCGCTGCGGGTGCGGTGCCTGGACAACGAGGTACGGCGCTTCGTCGCCGAACACCCCGACGGCACGGTGGTGGCGCTCGGCGAGGGCCTCGAAACGCAGTTCTGGCGGGTGGACAACGGCCGGGTGCGCTGGCTGACGGTGGATCTGCCGCAGACGGTCGAGGTCCGAGACGTTCTGCTTCCGGACGATCCGCCACGGCGCCGTTCGCTGGCGCGCTCGGCGCTGGACCTGGGCTGGATGGACGAGGTCGACGACTCCGAGGGCGTACTGGTCACCGCCCAGGGCCTGTTGATGTATCTGCCGCCGTCCGACGTGAAACGCCTGATCGCCGCCTGCGCGGAACGTTTCCCCGGCGGCTGGATGCTCTTCGACGCCCTCCCCCGGGGGATGGTCGCCCGCAGCCAGGCCCAGGCCGACGACCGGGCCCGGGCGGACGCCCAGGCGCGGGCCGAGGCGCGCAGGGACGCGGACGCGGGCGGGACGGGGCCGGAGGCGGGGACGGAGGCGGGGCCGGACGCGGGGCCGGACGCGGGGCCGGACGTGGGGACGGAGGCGGGCGGGAGCGCGGCGCGCCCCGGCTATCGCGCGCCGCGCTGGCTGTGGGGCATGGACGGCAAGGAGTACCGCAAGGTCGCGACCGCCTCGCCGCGCATCGCCGAGGTCCGCAGCCTGCGCCTGCCGCGCGGTCGCGGCCCGTACGCCATCGCGCCCGTCTCGCATCTGATCCCGCTGCTGCGCGGGATGCGGATGTCAATTGTGTCGCTCCGCTTCGGCACCGCCGATTACCGTAACGGCGACCGTCCGTAGGGGAGTCCAGGTCGGCCGGGCGCACGGATCCGGCCACCGGGCCCGCCCCGGACCCCCGTACCGAGACAAGAGGCGCGCGCCGAGTGACGACCGATTCCCAGCACCCACCGCAGTCCCCCGACCGGCCCCGGCCCGCGGCCCCCGCCCCGTACGCGCTGCCGACGCCCGGCCCCGCGCCCGCCGCGCCGGACGGCGAACTGCTGCCCGCCACCCGCCGCGCCCTGCTGCGCCGGATCGCGGTCGGCCAGGCCGAGGGCCGTACGCCGTCGATCGTCGGCGCGGTCGTACGGGACGGGCGGATGGTCTGGTTCGGCTCGCGCAGCATGATCGACGGGCACGCGCCGGACGCCGACACGCAGTACCGGATCGGCTCGATCACGAAGACGTTCACGGCGGTGCTGGTGATGCGGCTGCGTGACGAGGGGCTGCTGGAGCTGACCGATCCGCTGGCGCGGCACCTGCCGGACCTGCCGGACGACGCGGAGGACGTGGCCGGTCTGACGATCGGCCAACTCGTCACCCACACCTCCGGCCTGGCCTCCGAGACGCCGGGCCCCTGGTGGGAGCGGACCCCCGGCGACCTGCGGCCGGAACTGGCCGACGTCCTCGGCCCGGCCCCCGTCAAACACCCGGCCGGACGGCGCTACCACTACTCCAACCCCGGATTCGCGCTGCTCGGCGCCCTGGTGGAGGCCAAACGCGGCGTGCCGTGGGCCGAGGCCCTGAAGGCCGAAGTGCTCGACCCGCTGGGCATGCCGCGTACGACGGCGCTGCCGCAGGCCCCGGCCGCGGGGGGCTTCGCCGTCCACCCGTGGGCCGACGTGATGCGGCCCGAGGTCGTACAGGACACCGGACTGATGGCGCCCGCGGGCCAACTGTGGTCGACGGCCCAGGACCTGGCGCGCTGGGCGGGCTTCCTCGCGGCCGGGCACCCGGACGTGCTGGCCGCGGCGACACTGGCCGAGATGCGCGCGCCCGCCGCGCCGCCGGACGCGGCCGACCCCGACTCGGGTTACGGCCTCGGGCTCCAGCTCACCCGGCACGGCGACCGCCCGCTCGCCGGTCATACGGGCTCGATGCCGGGCTTCCTGGCCACCGTGTGGGTGAGCGTCGCGGACGGCGTGGGCGCGCTCGCGATGGCCAACTCCACCTCGGGGCCCGCGATCGGCACCATCGCCGCCGACCTGCTGGCGATCACCGCCGACGCCGAGCCCGGCCTGCCCGCGCCCTGGCGGCCCGCCGACGCGCTCGACCCGGCGCTGCTCGACCTGGCGGGCCCCTGGTACTGGGGCACGTCCGGCTACAGCCTGCGCGTCCACGCCTCCGGCGACCTCGCGCTCGCGCCGCTGACCGGCCGGGGCCGCGGCGCGCGCTTCCGCGCGGAATCCGACGGCACCTGGACCGGCCTGGAGGGGTACTACGCGGGCGAGACGCTGCGGCCGGTGCGGCGCGCTGACGGCTCGGTCGGCCATCTCGACCTGGGGTCCTTCGTGTTCACACGCGTGCCGTACGACCCTTCGGCGCCGCTGCCGGGCGGCCCTGGCCCTGGCCCCGGTCCCGGTCCCGGTCCTGGCTCCGGTTCCGGGCAGGGGAACTGGCCGGTGCGCTGAGGCCGTTGGCCTCGGGAGTGCGGTCGGCGCCGTCCTGAGCGCCGTCCTGAGCGCTGTCCTGAGTGCCGTCCTGAGCGCCGTTCCGCGTGCTGTCCTGCGTGCTGTCCTTCGAGCCGTCCGAGGACGGGGGCCTGAGCAGGACGGCGGCGACCGCGGCGCCGAGGGCCAGCAGTCCGGCGGCGACCACGAAGGCCAGGTGGTAGCCGCTGGTCAGGGCGGCCGGTACGGAGTGGCCCGCGGCGAGCTTCCGGTCGGTGCGGGCGGCGGCCAGGGCGGCGAGTACGGAGAGGCCGAGCGCGCCGCCGATCTGCTGGGCGGTGTTGAAGACGCCGGACAGCAGCCCGGAGTCTGCGGGGGTCGCCTCCGACATGCCCAGCGTCATCAGGGAGGGCATGGCCAGGCCGAAGCCGACGCCGAAGACCAGGATCGCCGGGAGGATGTCGGCGGGGTACGAGGCGTGCGCGGAGGGGGCCCTCGCCAGGATGAGGAAGCCGCCCGCGAAGAGCAGCAGGCTGGGCAGCAGGACGGCGCGCTGGCCGAAGCGGGCGCCGAGCCGGGCGGACAGCAGCAGGGACATCACGCCGATCATCGCGCCGGTCGGCGCCAGCGCGAGCCCGATCCGCACCGGGCCGTAGCCGAGCACCTGCTGGAGATAGAGGCTGGTCATGAACTGGAAGCCGAAGCCGCCCGCGACCATCAGCGCCAGCACCACGTTCGCGCCCGAGACGATCCGGGAGCGGAAGATCCGCAACGGCATCAACGGCTCGGCCGCCTTGGTCTGACGGACCAGGAACCCGGCCAGCAACAGGGCGGACAGCGCCGCGAGTCCTGCGGTGGCGGGGGACGTCCAGCCCCGGCCGGTGGTCCCGACGATGGTGTAGACGCCCAGCATCAGGGCGGCGGTCACCAGGACGGCACCCGGCGCGTCGACCCCGGGACGCGCGCTCCCGGCGCGGGGCTCGCGGGGCTCACCACGGGACTCGCGGGACTCACCATCGGGCTCCCGGGACTCGCGGGGCTCGCGTACGGCGGCCGGGCGGTCGTCGGGCAGCAGGCGCAGGCTGAGCAGAGCGGCGGCCGAGCCGATGGGGAGGTTGACGAAGAAGATCCAGTGCCAGTTGATGGCCTGGGTGAGGATGCCGCCCACGAGCAGGCCGAGGACGCCGCCCGCGGACTGCACGAAGCTGTAGACGCCCATGGCGCGGGCCCGGCCGCGGGCGTCGGGGTAGAGCGCGATGACCATGCCGAGGCTGACGGCCGAGACCATCGCACCGGCCGCGCCCTGGACGAAGCGGGCCGCGATCAGCAGCCCCGCGGAGTCCGCGAACCCGCACAGCAGCGAGGCGACGGTGAACGCCGCCAGCCCGGTGACCAGGATTCTGCGGCGGCCGAACAGGTGGCCGAGGCGGCCGGCGAGCAGCAGCAGCCCGGCGAAGGCGATGAGGTAGGCGTTGACCACCCAGGCGAGGCTCGACTGTGAAAAGCCCAGGTCACGGCGGATGGACGGCAGCGCCACATTCACGATCGTGCCGTCGAGGATGATCATCAGGGTGCCCGCGCTGAGCACCGCGAGAGCCGCGCCGCGCGACGATCCGGCGGCATGGGGACGGAGTGGCATGAGGTCGCCTCCTGGCGAAAGGGATACCAGGAGTGACCGTAGCAGATGGTTTTGTTGGAGACTATCTCTTACGGGCTTACCTTGCGGGTGCGTGCCCGGCGGTGGAGCGGACCGGCGCGGTGCGGTGCGGCGCGCTGCGCTGCGGGGTCGGGGGCGGACCGCGGCGGGGCGGGCTACTTGCGGGACTGGCGCGGGCGGCGCACTCCCTGGCCGCCGTCCGGTGCGCCCGCGGGGGTCGCGAGATGGCCGTTGACCAGCCGGTTCAGCGCGGAGACAAAGGCGGTGCGCTCGCTCTCCGGCAGCGCGCCGAGCACGTCCTCGTGCACGTGGTCGACGATCTCCTGGCCCTCGGCCACGACCTTCTCGCCCGCCGGGGTCACCTTGATGATCCGCGCGCGCCGGTCGGTCGCCGACGGCACCCGCTCGGCCAGCCCCGCCCGCTCCAACTGGTCGACGGTGACGACCATCGTGGTCTTGTCCAGGTCGGACAGCTCGGCGAGCTGCGCCTGGGTCCGCTCGGCCTCCAGCGCGTGCGCCAGCACGCAGTGGGCGCGCGGCGACATGCCGATCTCCGCGAGCGCCGCCGACATCTGGGTGGCCAGTACGTGGGCGGTGTGCTGGAGCAGGTACGACATGTCGGCGGTCCGCGCCGACAGGGGGAGGTGCGCTGCGGTGGTCACGGCCTCTGCGGTCGCTGCTGTCTCTGCGGTCATGCGTCGAGACTAGCAAAATAGGTCCGCTACGGGACGATCCCGTAGCGGACCTATCGGGGACGGCGGGACGGGACCCCGTGGAGACCTGGAGACACGGACTCCGGGGACGGCGCGGCGGATAGTACGCGAAACCGTTTCTCCAGTGGTGACGCTTCGCGCTATTCGTCCGGTGCCCTCACGCAGCGTGGCACGCTCACACGGCACCGCAGGCGAGCTGGGCGAAGGATCGACCACCGGGAGTTCGGGGCCACGTGATCATGGATGCCAAGACCACCGACCCGGCCTCACCGGCGTCTCCGCAGCCCAGGGGGCGGCGCCGCAAGATCGCCCAGCCCCGGCAGGAGCCCGCCGCCCCCATGACGCGGCCCGCCGCCGCGCAGCGGCAGGAGCCGGGACCATCGCCGGAACCCGAGCCGGAGCCGCGCGCTTCGGCGCCGACCGAGCCGTCCGCGTACACACCGGCGTCGATACCGGCGTCGGCGTTCACGGCCGCACCGGCACCAGCACCGGCACCAGCACCCGTACCGGCACCAGCACCCGTACCGGTACCAGCACCCGCACCAGCACCCGCGTTCGTACCGCCTCCCGTACCGCGGATGCCCGGACCCGAGACGCCCGCCTCCCCGATGGCCTCCCCGGCCGGGTCCCCGTCGCCCGACGCGCTCCTCATCCGCCGCACCATGGAGGAGATCGGGCCGGTCGCGGACCGGACGGTCTCGTACTTCTACGCGCTGCTCTTCATCCACCACCCCGAGCTGCGCGACCTGTTCCCCGCCGCGATGGACGCGCAGCGCGACCGGCTGGTCAAGGCGCTGCTGACGGCGGCCGAGCACATCGACGACCCGGCGGCGCTCGGCGACTACCTGTCGCACCTGGGCCGTGGGCACCGCAAGTACGGCACCCGCGCCGAGCACTACCCGGCGGTCGGCGAGGCGCTGCTCGGCGCGCTCGCCCGGTACGCGTCGGCGGTGTGGGGCCCGGAGACCGAGGCGGCGTGGGTCCGCGCGTACGCCGCGATCTCGCAGACGATGATCGACGCGGCGGCCGAGGACGAACGGCACGCGCCGCCCTGGTGGCAGGCCGAGATCGTCGGCCACGAGCTGCGGACCCCCGACGTCGCGGTGGTCACCGTACGGCCCGACCAGCCGTACGCCTTTCTCGCCGGGCAGTACACGATGGTGGAGACCCCGTGGTGGCCGCGGATCTGGCGGAACTACTCCTTCGCCGCCGCGCCCCGCGACGACGGCCTGCTGACCTTCCACATCCGCGCGGTCCCGGCGGGCTGGGTCAGCAACGCGCTGGTCGGCAGGGCCCGCCCCGGTGACGTCGTACGGCTCGGGCCGCCCTCCGGTTCGATGGTGGCCGACCACGCCTCGGACGACGGCATGCTCTGCCTGGGCGGCGGCACCGGCATAGCGCCGATCAAGGCGCTGGTGGAGGACGTCGCCCGGCACGGGCGGCGGCGCCCGGTCGAGGTCTTCTACGGCGCCCGCCGCACCAGCGACCTCTACGACCTCGACACGATGCTGCGCATGCAGCGCGAGCACTCCTGGCTGTCGGTCCGCACCGTCGTCGCCGACACCCCCAGCGACGCGCTGTCCGGGCCGCTGCCGGACGCCGTACGCGCGCACGGGCCGTGGGAGGCGTACGACGCGTATCTGTCGGGGCCGCCCGGGATGATCCGCAGCAGTGTGGACACGCTGGTGCGGATCGGGATGCCGTCGCACCGGATACGGCACGACCTCGTGCAGGAACTGGTCGCGGCGGGGGACTGACGCGACCGGCCGCCGGTCCCCTCACGGCTGTCAGCCGAGGTCCGGGCCGAGCAGGCCCAGCACCCCTTCGATGTTCGCGTCCAGGTAGTGCCGCAGGGTCAGCGGCACGATGTCGACCGAGGCCAGGCCCATGCGGCTGAAGGGCACGCGCACGATCTCGTACTCCCCGCAGGGCTCGTCGATCTCCGGGCCGTGCCGCTGGTCGAGGTCCATCGACTCCAGGCGGCAGGCGAAGAAGTACTGCACCTTCACCCCGTGCGAGCCGTCGTCCGCGATGTGCTCGACGGTGTCGACGAAGGCGGGCACCACATCGGTGACCTTGGCGCCCAGCTCCTCGTCGACCTCGCGGTGCATGGCCGCGACCACGCTCGCGTCGTCGTCCTCGACCCCGCCGCCCGGCGTGAGCCAGTACGGGGCGAGGCCGGGCTTGGTGCGCTTGATCAGCACGAGCCGGTCGCCGTCGAGAACGATGGCGCGGGCCGTGCGCTTCACCACCGGCCGGGTGGTGGGGCCGTCATGCGTGTCCGGGGGCATGGTGGACATCTGCCGCAGTGCGCGCGGCGGCAAACTCGCCGCACCGCACAATTCCCGGCGCCGCCCCGGCGAATCGGAGCGCACCCCTCCGCCGCCGTGCCACCGCCGTGCCGCCGTGCGCCCGCGCGCCCTCACCCGTACGAAGACGCGCCTCGGCGCGCGGACGACCACGCGCTCACCCTGACGAAGACGCGCCTGAGCGCGCGGACGACCACGCGCTCACCCTTATGAAGACGCCGCTTCGTCCAGTGCGCGCAGCACATCGGCCACGATGTCCTCGGGGTCCTCGACGCCCACCGAGAAGCGGACGAAGCCGGGTGGCACGGCGTCGCCGCCCCACCGTCCGCGGCGCTCCGCGGTGCTCTGGACGCTGCCGAAGCTGGTGGCCTCTGAGGTGAGGCGCAGCGCGGCCAGGAAGCGTTCGGCGTGCGCGCGGTCGGGGAGGGTGAAGGAGACGACGCCGCCGAAGCGCCGCATCTGGGTGGCGGCCACGGCGTGCGCGGGGTCGGACGGCAGGCCCGGGTGACGTACGTCCGTCACCTCGGCGCGGTTCAGCAGCTCACTCGCGAGGGTGAGCGCGTTCGCGGACTGCCGGTCCACGCGCAGGGCGAGCGTCGCCAGCGAACGGTGGGCGAGCCACGCCTCCATCGGCCCCGGAATGGCGCCGACCGTCTTGCGCCACTGCCTCACGCTCGCGTTCAGCCCGGCGTCGCGCGTGGTGACGTAGCCCATCAGCAGGTCACCGTGCCCGTTGAGCGCCTTGGTGCCGCTGGCCACGGAGAAGTCCGCGCCCAGGGCGAGCGGGCGCTGCCCGAGCGGCCCCGCGAGGGTGTTGTCGACGGCGACCAGCGCGCCCGCCGCGTGCGCGGCGTCCGACAGCCGGCGGATGTCGCACACGTCCAGGCCCGGATTCGACGGCGTCTCCAGCCACAGCAGCCGCGCGCCCTCCAGCGCCGCGAGCTGCCCGTCGCCGACGGTCGGCGCGAGCCGTACCGTCACGCCGTACGACTCCAGACGCTCCCGCAGCGAGCGCGTCGCCTGGTAGCTGTCGGACGGCAGCACCACGGTGTCGCCCGCCCGCACCTGGGAGAACAGCACGGCGGCGACCGCGCCCATGCCGGAGGCGAAGGCGAGCGTCGCGGCGGCCGGGTCGCCGGGGCACTCCAGCTCCGAGACGGCCGCCTCCAGCCGCTCCCAGGTCGGATTCTCGTCCCGGCCGTACGTGTACGGGCCGCTGGCCTCGCCCGGCAGGTGGTAGTGCGAGACGAAGACCGGGCCGGGGAGCGAGGGTTCGTACGCGGTCGCCGGGGGCCGTCCCGCGTGCACGCTGCGGGTGCTGTCGCCAGCGGCCTCCGGCCGGGCGGCCTGATGCCGTTCGGCCGCCCGCTGTGCCGCTTCGTGTCCCGCGGCCCCCTGGTCGGTCCCCCGCCCGGTCTCCTGGTCGGCCCCCTGGTCGGCCCCCTGGTCGGTCTCCCGCCCGGCCCCTTGTGCCGCCCCCTGCTCGGTCCCCTTCTCAGGGTGGTGACTGGTCACTCGTCGTCCGGAAGGACGACGGCCAGCGCCCAGGAGACGATGCTGATGATCAGACCGCCGAGCACCGCGGTCCAGAAGCCGTGGACGTGGAAGTCGAGGCTGAGTTTGTCGGCCAGCCAGGAGGTCAGGAGCAGCATCAGGGCGTTCACCACCAGGGTGATCAGCCCGAGGGTGAGGATGAACAGCGGGAAGGACAGAACCTTCACGACCGGCTTCACGAGCCAGTTGACGACGCCGAAGACCAGGGCGACGAGGATGAGGGTGAGGACCTTGTGCCAGGTGCTGTCCCCGGTGAGCGTGATGTCCTTGAGCAGCCAGACGGCGACCGCGAGGGCACCGGCGTTCGCCAAGGTCTTGACGATGAAATTCTTCATGGTGTGATCGTCGCAGACCTGATCACGCAAGCAAGAGACCGGACAAGTACCGGACGGAGTCCGGACAAGGGGAGTACGCGATGAAGGTGTTCCGGCTGGACGACCTGGACGCGGAGCGGGCCGCCAACGAGGGGGCGTATCTCCGTTTCCTGCGCGAACGCACCATGTCGGCCGGGCTCTACGCGCTCAAGGCCGGGGAGAACGACCCCCAGCAGCCGCACGCCCAGGACGAGATCTACCTGGTGGTCAGCGGCCGGGCGGCGATCACCGTGGGGGAGGAGACGACCACCGTGGGTCGCGGCAGCGTCGTCTACGTACCGGCCGGGACCCCGCACCGCTTCCACCACATCACCGAGGACCTCAGGGTCATGGTGGTCTTCTCACCCCCGGAGCCCTAAGGGTGCGTTCAGGGTCGTATCCGGCCTCCTGGCCCTCCGCCGGAGGCATCGGTGGCCCTACAGTCGAAGTATCGGCGGAACACCGCCAGGTCCCGAGAAGGAGAAGGAGACCGAGGACATCATGGAGAAGCTGCTGAAGGGCCTGCCGTGGTGGGTGAAGTGGGTGGCCATCCCGGTCATCGCGCTGATCGTCTTCGGCTCGCTGATCGCCAGCCTGGTGAGCATCGTCTTCGGACTGCTCTTCAAGGTGATCGTGTTCGTGGTCCTGGTCGGGGCGCTGGTGCTGGTCGTCAAGCGGGTCACCGGCGGCGGTGGCTCCTCCGGGTCGGGGCGGGACTGGTAGGTCCGGCGGGGCCGGTCGCGCCCTTGCCGCCGTTGTCGTCACCGTTCTTGCCGCCGCTCCTCTCGTGCCGGTCGGCGCTGACCACCAGCGCCGCCAGGGCCGTGGTCAGCGGCACCGAGGCGACCAGGCCGATGCTGCCCACCAGGGTGCGGACGATCTCCTCCGCCACCAGTTCGCTGCTGGCCACCCGCAGGACGCCGCTGCGCGCGATCGAGAAGAGCAGCAGCAGCGGCAGCGCGGCGCCCGCGTACGCCATCACCAAGGTGTTGACCACCGAGGCGATGTGGTCGCGGCCGATCCGCATTCCGGCGCCGTAGAGTTTGCGCCAATTCGCGCCGGGATCGGCGTCCTTCAGCTCCCACACCGCCGAGGTCTGGGTGACGGTGACGTCGTCGAGCACGCCGAGCGAGCCGATGATGACGCCCGCGAGCAGGACGCCCTTGATCTCGATGCCGGGATAGAGGCTGTGGATCACGCCCGTCTCGTCCGAGGTGTTGCCGGTCAGCCGCGCCCAGTCGATGAAGACCGAGCCCAGGACGCCGATCAGCAGCAGTGAGCAGAGCGTGCCGAGGACGGCCACCGAGGTGCGGGCGTTGACGCCGTGGCACATGTACAGCGCGATGAGCATGATGGCGCTGCCGCCGACCACCGCCACCAGCAGCGGATTGTCGCCGCGGAGGATGGCCGGAAGGATGAAGAGGGTCAAGATCCCGAACGAGACGATCAGTGCGATCAGGGCCATCAGACCGCGCAGCCGTCCGACGACGATCACCGCGACCGCGAAGATCCCGGCGAGCAGCGCGAGCGGGAAGCCGCGGTCCACGTCGGTGACCGAATAGCGCAGCCCGGCGGGGGCGTTGGGCGCGTACGCGAGGACCACGCCCTCGCCCTTGGAGTAGCGGCGGGACTGGTCGGGGTGCACGATCTCGGTGAAGGTCGTCCCCTTGTCGGGCCCCGACTCGACCTCGATGGTGGCCTTCTGGCAGGTGTCGCTCGCGGCCGACGACGACTGGCCCGGGTTCTCCGCCTTGCAGGACACGTCGACCAGTCGCACCACCTTGCCCTGCCGGGTCTGCTGGTCGAAGCCGACGCCGCTGCGGGCGTGTTGGGGCGCGCCGCCGGGCCACAGCACGATCAGGCCGACGACGACGGCGGCGGCGAAGGGGACCAGGATCGCGGCGATGACCTTGCGCAGGTGCTGGGAGACCGGCGGCACGGGGCCGTGGCCGTGGCCATGACTGTGGCTGTGTCCGTGACTGTGCCCGTGGCTCGCGCCGGGGCCGGGGCCGGGGCTGTGGCCGCGTCCGGGGCCGGGACTTGGGCTCTGCGGGGGCTCTTCCACGGGCTGATCATCGCAAGATCCCTGGTGCCTGTCCTCGCCGAACCGCTACCGTGGGGGCACCTTTGCAAACGCGGGAGCTCGGAGCACCGGGCTGAGAGGGCGCTGAACCTGTTGCCGGCACGGCATGACCGCCGGGACGAACGCTGCGCCGACCGCTGAACCTGTTACCGGGTAATGCCGGCGTAGGGAGTGGGTCTCATGACCATGCAGGACGCGCACACGCCTGGATCCGACGGGGACGAATCCGCCCGTACGGAGTCGGTCGGCTCGAATCGTACGGAAGCGGAGGGCTCGATCCGTACGGAGTCGGCCGCCTCGAATCGTATGGAGTCGGCCGCCTCGAACGGTACGGAAGCGGACGGCTCGAACCGTACCGAAGTGGACGGTCCCGTACGGGACATCGGCTGGCACAAGTCGTACGTCGTCGGATCGCGGCCGGACCTGCGGGTGCCGGTCCGGCAGGTGCACCTCACCAATGGGAACGACGTGACGCTGTACGACACGTCGGGCCCGTACACCGATCCCTCCGTGGAGACGGACGTCCGGCGCGGGCTCGCCCCGCTACGGGAGCACTGGATCATCGCGCGCGGCGACACCGAGGAGTACCCGGGACGGCCGGTCCGCCCCGAGGACGACGGCCTCAAGCACACCTCGCCGCGCGGCGGGCTCCGCAATCTCGACGCGGTCTTCCCCGGCCGCCCCCGGCTCCCCCGCCGGGGCCGTACCGGAGCGCCGGTCACCCAACTCGCCTACGCCAGGCGGGGCGAGATCACGCCGGAGATGGAGTACGTCGCGCTGCGCGAGAACGTCCCGTCCGAGATCGTCCGGGACGAGATCGCCGCGGGGAGGGCCGTACTGCCCGCCAACATCAACCACCCGGAGATCGAGCCGATGATCATCGGCAAGCGGTTCCTGGTGAAGGTCAACGCCAACATCGGCAATTCGGCGGTCACTTCCTCCATCGAGGAGGAGGTCGACAAGATGACCTGGGCCACCCGCTGGGGCGCCGACACGGTCATGGACCTGTCCACCGGCCGCAACATCCACACCACCCGCGAGTGGGTGCTGCGCAACTCCCCCGTCCCCATCGGCACCGTCCCGCTCTACCAGGCGCTGGAGAAGGTCGACGGCCGAGCGGAGGAGCTGAGTTGGGACGTCTACCGCGACACCGTCATCGAACAGGCCGAGCAGGGCGTCGACTACATGACGGTGCACGCGGGCGTGCTGCTCCGCTACGTCCCGCTGACCGCCCGCCGCAAGACCGGCATCGTCTCGCGCGGCGGCTCGATCATGGCCGCGTGGTGCCTGGCGCACCACCAGGAGAGCTTCCTCTACACGCACTTCGAGGAACTGTGCGAGATCCTGGCCGCGTACGACGTCACGTACTCGCTCGGCGACGGCCTGCGCCCCGGCTCCATCGCGGACGCCAACGACGAGGCGCAGTTCGCCGAACTGCGCACCCTCGGCGAGCTGAACACCATCGCCAAGCGGCACCAGGTGCAGACGATGATCGAGGGCCCCGGGCACGTGCCCATGCACAAGATCAAGGAGAACATCGACCTCCAGCAGGAGATCTGCGAAGAGGCCCCGTTCTACACGCTCGGCCCGCTCACCACCGACATCGCCCCCGCCTACGACCACATCACCTCCGGCATCGGCGCCGCGATGATCGCCTGGTGGGGCACCGCGATGCTCTGCTACGTCACCCCCAAGGAACACCTCGGGCTGCCCGACCGCGACGACGTCAAGACCGGTGTGATCACCTACAAGATCGCCGCCCACGCCGCCGACCTCGCCAAGGGGCACGAGGGCGCCCAGGCGTGGGACGACGCCCTCTCCGACGCGCGCTTCGAATTCCGCTGGGAAGACCAGTTCAACCTCGCCCTCGACCCCGCCACCGCCCGCGCCTTCCACGACGAGACGCTCCCCGCCGAGCCCGCCAAGACCGCCCACTTCTGCTCCATGTGCGGCCCGAAATTCTGCTCGATGAAGATCTCCCACGACATCCGCCGCGACCACGGCGGCCCCGTCGCCCCCGCCTCCGCCTCCGCCTCCGCCTCCGAGGCCGAGCTGGGCATGGCCCAGAAGTCCCGCGAATTCGCCGCCGCCGGCAACCGCGTGTACCTGCCGCTGACGGACTGACACCCGAGGGCCCCGGCACCCCGGTGCCGGGGCCCTCACCCCAGATACGGCCGCTCCCGGCCCTCCAAGTAGTGGGCGATCCGGAGGCGTTGGGTGTGATGCATCGGCAGCTCGTCCACCTCCCCGGCCGCGACGAAGCGCACTTCCGTGGACTCGTCCGAGACGGCCAGCTCCCCGCCGATGACCCGGGCGGTGAAGCAGACGTTGAACTGTCGGCGTACCTCGC
Organism: Streptomyces sp. NPDC003300; assembly: GCF_040610915.1. Taxonomy (NCBI): domain Bacteria; kingdom Bacillati; phylum Actinomycetota; class Actinomycetes; order Kitasatosporales; family Streptomycetaceae; genus Streptomyces; species Streptomyces sp. NPDC003300. The sequence continues at coordinate 264,479 of NZ_JBEXNE010000005.1, read as the reverse complement.
CGTCCGTGTACGCGATCACGTGGCGCGGATCGGTGTACGTGCCGACGAGCCCGGTGATCTCCACGTCCAGGCCCGTCTCCTCCTTGACCTCGCGCACCGCCGTGCCGGGCAGGGAATCGGTCATCTCCATGCCGCCCCCGGGCAGCGCCCACAAGCCGTTGTCGCGGCGCCGCTGGAGCAGGATGCGACCCTGCTCGTCGGTGACGACGGCGGACGCGGCGACGACGAGACTGTTCGGTGCGGGGGCGTCCGGATCGTCGTAGAACTCGGTGCGTGCCATGGCGTCAGTGTTCCCGAGGCGCGGGCCGCGCCGTGGCCCATACGGCGTCGAAGCTGTCGGCGTAGGTGTCGAACAGGCTGCCGTCGCCGTGCCGCCGCAGGTGCCAGACGGGAGCGCTGTACGCGTTCACCCCGAAGACGTGGGCATTGACGACGACCTGGTCGTCCGCGCGGTAGAGGGAGTTGTAGAGCGTGGTCCCGTGGGTGCGGATGTCGATGCCCGGAGTCCCGATGAGGGGCCGGTAGTGCATGAGGGCGAGTCGGCAACGGGACTCGATGCCGTGGCCGAATCGCTCTTCCCGGCCGCGTTGTCGGACGTTGGGGCTGTCGGCGTCGCCGACCGCGATCCGGACGGTGCAGCCGTCGGCGGCTCGCTCCCGCAGGAGGTCGTTGAGGCGCGGGTACGCCTCGTGGAGGAAGACGGCCGCGTAGACCAGTACGTCGATCTGCTCGCGTGCCTGCGACAGCACGTCCACGATCGTTGATACGGGGACGTCGGCGCGTTGATCGTAGAGCGCCACCAGTTCCGGGCTGACCGCCCGTGCGGCCCGTGGCTGGCGGAGCGTTGGCCATAGCGCGTGCACGTCTTCTCCTAGCGTCTCCGCCGCCAGCATGGCTGTCGCCCGGCGCGGGGTGCGGCCGAGGTTGACCCAGCGCTCAACGGATTTGGGGTCGACGTCGGTCTTCGCTGCCAGTGCGGCGTACGTCCAACCGCCGCTTGCCATGGTGGCGCGCAATCTCTCGTTCGGCATCGCAGTCTCTCCCTCTGACGTGGGACGGCGCTAGGGACGTTCTATCCGACATGGGACGTCCCAAAGTGGGGAATGGTGGAGGTTCCTCCGTCCTGATGAACTCGGCGACGCTCGCCGCATGGGTGACACGGAATTGACCGGTGGAGACGACGAATCGACGCCGGGTCGCGAGTGGGAGCGCGCCTCGGACTCGGTGTTCGTGAAGAGATGGGCACGTAGCCCTCGATGCGTGGGCCGGGCGCGTCACGAACTCCGGCTGGCGGTGAACGCGTGGGGCATGACCGGACTGGCGGACACCGCCGTACTTGTCCTGTCGGAGTTGTTCACCAATGCCGTGCGGCACGCGCGGGGGCCGGAGGACCGGCTGGTCGAGACCCGGTACGAGCGGCTGACGGACGGCGCGCTGCGGATCGAGGTGCACGACGCCAACAGCGTCCGGCCCGAAGCCCGGGAGCCGTCCGTGGACGCCGAATCCGGGCGCGGCCTGGCCCTGGTCGACGTACTGACCGCCGGACGCTGGGGAGTGAGTGAACGCTTAGGCGTCGGGAAACTCGTCTGGGCCGTGTGCGCCGACGACACCGCTGACGAGGTGCCCCGGTGAGCCTGCGGGAAGCACTGCGGCTACGGGCACGGGAACCGTCGTACGAGGCGGGCGACCCGTGCGAGGACTGCGGCAACGCCCTCGTGCTGTGCGTTCAGTGCGGTGAGGACGTGCGCTGTCCGAACTGCGTTCCGTACGAACGGCCCTCGGCACGGGACGAGGCCCTGCGCGCCACGGTTCGGCTGGTGCGGGACCGTCCCGAGGCGGGACTGCTGGCCGGGGCGCTGGCCTGTTCGCCGCCCGCCATGCTCGGCTGGGTCGGTATGACGTTCGTCGCACCCGGCCTGCTGCGCACCGGGGGCGCTCTGGCAGGGGCCGTCGCGTGCGGTGCCTTTCTCGCCATGGGCGTGACGGCGGGTGGGTTGCCGCTTGCCGGGGAGGTTCCCACCTGCCGGATCAACCGCACGACAGCGCCGTACGACCGCTGGTCGTGGACCGGAGCCGGGGCGGTGGCGGTCCAGATCGTCCTGGTGTCCCTCGGTGTCGCGGCTGCCTGAGCCCGCCCCGATCCCTGACGGCCGCTTCGGGCACCGGCCACGCACTAGCCTGAAGCCGAAGGCCCCGGCGCGATATGTCGGGGCCCTCGGCTTGTGTACGGCCGCTTCCGCGTGCCTACGGGAGGCCGGCGGAGGCGGCTCCGGCCTTGCGGCGCAGCTTGCGGCGGGCTGGCTGGCGCTGCTCGGCGAACAGCACGAGGGGCACCTCGGTGAAGACCTGGTGGACGGGCTGTTGGGGGAAAAGGGGGGTGGGGGAGAATCGGGCGGGTCGGGTGGTGGGTGGGGAAGAGGGCAGGGGATGGGGCAGGCGAGGGGTGAGGGGCGGGATATCGAGTCCGCCGTCGTGATCTATACGGCGGTGGCGAACGGCGGTGGGGCTCCGTACGCGGGGCTGGCGGGGCTGGTGGGGCTGGACGAGGGGCGGCTGGAGTCGGGGCTGCGGACCTTGAAGGGCATGGGGCTGGTCCGGCTGGTGGAGGGGCGGGTCGAGACCGTCGACCCGGACGCCGCGCTGGCGGTGGCGATGGACACGTATCTGGGCACGGCCGCGGCGCAGTTGCGGAACGCGGCGGAGCTCAGCGAGACGACGCAGGCGCTGCTGACGGTGTTCCGACCCGCGGCGGCGCGGCTCCAGGAGCAGGTGGTCGTCCAGAACTTCGAGGACCTGGAGACCCGGCTGAGCGCGCTGGCCGACATCGACGCCACCGCGCGGGAGTCCGTGGACTCGCTGCACCCGGGCCCGATGCCGCAGGACATGGCGGTGCTGGAGCACTCCCTGGCCGGGGACGCGGCGATGGTACGGCGCGGGGTGCGGGTCCGCGCCCTGTACCCGCGCTCGCTGCTCCAGATCCCGAAGTACAGCAAGTATCTGAACGACCTGACCGACGTGGGCGTCGGCGTCCGGCTGATCGACCACGGCCCGCACGACCTGCTGGTGGTGGACCGGCACACCGTCGTCCTGCCGGGCGTCCCGCACGTACGGTCGTCGATGACGCTGGTGCGCGGCGCGGTGCTGGCCCGCTCGTACGTCTCGGTCTACGAGGACTACTGGCTGCGGGCGAAGCCGATGCCGCACATGGCGCGCGGCGGCCAAGCCACCCCCGCCCCCGACAGTGACGACGACCCCGGCGCCGCCACGGACTTCACCGACCAGGAGCGGACCATCATCCGGCTGATGGCCAACGGCTACAGTGACGACCGCATCGCCAGGACGCTGGGCGTCGCCCGGCGCACCGTGCAGCGCGTGATGACCAAGCTGATGGAACGGCTCCAGGTCTCCAGCCGCTTCGAGGTCGGCCTGAAGCTGGCCCGGCTGCTCGACCCGGACGACCTCTGACCGGCCGCACCGTCCTCCCGCGGGCCGCACCGTACGGCCGTGCGCCGCCACCGTCCATCCACCGCATCCGGGACGCCCACCGCATCCGGGACGCCCACCGCACCCTCGACACCTACCGCATCCGCGTGACCGCCGCATCCGCGCGACCACCCTGCGCGACCACCCCACCGTACTGGTGAACCAGCACACCACCCCACCACCCCACCACCGAAGTGTGTCGCACTTGCGACAGTGCCCGATGTGGACAAGGCGATTCCGGCGGCTCGCGAGCATCCCCGCTTAGCATGAGCGGGGGCGCGAAATCGCAGGCCGCGGACGCCGGGTGACCCCTCACCCCCAAGGACGCGGCAGCCGAGAAGATCCGGGGGACAAGCCATGGACCGTCGTTCCGACGAGGACCCACCGCTGATCCAGGAGTTCCTGCGCGAGGCCCGCAGAAATTTCGTGGGCGAACCCGAGCCCATCACGGGCCACAACGGTTACCGCCCGCCGGGCCTGAGCCAGCACGCGGTGGCCCAGCGCCTGGGCATATCACCGCGCCTCTACCAGGACTGGGAGGGCTGCGGACGCCCCATCCCCGCCCACCGCCTCGACAGCCTCGCCAACGCGCTGCGGCTGGACTCGCGCAAGCGGGACGAGCTGTGGTTCATCGTCACCGGCGGCTACCCGCCGCGCGGCCCGGCGGAACCCGACCCCGAGGCCGTCACCGGCTGGACGTCGTACCTCCACGCGCTCCAGGTCCCCGCCCTCACCGTGGACGGCGCGTGGCGGATTCTGGAGACCAACCAGGCGTGGCGCCAGCTCTTCGAGCCCGCGGGCCAGCCGCCGCCCGCGAATCTGCTGCGCTTCGTGCTCTTCGCGCCGTACGCGCGGCAGTTGTGCGCCGAGTGGCGGACCGGCTGGGCGACGGCGTTCCTGCGCCAGCTCCGGCTCCAGGCGCAGACCGCGCACCATCAGCCGCAGACCGGGCCCGACCAGGAACTGCTCCGCGTCATCGCCGAACTGCGCGAGGACCCCGAACTGGCCCGGCTGTGGCAGGCGGAGAGCGAGTCCACCCGGGTCGCGCTGCACCACGACGGCCAGGTACGGCTGCTGCGGCCACCGGCCGGCGGTTACGTCCAGCGGGTGCGCATGCTCGTGTCGTCCCCGGCGCACGATCCCCGGCGCCGAGTGCTGATGTTCATGCCCGCCGTGACGGCGCCCGGCCTGGCGGGGCCCGCCGGGACAGCACCCGGTACGGCGGCGTCCGTGACGACGGCGCCCGGCACGGCGGGCCCCGCCGTCCCGACGCTGCGCAGGACCGGCCCCTACTCGGGCGTGTTGTCGGGGCCGCCGAAGTCCGGGCTGGTGAAGTCGGGACTGCTGTAGCGCGGACCGGAGAAGCGCGGCGCGGCGGGCGGCAGCGGCGCGGCCGGGTCGGGTGCCGGGCTGCTGAAGTCCGGGCGGGAGTAGCCCAGTCGCGGCATGCGGCTGAGGTCCTGCCCGGTGGCGGGGCCGGGCACCGGGCTCACCGCCGGGCCGTGCGGCGGCTCGTGGGCGCTGGTCGGGGCGAGCGCCGCGCCGGCCGCCGCGTCCTCCAGGAAGGGCAGCATCCCGCGCTCCAGCAGCGCCCGGTACCAGGCGTCGCGCGCGTCGGCGACCTCGGGCGGCAGCGCGTCGGGCGAGTCGTGTATGGCGGAGGAGCCGTCGCGCAGCGCCGTGAGCAGCAGTCCGACCGCGCCGAGCAGTATCGACGCGGCGGTGACGGCGGCGAACAGCCAGCCCGCGGTGCGCAGCGGCGACGCGATGGCGGGCTCGGGGGCCATCGCGCGCAGCGCGTAACCGATCAGCAGGAAGATCACGGCGGCGGCGCCCGCGAGCAGCGGCGTCAGGACGGCGAGGACGGCGATCAGGCCCGCGCCGGAGCCCGCGCCCTCCGCGACGCCCATCGCCGCGTAGCCGAAGGACCGGTTGTCGCGGGCGCGCGCCGACTCGCGGGCGGCCTCCCGGACGCCGCGGTACGTCTCGTACTCGGCGGCCGCCGCGTCGGCGATGAGTTCGGCCGCGCCGAGCGCCAGGGTGCGCAACTGCTCGCTGTTCAGGGCGGAGTGACCGTTGGAGTGGTTCGTCCGCCGCGAGGCGGGGCGGCTCTCCGCCACGTCCCCGCCGTCCGGCCCGAGGGCCCGCTCACGGTCGGGTCCGTGATCCCGCAGGACCGTGCGCAGCGCCTCGTCCAGCGCGCGTTCAAAGTCCGGGCGGTCTTCGGTGAGCAGGTGTGGAGCGCTGGTCATGTGCATCCCCCGATGCTCCGACTCCCCGAGCGCGGCCGGTGTTCCCCGAGGGGAACCGGCCCGGTCGGCCGAGTACGCGGAGAGCGGCGTGCCTACGGATACAGCGATGGTAGAGCGGGGAGGCGAGACCGTGACAGGGTGCAACCAGGAAATCTGACGGCGCGAAATGTGCCGGACACCGACACGCCACCCCAAAGACGCCGCGAGGGAAGCCCCGGCGCGCTCCCCGCCCGTGCCTTCCGGAGCGGGCCGGTCCGCGAAACGCCGGGCCGGCACGGCGAAGTGCCTGACCCGCCGGGCGACATGCCCGGCCCGCCGCGCGGAGCGCGACGGACCCGCTAACCCACCAGCGGCAGTTGGGCGACCAGCAGCCGTCCGTCCATCGTGACGCCGCCGTCCATCGCCACCGCCAGATTCTCCGCGTAGACCATCGGTCCGTTGACGGTGTGCACCCGCTCCTCGCCGTCGGCCGGATATTCGCCGCCGACCTCGCCGAGCAGGTACGGGATCGGGCTGTGCCCGTGCACGACGCGGTTGCCCCCGTAGGTGCCGAGCAGTTCGCGGGCGGCCCGCGGCCCGCCGTCGCCGCGGAAGGCGAACCGCTTGGTGAGCTTGCGGAACAGGTCCCAGCACTCGTCGGCGTCGCCCCGTTGGAGCACGCCGGTGACCGTGTCGTTCATCTCCTCGACGCTGCTGCCGTAGTCCAGATACGCGGTGGTGTCGGAGTGCACCAGCAGGTGGCCGTCGGTGACGTGGGCCGCGTCCAGCCGGGACATCCAGGTCAGATGGCGGTCCTCGAGACGGTCCATGTCGGTCGGCTGGCCGCCGTTGAGCCGCCAGGCGGCGAGGAAGGAGGCGGTGCCGCCCGTGGAGTTGACGGGGGTGTCGCCGAACCGGTGCGCGCCGAGCAGCAGCAGTTCGTGATTGCCCATCAGGGCACGGCAGTAGCCGCCCGCCGCCGCGGCCTCCGCCGAGAGCTGCATGACCAGTTCGATGACGCCGATGCCGTCGGGGCCGCGGTCGGTGAAGTCGCCGAGGAACCACAGCCGGGCGCTGCCCGCCGCCCAGTGGCCCTCCTCGTCGACCAGGCCGCACTCGCCGAGCGCCGCCAGCAACTCGTCCAGATAGCCGTGCACATCGCCGACCACGTACAGCGGTCCCGGCCGGTCGCCCGCCGCGCCGTCCGCGGTGATCACCGGCAGGTCGTGGGCGGTCGGCGTGTACTCCGCGGGGACCAGGGGCGCGTCGGGTCGCGTCGGCTCGTACGCGGCGGGCCGCTGTGCGGGCGGCGCGCTGTCGTACGCGGGCGGCACCGGTGGTACGGCGGCGCGGGCCGGTTCGTACGCCGGTGCCACACCCGCCCCGCCGGTGGTCGCCGACGGCACGGGCGGTACGGGCGCGGCGGCCGGGACCGCCGGTGCCGTGCCGGCCGGAGCCGGAGCCGAATCGATCAGCATGGGAGCCGGTTCCGTCGGAGCCGGAGCCGGAGCCGCGGCCCCGCCGTACCCGCCGGACGTCTCCCCGTAGCCGCCGCGCGGCTCGAATCCGACCGTCGGCTCAAACGCCGGAGCCGTGCCGAAACCGGCCGTCGGCTCGTGCCCGGACACGTACGCGGACGCCTCGGGACGCCAGCCTTCCGAAGTCCCGGGCTCGGGTCCCTGACCTGCCCCCTGAGTCATCGACCCCTCCACGATCGCGCCGCCATCCGCCCATCATAGGAATGACGCTGTCGCGTTGTGACATACCCAGGCACCTGGTTTTCGCAGGGCGCAGACAAACCATCCCTTAGCTCCCTCGTACGCCCGCACGATTCGTCTTCCGGCCGTCGGCGGGGGCTCGGTCACCCGTTCGGCCGATCACTCGCGGGGGTGCCCGGCGGAGCCCTCCGGCCGGACGGCCGCTCTTCCTCAGCCGCCCGCGGGCCCCCGCGGATGACTGACCGTCGTGCGGTGCGCGCGCCGCTGCGAAGAGGTGCGGACGATCAACTCGGTCGGCATCACCTGCTGTACGGGATGCGCGCCGCCGACGCCCTCGATGGCGTCGATGAGCAACTGCACGACCGCCGTACCGATCCGGCGCGGTTTCAGCGACAGCGTGGTGATCGGCGGTTCGGTGCTGGCGTAGACGGTGCTCTCGCTACAGCAGACCAGCAGCAGGTCGTCGGGCACGCGCAGGCCGTAACGGCGGGCGGCGGCCAGCAGATCGGTGCCGTTGGGGTCGAAGAGCCCGTAGACGGCGTCCGGGCGGTCGGGCCGCGCCAGTAAGCGGTCGGCGGCGACCGCGCCCGCCCGCGGGTCGTGCGCGGGATACGACTCGTAGACCGGCTCCTGGCCGACCCGCTCGCACCACTCCAGATACGCGGTGGTGGACAGCCGGGTGTACGTGTCGGTGGTGGTGCCGGTGAGCAGGCCGATCCGGCGGGCGCCCGCGGCGGCGAGGTGGTCGAGGATGCCGAGGACGGCGGCCTCGTGGTCGTTGTCGACCCAGGCGTGCACGGGCACGCTGCCCGCCGGGCGGCCGTCGCTGACCACCGGGACGCCCTGCCTGACCAGTTCGGCGACCAGCGGGTCGTGGTCGGAGGGGTCGATGACGACGGTGCCGTCCAGCGCCACGTTCCCCCACACGTCGTGCCGGGAGGAGGCGGGCAGGATGACCAGGGCGTAGCCGCGGGCCAGGGCGGCGGAGGTGGCGGCCCTGGCCATCTCCGCGAAGTACGCGAATTCGGTGAAGGTGAACGGTTCTTCGCCGTAGGTCGTCACGGTCAGGCCGATCAGGCCCGATCTGCCGGTGCGCAGTGTGCGGGCGGCGGCGGACGGGCGGTAGCCCAGCCGGTCGGCGACCTCGCGCACATGGCGGCGGGTGGCGTCGGGCAGTCGGCCCTTGCCGTTGAGTGCGTCGGAGACAGTCGTGATCGAGACTCCGGCGGCGGCGGCGACGTCCCTGATGCCCGCCCGCTCAAGCCGGCGTCCGATGGGCCGGCTCGCCTGGTGGTTCCCTGCTGCTGTCATGGCCTGCCGATATTAGGACGGCGCTGGTCCGGTCGGCGCCTGCCGTTTCTACCCCCCAGAAGATAGGTTTCTGCAAGATCGAACTCCGTATGCAAGGTGGAATATGCAGGCGGCAGGGCGTGCCTTGTGGGTGATACCGGCGCGGGTGCGGCCGATGCCCGTCCATTGGTCCACCGACAGGAGTGACGTCAACTCACTCCTACGAGGGACGCGGGGTGCCTTTTTTTGGCCGCCTTCTCTCCCCCGGACTCCGTCCGGGGGTGCCCCCATGGGCGGCTCAGACCCGGTATCGACAGTCGATCGCGGGTACCGCACCTCCACAGGGGGCGCGGGCGCTCGTAGGGTGTGGCCATGACCCCCAAGCTGCGCGCGGAACTGGACGGCATCCCCACGTACAAGCCCGGGCGACCCCCGGCCGTGGACGAGAGCGGTGCCCAGGCCGGGCCCGCCTTCAAGCTGTCCTCCAACGAGAACCCGTACCCTCCGCTGCCCGGTGTGCTGGAGGCGGCCACCGCCGCCGCGGCCACGTTCAACCGCTATCCCGACCTGGCCTGCTCGGCGCTGACCGCCGAGCTGGCGGGACGTTTCGGCGTGCCCGAGGCACACGTCGCGACCGGCACCGGCTCGGTCGGCGTGGCCCAGCAGTTGCTCCAGTCGACCTCGGGCCCCGGCGACGAGGTGATCTACGCCTGGCGGTCCTTCGAGGCGTATCCGATCATCACCCGGATCAGCGGCGCGCTGCCGGTGCAGGTGCCGCTGGACGCGGACGAGGTGCACGACCTGGACGCGATGGCGGCGGCGGTCACCGACCGCACGCGGCTGATCTTCGTCTGCAATCCCAACAATCCGACCGGCACGGTGGTGCGCCGGGCCGAGCTGGAACGATTCCTCGACCGGGTGCCGTCCGACATCCTGGTGGTGCTGGACGAGGCGTACCGCGAATTCATCACCGACCCCGATGTTCCCGATGGAATCGATCTGTACCGGGACCGTCCGAATGTGGCGGTGCTGCGGACCTTCTCCAAGGCGTACGGCCTGGCGGGCCTGCGGATCGGCTTCGCGGTGGCGCACGAGCCGGTGGCGGCTGCGCTGCGCAAGACGGCGGTGCCCTTCGGCGTGAGCCAGCTCGCGCAGGACGCGGCGGTCGCCAGCCTGCGCGCGGAGCCGGCGCTGCTGGAGCGGGTCGCGGGCCTGGTCACCGAGCGGACCCGGGTGGTCGAGGCGCTGACCGCGCAGGGCTGGACGGTGCCCGAGACGCAGGCCAACTTCGTCTGGCTGCGGCTGGGGGAGCGCACCACGGACTTCGCGGCGGCGGCCGAGCGGGCCGGCACCACCGTCCGCCCCTTCGCGGGCGAGGGCGTACGGATCACCATCGGCGAGACCGAGGCCAACGATCTGCTGCTGCGGACCGCCGAAAGCTTCCGCAAGGAGCTGTGACGCGGCGGCGCGCCCGTCGGCACGATCCCCCGAAACCCACTCCCACCTGCGCTTTCGCCCCTTGCGACCCCCCGGTTGCAGGGGGCGAACTGCTGTGCGTAATACTGAGCTTGTGAATGTATTCACGTTCACAAGCTGATCGGGTTGTAGGAGAAAAGGAGACGGATCGTGCAACTCGCAATGGGTCCACTGGACGTCGCCCGATGGCAGTTCGGCATCACGACCGTCTACCACTTCCTCTTCGTGCCGCTGACGATCTCGCTGTCCGCGCTCACGGCCGGACTCCAGACCGCGTGGGTGCGCAGCGGCGACGAGAAGTACCTGAGGGCCACCAAGTTCTGGGGCAAGCTCTTCCTGATCAACATCGCCATGGGCGTGGTGACGGGCATCGTCCAGGAGTTCCAGTTCGGCATGAACTGGTCGGACTACTCGCGCTTCGTCGGCGACATCTTCGGCGCCCCGCTCGCCTTCGAGGCACTGATCGCCTTCTTCTTCGAGTCCACCTTCATCGGCCTGTGGATCTTCGGCTGGGACAAGCTGCCGAAGAAGATCCACCTCGCCTGCATCTGGATGGTCTCGATCGGGACGATCCTGTCCGCGTACTTCATCCTGGCCGCCAACTCCTGGATGCAGCACCCGGTCGGCTACCGCTACAACCCGACGACCAAGCGCGCGGAACTCACCGACTTCTGGGCGGTGCTCACCCAGGACACCGCGCTGGCGCAGTTCTTCCACACCATGTCCGCCGCCTTCCTCACCGGCGCCGCGTTCATGATCGGGATCGCCGCCTACCACCTGGCCCGTAAGCAGCACATCTCCGTGATGCGCTCCTCGCTGCGCCTCGCCCTGGTCGTCGCCGTCGTCGCGGGCGCGCTCACCGCGATCAGCGGCGACACCCTCGGCAAGGTCATGTTCAAGCAGCAGCCGATGAAGATGGCCGCCGCCGAGGCGTTGTGGGACGGCCAGAAGGGCGCGCCCTTCTCGATCTTCGCGGTCGGCGACGTCAACAAGGGCCACAACAAGGTGGCCATAGACATTCCGAACCTGCTGTCCTTCCTGGCCACCGACAACTTCAACGCCTACGTGGGCGGCATCAACGACGTCAACAAGGGAGAGCAGGCGAAGTACGGCCCCGGCGACTACCGGCCCAACATCCCCGTCGCCTACTGGGGCTTCCGCTGGATGATCGGCTTCGGCGTCGTCTCGATCGGCGTCGGCGCGGCCGGCCTGTGGCTCACCCGCCGCAAGTTCTGGCTCGCGCCCGCGCACCGCACGGGCGACGACGAGGTCCCGCACCTGATGCTCACCAGGAACGGGCAGATCGGCCCCCGGCTCACGCACTGGTACTGGTGGATCGCCCTGTGGACCATGGCCTTCCCGCTGATCGCCAACTCCTGGGGCTGGATCTTCACCGAGACCGGCCGCCAGCCCTGGGTGGTCTACGGCGTGCTGCGCACCCGCGACGCGGTCTCCCCCACGGTCTCCACCGGCGAGGTCTTCACCTCCCTGATCGTCTTCACCCTCCTCTACGCGGCTCTCGCCGTCGTCGAGGTGCGGCTGCTCCTGAAGTACGCCAAGGCGGGGCCGCCGGAGCTCACCGACGACGACCGCCGCTCCCCCACCCGGATCGGCGGCGACGACGACGGCGCGGACGCCGACCGCCCGATGGCCTTCTCGTACTGAGCGTCCGTACCGACTGTTCCGTACCGACTGTTCCGTACTGACTGAGAGGAGTGCGACATGCATCTGCACGACGTCTGGTTCGTCCTCATCGCGGTCCTGTGGACCGGCTACTTCTTCCTTGAGGGCTTCGACTTCGGGATCGGCGTCCTGACCAAGCTGCTGGCCCGCGACCGTACCGAGAAGCGGGTCCTGATCAACACCATCGGCCCGGTCTGGGACGGCAACGAGGTGTGGCTGCTCACGGCGGGCGGCGCGACCTTCGCGGCCTTCCCCGACTGGTACGCCACCCTCTTCTCCGGCTTCTACCTGCCGCTGCTGATCATCCTGGTCTGCCTGATCGTGCGCGGCGTCGCCTTCGAGTACCGCGCCAAGCGCGACGACGAGCGCTGGCAGCGCAACTGGGAGAACGCGATCTTCTGGACCTCCCTGGTCCCGGCGCTGCTCTGGGGCGTCGCCTTCGCGAACATCGTGCGGGGCGTGAAGATCGACGCGAACAAGGAGTACGTCGGCAACTTCTGGGACCTGCTCAACGGGTACTCGATCCTCGGCGGACTCGTCACCCTGAGCCTCTTCACCTTCCACGGCGCCGTCTTCGCCTCGCTCAAGACCCTCGGCGACATCCGCGACCGGGCCCGCGCGCTGGCCACCCGCGTCGGCGTGCTCACCGCGCTCCTCGCGCTGGCCTTCCTGACCTGGACCCAGGCCGCGCACGGCGACGGCCGCAGCCTGCCCGCGTTGATCGTCGCCGTCGTCGCTCTGGTCGGGGCCCTCGGCGCCAATCTCGCGGGACGCGAGGGCTGGTCGTTCGCGCTGTCCGGCGTCACGGTCGCGGCGACCATCGCCATGTTCTTCCTGACGCTCTTCCCCGACGTCATGCCGTCCTCGCTGAACGACGCCTGGAGCCTGACCGTCACCAACGCCTCCTCCACGCCGTACACGCTGCGGATCATGACGTGGTGCGCGGGCATCGCCACGCCCCTCGTCCTGCTCTACCAGGGCTGGACGTACTGGGTCTTCCGCAAGCGCATCGGCACCCAGCACATCGCGGGCGCGGCGACCGGTCACTGACGCGACCGGTCACTGAGGGCCGATCACTGAGGGCCGATCGCTGACAGCCGGTCACTGACCGAAGGGAGATGTTCCACGTGAAACCTGTCGATCCGCGACTGCTGCGGTACGCGCGTACGACCCGGGTCTTCCTCGCCGGGGCGGTGCTGCTCGGGCTGGCCGGGGCGGGGCTGATCATCGCCCAGGCGGTGCTGATCGCCGATGTGGTGGTCGGCGGGTTCCGGGACGGGGAGGGTGTCGGGGAGCTGCGCGGGACGCTCGCGTGGCTGGTGGCGGTCGCCGTCGGGCGGGCGCTGGTCGGCTGGCTCACCGAGCTGTGCGCGCACCGGGCGGGGGCGGCGGTGAAGTCGCAGCTGCGCGGGCAGCTGCTGGAGCGGGCCACCGCGCTGGGCCCCGGCTGGCTGACCGGGCGGCGCAGCGGTGAGCTGACCACGCTCGCCACCCGCGGGATCGACGCGCTGGACGACTACTTCTCGCGGTATCTGCCGCAGCTCGGCCTCGCGGTGGTCGTGCCCGCGGTCGTGCTGGCCCGGATCGTCACCGCCGACTGGATCTCGGCCGCCACCATCGCGGTGACGCTGCCGCTGATCCCGCTGTTCATGGTGCTGGTCGGCTGGGCGACCCGCGAGCGGATGGACCGGCAGTGGAAGCTGCTGGCCCGGCTGTCCGGGCACTTCCTCGACGTCGTCGCGGGGCTGCCCACGCTCAAGGTCTTCGGCCGGGCCAAGGCGCAGGCCGACAACATCCGCGCCATCACCGGCGAGTACCGGCGGGCCACGCTCAAGACGCTGCGGATCGCGTTCCTGTCCTCCTTCGTCCTCGAACTGCTCGCCACCATTTCCGTCGCGCTGGTCGCGGTCGGGATCGGCATGCGGCTCGTCCACGGCGAGCTGTCCCTGCGGACGGGCCTGCTGGTGCTGATCCTCGCGCCCGAGGCGTATCTGCCGCTGCGGCAGGTGGGCGCGCAGTACCACGCGGCGGCCGAGGGGCTGGCGGCGGCGGAGCAGGTCTTCGAGGTGCTGGAGACCTCGCCGCGGACCGGGGCGGGTGCGGTACGGGGGCGGGCCGCCGCGCCGGATCCGCGGGGTGCCGCGATCACGGTCGAGGGGCTGGTCGTACGGGAGGGCGGGTCGCTGGCCGCGACGACGTTCACCCTCGCGCCGGGTGAGACGGTGGCCGTCACCGGGCCCAGCGGGGCCGGGAAGACGACCCTGCTCAACGCGCTGCTCGGCTTCGTTCCCGCCGCCGAGGGGCGGATTCTGGTCGGTGACACCGACCTCGCCGCGATCGACCCGGCCGACTGGCACCGCTGGATCGCCTGGGTCCCCCAGCACCCGCACCTGTTCGCCGGGACCGTCGCCGACAACGTACGGCTCGCCCGGCCCGACGCCGACGACGCCGCCGTACGTACCGCGCTCGCCGACGCCGACGCGCTCTCCTTCGTCTCCCCCGCCACCGTCCTCACCGAGGACGGCGCGAACCTCTCCGCGGGTCAGCGCCAGCGCATCGCCCTGGCCCGCGCCTTCCTCGCCGACCGCCCCCTGCTTCTCCTCGACGAGCCCACCGCCAACCTCGACGGCGCCACCGAGGCCGAGATCGTCACGACCCTCCACCGCCTCACCGCCACCCGCACCGTCCTCCTCATCGCCCACCGCCCCGCGCTCCTCCCCCTCGCCACGAAAGTCCTCTCCCTCCGCCCGCCCCGCATCTCCGCCGTCGACGGCGACCCGACCGCGGCGGGGGACGGGGCGTCGGCGGCGACGGGCCGGGTGCCTGGCGGCACGGTGGTCTCGGCGGGGGACGTCACCCCGTCCGAGCCCACGCCGGTCGCGGCGGCGGCTCGCGCGGCGGCGACGGCGACGCCTGTGGTGGCGGATGGCGGGGTTCTCTGGCGGGTGGGGCTGCGGGTGCGGCGGGCGGCTGTGGGGGTGGTGGGGCGGTCCGGGCCGGAGGCGCTTCGCGTTCGTGGTGGCGGGGCGCGGGGGCGGTTCGTGGGGGCCGTCGGGCTGGGGGCGGCGGCGTTGCTGTCGGCCGTGGGGCTCATGGCGACGTCGGGGTGGCTGATCAGCCGGGCGTCGCAGCAGCCGCCGGTGCTGTATCTGATGGTGGCCGTGACGGCGACGCGGGCGTTCGGGATCGGGCGGGCCGTGTTCCGTTACGGCGAGCGGCTGGTGGCGCACGACGCGGTGTTCCGGGCGCTGGCCGGGGTGCGGGTGGCGGTGTTCCGGCGGCTGGAGCGGCTGGCGCCCGCGGGACTCGGCGGGACGCGCCGCGGTGACCTGCTCTCGCGCCTGGTCGCGGACGTGGACGCCGTCCAGGACCATTATCTGCGGTGGCTGCTGCCCGCGCTGACCGGCGGCCTCGTGTCCGTGGCGACCGCGGCCTTCACCGGCTGGCTGCTGCCCGCCGCCGGGCTGATCCTGGCCTGCGGGCTGCTCGCCGCGGGCGTGGCCGTCCCCGCGCTGTCGGCCGCCGTCGCCCGCCGCACCGAGGCGCGCCTCGCGCCCGCCAGAGGCGAACTGTCCGCCCGCGTCCTCGGCCTGTTCACCGGCACCGCCGAACTGACCGTGGCGGGCGCCCTCCCGCGCCGCCGCGCCGACGCCGCGCGCGCCGACCGTACGCTCACCCGGATCGCGGCCCGTTCGGCCGCCGCGACCGCGCTCGGCGCCGGACTGACCGCGCTGGTCAGCGGGGTGACGGTGACGGCGTGCGCGTACGTCGGCGTCCGGGCCGTCAGCGGCCACCACCTCCAGGGCGTCGCGCTGGCCGTGCTGGTGCTGACGCCGCTGGCCGCCTTCGAGGCCGTCGCCGGGATGCCGCTCGCGGCCCAGCAGCGGCAGCGGAGCCGGCGCTCGGCGGCGCGGGTGAGCGAGGTGCTGGACGCGCCGCTGCCCGTACGCGAGCCGGAGCGGCCCGCGCCCCCGCCCGCGTCACCGTTCCCGCTGGTCGTACGGGAGGTGACGGCCCGCCACCCGGGCCAGGACGCACCGGCGCTGGACGGCGTCGGCCTCACCCTCACCGAGGGCCGCAGGATCGCGGTCGTCGGCGCCTCGGGCGCGGGCAAGACGACGCTCGCGCACGTACTGCTGCGGTTCCTGGACACCGAGTCGGGCACGTACACGCTGGCGGGGCAGGACGCGGCGGGCCTGGACGGCGACGACGTACGCCGCCTCGTCGGCCTGTGCGCCCAGGACGCGCACGTCTTCGACAGCACCGTCCGGGAGAATCTGCGGCTCGCCCGCCCCGGCGCGGACGACGGCGAACTCCGGGAGGCGCTGGCCGCCGCCCGGCTGGACATCGACCTGGACACCCTCGTCGGCGAACACGGCGCCCGGCTGTCCGGCGGCATGCGCCAGCGCCTGGCCCTGGCCCGCGCGCTGCTCGCCCGTTTCCCCGTCCTCGTCCTGGACGAGCCCGCGGAACACCTCGACCTGGCCACCGCCGACGCCCTGACCGCCGATCTGCTGGCCGCCACGCGCGGCCGTACGACGCTGCTGATCACCCACCGGCTGGCCGGTCTCGCGGGCGGCGCGGTCGACGAGATCGTGGTGCTGGAGCGGGGACGGGTCGTGCAGCGCGGCGGCTACGAGGAACTGGCGGCGGCCGAGGGGCCGTTCCGCCGCACCCTGGAGCGGGAACGGCTCGCGGACACGGCTCTGGCGGGGGCCACGGCCGCCGCCTCGGGACCGCGTTCGCTCGTGGGCACGGGCACCGCCTGACTTTCCCGGACATACGCCACCAAATAACCTCGGCTCATGGCCTCAGACAGCGAGACGCCCGGCGGGACGCCCGAGGAAGCGCGCCAGGAGACGGCCGGGGCGGCCCCGAACGACGAGGACGCCCCGGCATACGCCCCGGCCTACGGCGCGGCACCCCCCGCGGGACCGACCTCTTCCGGAGACGCTCCGGGCGACGGGGAGACCCCCGAGCCGACCACCCTCAGCTTCCAGGGCATCGCCTCCCAGATCACCGTCCGGCTGCCGGAACTGCTGGAAGCGGTCGTCTCGGTCGGCACCGGCATCGAGCTGCACACCACGCTGCGCCGCATCGTGGAGACGGCGGCCGAGCTGGCCGGGGCGCGTTACGCCGCGCTCGGCGTCCTCGACGCGGACGGCTCGGGACTCGCGGACTTCATCACGTACGGGATCAACGAGGCCGACGCCGAGCGGATGGGCGCGCTGCCCGACGGCCACACCGGGCTGCTCGGCGAGCTGATCCGGCACCCGGTGCCGCTGCGGCTGGCCCACCTGTCGGACGACGCCCGCGCGGTGGGCCTGCCGCCCGGCCACCCGCCGATGAGCAGCTTCCTGGGCGTCCCGATCCGCGTCCACACCGAGATCTTCGGCAATCTCTACCTCACCGAGAAGCGCGGCGGCCGGCAGTTCACCGACGAGGACACCGCCATGCTGCGCATCCTCGCCATGGAGGCCGGGATCGCGATCGGCAACGCCCGGCAGTACGAGGCCACCCGGCAGCGCGAGCACTGGATCAGCGGCGCCGCCGCCGTCACCACGGCCCTGCTCACCGGGGACGGCACCAGCGACGCGCTCGACGTCGTCGCGGTGTGGGCCCGCAAGCTCGCCGAGTCCGCCGCCGCGCTGGTCATGCTGCCGAGCCTCGACGAGAACGGGGCCGGGGACGGCGGCCTCGAGGTCGTCGCGGCCTCCGCCGCCGAGCCGGCCGGCATGGTCGGCACCGTCATCCCGCCGCAGAATCCGATCGCGGCCCAACTCCTCAACGGCGAGGCCGTCTTCGTGGCGGACGCCGCCTCCGACCCGCGCACCACCACGCGGCTGGCGGAACGCTTCGGGCCGACCATGATGCTCCCGTTGCGGAGCAACGACCGTGTCATCGGCATCCTCGCGCTGCCGCGCGAGCCCGGCGGCCGTCCGTTCACCGAGGCCGAACGCGTACTGGCCACCCAGTTCGCCGCCCAGGCCGCGCTCGCCCTCGTCCTGGCCGACGTGCAGCGCGACCGCGAACGCCTCGCCGTCTACAAGGACCGCGACCGTATCGCCCGCGACCTGCACGACCTCGTCATCCAGCGGCTCTTCGCCACCGGCATGATGCTGGAGGGCGCGGGGCGCAGGGCCCGCACCCCCGAGGTGCGCGAGGGCATCGGCCACGCCGTCGACGAACTCGACGCCACCATCCAGGAGGTGCGCACCGCCGTCTACGCCCTCCAGCAGGCGCCCGACGACGCCCCCTCAGGACTGCGCGCCCGCGTCCTGCGCGAGGTCGGCACCGCCGCCGTCCCGCTCGGCTTCCAGCCGTCCGTACGTTTCATCGGACCGGTCGACGCGCTGGTGGGCGAGCCCACCGCCAAGAACCTCGTCGCGGCGCTGCGCGAAGTCCTCTCCAACGCCTTCCGGCACGCCCGCGCCTCGCGCATCGACATCACCCTCGACGCCACCGCCACCCTTCCCGGCGGCGGCGACGCGGTCCGCCTGACCGCCACCGACGACGGCGTCGGCATCCCCCCGGCCGGCCGCCGCAGCGGCCTGCGCAATCTCTCCCGCCGCGCCCAATCGCTGGGCGGATCGAGCCAGTTCGGGCCGGGCCCCGAGGGCGCGGGCACGACGGTGCGGTGGGAGGCGCCGCTGCGTACGGACTGACCGGGCGGTGCGGTGCGACTGGCCGTCCCCGTACAAGCTAGGGCCTGTCCGCGTGCCGGGCGGCGATGATCCGCTCGATGACGCGGGCGACCCCGTCGTCGTTGTTGGACTCGGTGCGGTGCGTGGTCGTGGCCAGGACGCGGGGATGGGCGTTCGCGACGGCGTACGACGTACCGGCCCATCCGAGCATCGCGAGGTCGTTCGGCATGTCGCCGAAGGCGACGACCTCGGCGGCGGACACCCCGCGCTCGGCGCAACATCGCGCCAGCGTCGTGGCCTTGCTGACGCCCTCGCCGCTGATCTCCAGCAGCGCGCTGTCGCTGGACCGGGTGATCTCGCCGTGCTGTCCCGCCACGCTCAGCCCGATGGCGAGGAATTCGTCCGGGTCGATGGACGGGTGCTTGGCGAGCAGCTTCAGCAGCGGCTGGCGCGGGTCGCACACGGCGAGCAGTTCCTCGATCGGGGCCGTGGGGCCGAAGTCCGGCTCGATGACGCGGGGGTAGTCCGGCTCGCGGTAGAAGGTGTCGGCGCGTTCGACAGCGAAGGTCGTGCCGGGCACGGCGGCGCGCAGCGCGTGCGCGACAGCGAGGGCGTCGTCCTCCGGCAGCGGGAACGCCTCGATCAACTCGCCTTTGTGCAGGTCCCAGACGGAGGCGCCGTTGGCCAGGATGGCCATGCCGTGCCCCGCGAGGTGGGCCGCGACGGTGTCCATCCAGCGTGCGGGGCGCCCGGTGACGAAGAAGACCTCGATGCCCGCGGCCTCGGCGTCGGCGAGCGCCGCGACCGTACGCGGGGACACCGTCTTGTCGTCGCGCAGCAGCGTGCCGTCCAGGTCGGTGGCGATCAGCCGCGGCGGAGGGGCGGTGTAGGAGGCGGCGGACGACACGTCCGCTGATCGATGCTGCCCGCTGGGCTCATTGGCTGAGGTCACGGGCCCATCCTTGCGCATCCTTGCCCCGCCCGCACAAAGGTGCGGATACCCGCTCAGCCGAGCCCGTTTCGGCCGCGATTCCGGCTTGATCCCATCGCTCCCGGGGGCGTCACAGGGGCGCGGGTCACGCGATCACGGCAGGGGTACGGGCTGACGGACTGGCAGCGGATACGGCTGACGGTACGACTGGCTGGTGCGGCCGCCGGCGCGGCTGCTGGTGCGGCTGCTGGTGCGACGAGGGTGAGCGCTGCGCTTGTGGGCGCAGAAATCTGTGGGGTCGGTGCGGTGCTGGTCGTACAAGAAGCTTGTACGGAAGGGGGGTTCGTGCGGGGACTGCGTCCCGGAAGTTCCTGCGGGATCTCCGTGCGGGATCTCCGTGCGGGGACCACCTACGGGATCTACGTACGCGGTCCGGCTCAGCGGACGAGCACCGCTTCGTCCGCGGTGCTGGTCAGGGCGTGGTCCGCGAGGGCCGGACTGGCGGGGTACGGCAGGGCCTCGCCGGTGTCCGGGGCGATGCTGCGGGCGGAGGGGGAGGAGCCGTGCGCCTCGGCCCTGATGCGCTGCTTCATCGTGGGCGGCAGCGAGCGGCTGCTGGGGCGCGGGGCCGGCAGCAGTGCGGCGCAGGACGGTGTCCTGGTGGGGGTCGGCGTGGCGCCCGTACCGTTCGCCGCGGCGACGGCCGCGGCCGGGACGGCGGCGGCCTGGTCGGCGGCGGTGTGGACGCGGGCGGTGCGGGCCGGAGTGGCGAAGCCGAGCCCGGCGACGAGCTTGAGGAGCACGCCGACGAAGGCGCTCCAGAAGGCGGTGACGTTCTTGAAGACGTTCATGACCTCTCGATTCCTTGGTGCGGAAATCTGACTTCTCCGATCATGAGGAAGACGGCACGGAATCGTGGGAGCCGCACCCCGGATTCGCGGATATACACATAAACGCCACTCATTCGGACCAAGGGGGTCCTGTGCCGCCCCGCACCGACGGGGCCGCGGCCGGTCCTGAGGCGCTGGATAAGGTGGCGGCGTGTCCCCTCCCGAGGAGCCGCCCCGGCGCGGCGAACAGGCCGAGGTCGCCGCGTTCCGCCAGGCCCTGGGCCTCGACGCCCTCATCGACGTGCACACCCACTTCATGCCCGAGCGCGTCATGGCCAAGGTGTGGGCGTACTTCGACGCGGCCGGCCCGCTCGTCGGCCGCGCCTGGCCGATCGCGTACCGCGAGGAGGAGCGGCGGCGTGTCGAGACCCTGCGCGGCTTCGGCGTACGGGCCTTCACCTCGATGCTCTATCCGCACAAGCCCGGCATGGCGCGCTGGCTGAACGACTGGGCCGCCGACTTCGCCGCCCGCACCCCGGACTGCCTGCACACCGCGACGTTCTTCGCCGAGCCCGGCGCCCCCGACGACGTACGCCGCGCCCTCGCCCAGGGCGCGCGCGTCTTCAAGTGCCACCTCCAGGTCGGCGGCTACGACCCCAACGACCCGCTGCTCGACGACGTCTGGGGCCTGCTCGCCGACACCGGCGTTCCCGTCGTCACCCACTGCGGCTCCGGCCCGGTCCCCGGCCCCTTCACCGGCCCCGCCCCCGTCGCCGCCCTGCTCGCCAGGCACCCGCGGCTGCGGCTCGTCGTCGCCCACCTGGGAATGCCGGAGTACGAGGACTTCCTCGGCCTCGCCGAGCGGCACGAGCGGGTCCTGCTCGACACCACCATGGCCTTCACCGACTTCAGCGAGTCCGCCGCCCCCTTCCCGCCCGCGGCCCTGCCCCGCCTGTCCGCCCTCGCCGACCGCGTCCTGCTCGGCACGGACTTCCCCAACATCCCCTATCCCTACGCCCACGCCCTCCACGCCCTGGAATCCACCGGTCTCGGCGCCGCCTGGCTCCGCGCCGTCTGCCACGACAACGCCGCCCGCCTCTTCGCCCTCCCGGCCCTCCCCTAGCGGGCGGCGTTGGGATCTGGGTCGGGGTCCGGGTCGGAGTCGGGGTCCGGGCTCGGGGCTTGGGGGGTCAGCATCTGGAGGAGGAGGGTGCGGAGCTCGGCGTCGGGGAGGGCGGGGAGGCGGGTGAAGGCGCCGGAGCCGCGGGCCAGGACGACGCCGATGAAGGCGGCGGCGATGAGTTCGGCGCGCAGGGCGGGATCGGGGGTGCCCTCGGCGAGCAGGCGCCGGTGGAGGGGGTCCACGACACGGCGGTGCAGCTCCGCGCGGGTGGCCTGCTGACCGGCCGGGTCCTCGTGGGGGCGGACGGCGACCTGGTAGACGGGGTTGGGCCCGTGGCGCCGGGTGCGGTCGAGGATGGTCGCCAGACGGTCGGGGTCGAGGAGGTCGACGATGTCGTCCGGGCCGTCGTTGGTGCGCAGCGTGGCGATGTAGAGCTGGGCCTTGCCGCCGAAGTAGCGGGCGATCATCGCCGGATCGACCCCGGCGCGGCTGCCGATGGCCCGCGCGGTGGTGCGGTCGTACCCGTGCTCGGCGAACAGCTCGCCCGCGGCCTTCAGCAGGCGTTCGCGGCTGCCCGCCGCGTCGCGCCGGTGCTGGGCCGCCCCGGCGGGCCGTTCGTCGGCCGGTGTCGTTCCACTCATTCCGCGGCCGTTCCGTCCAGTTCGTGGAGGTCGTCGTGTTCGCCGGGCCGCGCCCGCACCCGGGGGCGCGTCTGGGCCGCCACCGCGGGCCGTGCCGACGGGCCGGGCCGTGCCGACGAACCGCGTCGGCGCCACGGCACGGCCACCGCCACCACGGCGGCGGCGAGCCAGACGCCGCAGCTCAGCAGCCCCACCGCACTGTACCCACCAGACGTGGGGAACGCCGCGCCTTCCGCGGTGTGCGCTTCGAGCACGGCCGCGCTCAGCGCGCTGCCGACCGCGTAACCGATGTAGCGCAGCACCTGGTTGAAGCTCATGGCGCTGCCCGTCTCGTGCGCGGGCACCGCGCGGACGAGGAAGCCCGGCACGACCGCGAAGATGACCCCGACGCCGAGGCCCGCGACGAACATGACCGCCATGATCTGCGCCATGTTCCCGCGCCATGCGGTGAACAGGGCCATCGCGGCGAGCAGCACCAGGCAGCTCATCGGCAGGACCCGCTGGGGCGAGATCCGGCGGACCAGTACCGGGGTGAGCCGGTTGGCCAGGAAGCTGCCCAGGGAGAACGGCGTCAGGGCGAGACCGGCCACGACCACCGTCCGGCCCAGCCCGTACCCCGTGGTGGCGGGCGTCTGCACCAGCCTGGTGACAGTGGACAGCAGCAGGTACATGCCGACGCCCGCGAGCACCGCCGCGACGCTCGCGGTCAGCACCGCCCGGTCACGTACCAGCCGCAGTGTGACCAGCGGATGATCCGTACGCAGCTCCCACCACACCCAGCCCGCGAAGAGCAGGACGGACGCGGCGATCATGCCGTCCACGCGCGCCGAGGCCCAGCCCCAGCTCTCGCCCTCGCTGATCGCGACCAGCAGCGACGCGGTGGCCACGGCCAGCAGCACCGCGCCGACCCCGTCCAGCCGGACGCGGGCGCGATGCCGCGCGGCCGGGACGACCCACGCGGCGGCGGCGAGGCCGAGCACGCTGACGGCCACGCCGAACCAGTACGCCGCGCGGACGCCGCCGCCCTGCGCGATCAGACCGGTGAGCGGATAGCCCAGGCCCACCCCCGTCACGGCGGTGATCGACAGCAGGGCGATCACCGGAACGGCGCGGGCGGCGGGCAGTACGTCCCTGGCCACGGCGATGGTCAGCGGCGTGAGCCCGAGACCGATGCCCTGGAGGGCGCGGCCGACGAGCAGCGCGGCGAAGCCCAGGGGGAGCGCCGCCAGCACGCAGCCGACGACGACCAGCGCGAGGGTGCCGACGACGACGGTCCTGCGGTGCGGCCCGTCACCGAGCCGCCCCATCACGGGCGTGGCCACCGCCGCCACCAGCTGGGTGATCGTCAGCGACCACTGCGCGTCGGTCACGGACACGTGGTCCATCGAGGCGATGGACGGGATGAGCGGTGCCCCGAGGCTGCCGATCACGGCGGTGACCAGGCATATGAACGCCAGACAGGGCACCAGTGCCCGCGACCGTGCCGACTCCATCGTGCTCCTCGCGCCCGGGCCCTGAGGCACCGTGTGATGCGTGCGCCCGACAGGGGCGGACCGATGCCTACAGCCGATGTCTACATGTGATGTCTACACCTGATGATAAGCAGAGGTGATCGGCGCGGTCAGCCCCGCCCCCGGGGTCCGAGGCCCGGGGGCGGGGGAGCGGGGCGGGTGAGGCGCGGGCGGCGCGGGCCGGAGCGGACTTCCCGGTGCCGCCCGTCAGCCCACGCCTCCGGTTCCTGCTCCGGCTCCTGCTCCGGCTCCTGCTACGGGGCCGACCGGCGTGTCCCCGCTCAACGTGATGCGGTGCATGACGCGGTGCTGGTCGCCGTAGTCGCGGTTGGCGTAGTGGGCGGTGCTGCGGTTGTCCCACAGGGCCACGTCACCGGCGCTCCACCGGTGGCGTACGAGGTGCTCGGGCTTGGTGAGGTGGGCGTAGAGGATGTCGAGCAGCCCCCGGCTCTCGTGGTCCGACACCCCGAGAACATGCGAGGTGAAGCCCGGGTTGACGAAGAGCCCCTTGCGCCCGCTCTCGGGGTGCACCCGCACCACGGGGTGCTCCACCGGCTTCAGCTCGGTGTACTCCTCTCCCTCCCACACGTTTCCCCGGCCCTTCCTGCGCTGGGCCAGGTAGTACCCGAACTCGCGGGTGCCGTCGTGCACCGCCGTCAGCGAGTCGGCCCACGCCCGCAGCCCCGGCGACAGCGACTCGTAGGCGAGCTGGCTGTCGGCCCATGTCGTGTCGCCGCCGTTGGGCGGCAGCAGCACCGCGCGCAGTACGGAGATCGCCGGCGGGCGCCGTACGAACGTCACGTCCGTGTGCCAGACGTCCGCGAAGCCGTTGTCCTGGCTGTCGACGGCGTACACCTCGGGGGCCACGTCGCCGGAGTCGTGGATCGGGTGCCCGGTGGTGACCTCGCCCAGGCGGCGGCCGAACTCGATCTGCGCCGCGTCGTCGATGTCCTGGCCCCGGACGAAGAGCACCTTGTGCTCCACGAGGGCCGCCCTGATCGCGGTGACCTGGCCGTCGTCCAGCCGGCCGAGGTCGATGCCGTGGATCTCCGCGCCGAAGCGCGGGCCGAGCGGGGTGATCGGCAGACGGGACGCCGTTGACGACGGGGTCGCCCTCGGCGACGGGGACGACGGGGACGGCGTTGATGACGGGGACGGCCTTGACGACGTCGTCGGACGGTCGGCGTCGGTTACGGCGGGCTGCTCGCTGGTGATGCTCACCTGTGGTTCCTCCTCTGTCGCGGATGGTGTGGGTGTCGCGGGTGTCGCGGGTATCGCGGATGTCGCGGATGTCGTCGATACGGAGCGCGGGTGTCGTGGATGGAGAGGTCGTGAGGACCGGGGACCAGGGATCAGGCCGCCGCGGCCTTCACGGTGTGCGCGACCCGGGCGCGCAGCTCGGCGAATTCCTCGCTGTCGCGCAGCGCGTCGGCGTCGATGTCGCCGCGCGGCAGCGGGATCGGCAGGTCGAGGGCCACGGTGCCCGGCCCCTTGGTCAGCACCACGATGCGGGTGCCGAGGAAGACCGCCTCGTCCGCCGAGTGCGTGACGAAGACGGTGGTCCGCCCGGTCTGCGCGGTCACCAGGCGTACGTCCTCCTGGAGCCGTTCGCGGGTCAGCGCGTCGAGCGCCGCGAACGGCTCGTCCAGCAGGAACAGCGGGTGGTCGGCGGCCAGGGCGCGGGCGATGGCGACGCGCTGCTGCTGGCCGCCGGAGATCTCCCAGATCCGCCGCTTCTCGGTGCCCTCCAGGCCGACGCGCGCGAGGAGTTCCGCACGGCGCCGGGGCCACTGGTCCCGGTCGACCCCGGCGTAGCGCAGGGCCAGGTCGATGTTGCCCTTCACCGTGCGCCACGGGAAGAGCCGGGGCTGCTGGAACACCACGCCGGCCGCCTTGCCGGGCAGCGGCTCGACGCCCGACACCCGTACCGAGCCGTGGGCGGGCCGCTCGAATCCGGCGATCAGCCGCAGCAGCGTGCTCTTGCCGCAGCCGGACGCGCCGACGAGCACCAGGAACTCGCCCGCGGGCACGGTCAGATCGACCGGTCCCACGGCCGTCACCGCCTCCTCGCCCTTGCCGTACCGGTGGGTGACGCGGTCGAGCGCGATGACCCCGGCGGCGGGTGTGGCGTCGGCACGGTCGGTGTCGGAGCGGTTGGCGTCGGAGCGGGTGGTGTCGGAGCGGGGGGCGTCGGCAGCCGCGGCAGCCTCGGGCCCGGTGGTCTTGTCGGCCGTCCGGCCAACGGTCCCGCTCGCCGTCTCACTTGAGGACATCGGGCAGCCCCTTCAGATACAGCGCCTTGCCGACGACGTCCTCGGACGGCGCGGCGTCGATCTGCTTCTGGTCGGCCAGGAACCGGGCGGTGCCGGTGAGATACGTCGCGAGCTTGCCCGGCTGCCCCTCCGTACCCAGCCACGCGGCGGAGGCGACCTCGTCGGGGGTGAGGAACACGCCCTGCGCGAGCTGCTTCCTGGCGTCGTCCGCGCTGATGTTCAGCTCGGCGGAGACGGCCTTGACCGTGCCCTCGGGGTCGGACTTGAGCAGCCCGAGCGCCTGCGCCTGCGCCTTGCGCCACACGTCGATCGCGTGCGGGTCCTTGGCGATCAGCGCGTCCGAGACCACGGCCAGGTCCAGCGTCGGCTTGCCGCCCGCGCTGATCTCCTTGCTGCTGATCAACTGCGTTCCGGTCTTGCGCAGTTCGTCCAGGGTCGGCAGCCACACATACGCGGCGTCGATGTCCCCCCGCTGCCACGCGGCGAGGATCGCCTGCGGCTGGAGGTCGACGAGCTTGACGTCCGACGCCTTGAGGCCCGCCGCGTCCAGCGCCGCCAGCAGGCTGTAGTGCGAGGTGGAGGCGAACGGCGTCGCGACCGTCTTCCCCTTGAGACCGGCCACATCGGATATGCCGGTGCTCTTGCGGGCCACCAACGCCTCGTTCTCGCCCGCGACATCGAGGATGAACGCGGCCTTGTACGGGATCGGCGAGGAGCCGGAGATCCCGCGCGCGAAGGGGCTGGAGCCGAGGGCGCCGATGTCGAGGGACTTGCCCAGGAACGCCTGGTTGACGCTGGCGCCCGAGTCGAACTTGATCCAGGTGATCTTGTAGTCCGGCAGCGCCTTCTCCAGCAGCTTGTGGTTCTTCACGAGCAAGTCGCCGCTGGGGAAGGCGAAGTAGCCGATGCGCAGCCGCTTGGAACCGCCGGACGAGCTGCCGCCGTCCGAGCCGCAGGCGGTGAGGGCGACGGAGGCCGCGGCGGCCAGCGCACCGCCGAGCAGCAGGCGGCGCGAGGGTCCTTGGGCGGCGGTGCCGACGGGAACTCGGTGCTTCCAGGCAGACATGGGGAGCCGTTTCTGTGCGAGGAGGGGACGGGCGGGGCGAAGGGCGTACGGGGTACCGGTTGCGGGTTGCGGGTCGCGGGTCGCGGGTTACGGGGGCCCGGAGCCGCGGGCTGCTCGCTGCTGGCTGCGAGGGACCGGGCCACGGACGGGGGCGGGCGGGCGGCCGGGAACTAGGAACGGCCGCGCCACGGCACGACGCTGCGCTCCAGCCACAGCAGCAGACCGTCGATGACGAGCCCCGAGACGCCGATGGTGAAGATGCCGACGAGCACCACCGGCGTGTTGTTGTAGTTGGCGGCGTCCTTGACCATGCCGCCGATGCCGGGCAGCCCGTTGACCAGCTCGGCGGCGACGAGGGAGGAGTACGTGACCCCGACCGCCAGCCGGACGCCGGTGAGGATCTCCGGCAGCGCCGACGGGGCGATGACGTCCCGCATGACGTCCCACCGCGACCCGCCGAGCGCGTGGGCCGCTTCGACAAGGCCGCGCGGCGCGGCGGCGACGGCCGCGGTGGTCGACACCGCCACGGGCGGGAAGGCGGCGATGGCCAGCAGGGTGATCTTCGGTTCCTCGTTGATGCCCAGCCAGATGATCAGCAGGGAGAAGTACGCCAGCGGCGGCAGCGTCCGCAGGAAGGTGATCCAGGGTTCGAACAGCGAGCGCACCCAGCCGACCGTGCCCATGAGCAGGCCGAACAGCACTCCGAGGGCGATGCCGATACCGCCGCCGATCGCGATGCGGCGCAGGCTGATGGCCAAGTGGTCGATGAGAGTGGTGCCGTTGTAGCCCCGCACCCCGTCGTGCGTCGTGGACACGTCGATGAACGCGTCCCACACCTTGGCCGGGGGCGGCACCAGCGCCTCGCTCCACTTCCCGCTCGCCGCCAGCAGTTGCCACAGCACGAGGAAGAGCAGGAGCGAGCCGAGCGGCAGCGCGAGACGGCGTACGCGCGCCCAGACGCCCTTCGCGCGAGGACGGCCGCGCCCCGGCGGCTCGGCCGGATCGGTCGGCTCGTCGGATATCGCGGCGGGACCGGCTTCTGGCAGGCGTGAGGTGGCGGACAACGGACTGCCTCCATGGGGGTGCCAGGGCAGGCGCGGTCGACGTCAAGCGACAGCGGCGACTGTCCCCGAGCGAGAGCAGAAGGGGAAAAGGGCAGAGCCGAACGCCCCACGACGGGGTGGGCTCAACGAAGTTCGGGAAAGGGGCCGCGCCGGGTCGAGGACCGAACGGCGGGCGGCGTCAGAGACGCGTGATCAGCGACAACACGAAACCGGGCGTCGGCACAGGTCGATGACCAGGCGTCGCACCAAAAGATCGTGATTCATGGGTCATATTTGTACAGCAGACCCGTCCCCGCACCAAGAGTCCGTCCACCCTCTGGTACGAAC
The DNA here is from genome assembly GCF_040610915.1 of Streptomyces sp. NPDC003300. NCBI lineage: Bacteria > Bacillati > Actinomycetota > Actinomycetes > Kitasatosporales > Streptomycetaceae > Streptomyces > Streptomyces sp. NPDC003300. The sequence goes on along the minus strand of NZ_JBEXNE010000005.1, from coordinate 236,188 downwards.
CCCTCCGCCCCCGCCCCTCCTGACGCGCCCGGCCTCGGGTTCGGGACCGCCTATACGTATGACCATCTGTCCTGGCGGAGCTTCCGGGACAAGCCGTGGTACGGCGCGGTGCCGACCCTGACCGCCGCCGCCGCCGTCACCGCCCGGATGCGCCTGGGCACCCTGGTGACGTCGGCCAAGCCGCGTTCATGCATCACGAGCTGACCTGCGGAAACGACGGTCAGAGGCTGATGAGCCTGACGTGCTCACCGCAGAGCCGGGTCATGTCGTCGACGTCGGAGGTGAGAATGGCGACCGGGCCGGTCTGCCGTAGGGCCGTTTCCGCGACGGTCGCGTCGATCGCGTATTTGTGCCCGTGAAGCCCGGCGGCCTTGAGCAGCTTCGCCGCCGCCTTGGCCGTCTGCTCGGTGACCGGCTCCACCTTGACCCTGGACAGGGCCCACTGCAGGCGGGGCATGTTCACGCGCGAGTGACTGACCTCCACGATGGTGTTCGCACTGATGACCAGATCCGCGCCCATCTCGTGGAACACCTTGAACAGGGTCAGGATCTTCCGGTCCTGGGCGATCCATGCGGACAGCCCTTCACTGTCCAGAACGACAGTCTCGATGTGCTGGTTCACGCGGCGCTCGCGCCACCCGCGGACTCCGCCGCGCCGAAAATCCGTTCGCGGGCCTCCATCACTTCTTCTTCACTGAAGGCCCCGTGCTCTTCTTCGTGGTTGCGCAGATCCGCGCCGAGCAGCTGATGCCGGATCTGTCGGGCCACTGCCTCGGCGACGTAACCGGAGACGTTGTCAGTGAGCTTCTTCAGCTCTGTCACCTGTTCAGTGGGCAGAGTCACGGTGATGCGCGTCGTATCAGCCATGGTCCGAGCATACTATGGTATGCGCATGGTGGGGCTCTGCGACAGCGTCCGTCCGCCGACGCGGTCAGGCCGTCTGCTCGTCAATGGATTCGCGCTCCACCGCCAGATAGGTGTCCGGCGTGGCGGCCTCGAGGTAGCCATTTGCGTCCGGGAGTACGAGTCGGGGTGACACGTCCGTCAGTTGCAGCCACGACGTTTCCTCCCCATCGGCGAAGCCACGGCGCGCCGCTTGACCGAGCCTGCTCCGCTCCCGGTTGCGTGCCATGGTCAGGTATTCGGAGCGATCGCGTACTCGTCGCTCGTAGAGACTGTCGCTCAGAGCGATCTCACTGCGCCCCGGCCGGAGGCCCTCGATCGTGCGGAGTTCGGGAAATTTCTCCTGGGTGCGGCGGACCAAGGCCCGTTCTTCCTCAGCGATTGCGCGGCAGGCACCGTACAGTCGTCGCGACAGACCGAGCATGAGATCCGAGCCGGGAAGCCTCGCGATCAACATGTCCACGCCTTCGTGCCTGCGAATGCCCGCTTCGGTCATGGCGTCGGGTCCGAGTTGCCGCCGAAGCTCCGCGGTCCCGCTGTCGCGCTCCAGCAGTCGTACGAGCCCAGCTGCCGCCGTACTTCGTCGACCGCTTCCCGCTCCGACCGGAGCCAGCCGCAGCGCGGCGCGGGGTAGAGAGCTGAGTGCGAGGTAAGTGAGCAGTCTGGACCTGGCCAGGTCGAGCAACACGTCGTCATCCCTCCGCAAGGCCTCCTCATCGGCCTCGTCCACGCTGCTCGATGGCACGGCGGCTGCGGCTGCGGCATCGGCCCGGAGATCTTTTTCAATGTCGATCATCATGAAGAGCCGGCGCTCAAGGCTGGTTCCGCACAGGATCTTGCGGTACGGACTCGGCAGTACCGCCTCAACGGCCAACTGCCGCGCGCCCTTCTTTCGTGCGCTCACCGGGAGGCGACGGCCGCCCTTCGCCTCCACCAGCCAGAGTTCCGACGTCACCGGATGCGCTCCAAAGAGATCCGGGAGACTCTTCTGTTTCTTCCACTCCTCGGTGGCCCCCGGTGGCACAGCACTCTCCGCGTGAGTCGTCGGCCCCAGACCCATGAGACCGCGGCAGGCCCATTCGGCCATCGTCATGCCGATGTGGTAACCGAACGCCGAACGCGTTGAGTCTTCGGTTCCGTGCGTATAGACAACGCTGGGTACGATCTCCTGCCCGGAGCCCTGACCCGGAGAACCGATGGTCCGCTGGCGGATCAAGTAGGCCGCTAGAGGATGCCTTCGAGAGGTGATCTCGTGACGCGCCAGGTGTGGCACGGCGGTCAGCCACGGGGCGATGTCCCTGCCCACTGTCGTGGCGGCGTCCAGGAGATCCCTCCAGGTCGTACGGACGAGAAAGGCGCCGTCGGGTGCAATCCCTCCAGGGGTGGGCCAGGCACTGTGTACATGGCTGACTTGAACGGGATTGGGGCGAGGAGCCGGGGCCAGCGGTGAACTGTGCCGTACGAACAACGGAACGTCGAAACTGTCCGCGATCTGGATTTTCGAGTCGACGGCTCCAGCGGGGGGTTCCATGCCGTCAACCCTGCCAGCTCGCGGACACAGTTCGACATAGGGTCGCTCATATGCGTCTGAGTGTTGTGATTCTGCCGATCTACCGCTGGGCCGCCGAGGGGCGGGAGGTGTGGCGGCGGGCCGAGGATCTGGGGTTCGGGACCGCCTATACGTATGACCATCTGTCCTGGCGGAGCTTCCGGGACAAGCCGTGGTACGGCGCGGTGCCGACCCTGACCGCCGCTGCCGCGGTCACCGGCCGGATGCGCCTGGGCACCCTGGTGACGTCGCCGAATTTCCGGCACCCGGTCACGCTCGCCAAGGACTTGATGACGCTCGACGACGTGAGCGAGGGGCGGGTGACGCTGGGGATCGGTGCCGGGGGGAGCGGGTTCGACGCGACGGCGCTGGGGCAGGAGCCGTGGTCGCCGCGGGAGCGGGCGGATCGGTTCGGGGAGTTCGTACGGCTGCTGGACCGGCTGTTGACGAACGGCCAGGTGTCGTACGAGGGGGAGTTCTACTCGGCGCACGAGGCGCGGACGATTCCGGGGTGTGTGCAGCGGCCGAGGATTCCGTTCGCGGTGGCGGCGACGGGACCGCGGGGGATGCGGCTGGCCGCGCGGTACGGGCAGGCGTGGGTGACGACGGGGGACCCGGCGCTGTACGAGACGGGGACGCCGGAGGAGTCGCTGGCGGCGGTACGCGGGCAGGTGGAACGGCTGGGCGCGGCGTGTGCGCAGGCCGGGCGGGACGTGCTGAAGGTGCCGAAGGTGATGCTGACCGGCTTCACCCCTGACCAGGGGCGCCCGCTGGAGTCGGTGGACGCCTTCGTGGACTTCGCGGGCCGCCACGCGGAGGCCGGGATCGACGAGATGGTCATCCACTGGCCCATCCCCGACAGCGACTTCGACACCGACCCCGCCGCCTTCGAGCGGATCGCCCTGGAGGCCCCCGCCCAACTGGCCTGATCCGCGCGCCGGGTGGTCAGTGTGCAAGGTCGTCAGTGCGTCGGGTCGTCGGGGCGCCGGTCGGTCAGGGCGTCCATGCGGCGGGCCGCGATCTCCCGGTCGGCGGCGGCCGTCACGAACTCCGGTACGTGGTCGGGCCCGACCAGCTCCCGGACCGCGGCGACCGTGGCCGCCGGGAGCGGCACCGGGACGTGCGAGGGCGGCTCGGCGGCCGGGCGCGGCGGCGGCGCGGGGAGCACGGCGTCGCCGAGGTGACGGCGTACGTGCTCGGTGGCGAGCATCCGCATGGCGCGTGCCAGCTCCGCGTCCACGGTCTGCTGGGCCAGCGGGCGCAGCCGCCGGACCAGGGCCGCCGCCTCCTCGGCCTCCTCGTCGGTCGGCGGGTGGCGCAGGAACCGCTCGAAGACGTACTCCGTGGTGAACTCCAGGAACCGCTCCGAGATGTGCTCGACCTGGACCCGCAGCTCCCGCAGATGGCCGGTGATCGCGGGCAGCGGCACACCGGCGGCGTGCAGCTCCGCGGCGACCGCCAGCTCCTGGGGGCTCGGTACGAGGAATTCCTCGTCGCTGCCCGGCACCGGCTCCAGGATGCCCAGTTGCAGGCCCTCCTCGACGGCCGTCAGATCCGCCGTCCCGCCGAACGCCTCGATCAGCTCGGCCAGGCTGATGCGCGCGGGCGTCTCGTCCGACCACGGCCGGTCCACCTCCCCGACCAGGCCGAGCACTCCGCCGAGGCCGGTGCCCGCGTCCCACGCCGCCAGCAGCTCCTTGATGCTGGCCAGCGTGTAGCCGCGCTCCAGGAGATCGGCGATCTGCCGCAGCCGAGCCAGATGCGTGTCGTCGTACACATTGGCCCGGCCGCGGCGCTCCGGCTTCGGGAGCAGCCCGCGATCGGTGTAGGCGCGGATCGTACGGACCGTCGTCCCGCTCAGATGGGACAGGTCCTCGATCCGGTACGCGCGCTGCTCGGCGGCGGTGGTCACGCCCACACTCCTCCGTACTCCTCGGTGGTCAGGAGGCCGCGGTGCGGCCCGCCGGTCTTTCGCTGGCCCTGGCCGCGGGGGACATGGCCAGATACTCGACGGCCTTCCTCAGCGACCCCTCCTGTGACGGATGGTACGACCGGCGCAGGTACCTGGGCATCGCCCCGTTGAGCGCGGCCCAGGACGGCAGCAGGCCGCGGCGGGCGGCGGCGCGGTGGTTCCTGAACAGGTACTTGCCCTTGACCAGCCCCGGGTCGTGCCGCATCAGGTAGCGGGCCCCGACCACCCACAGATAGAACAGCGTCGGCCACGCGAACGCCATGCCCTCCGCGCGCCGCAGATACCGCCCCACGCCGCCCCCGCCGACGTGCTGGTACATGTCGAACGCGACCGCCCGGTGCTCGACCTCCTCCGCGCCGTGCCAGCGCAGCAGGTCCAGCATCACCTCGTCGGTGTCCACCTCGTCCAGCGCGTCGGCGTCCAGGATCCAGTCGCCGAGGACGGCGGTGAAGTGCTCGATCGCCGCGATCAGCGACAGCCGGAACCGCAGCCACTCGCGCCGGGTGACCGGCGCGCCCCACGGCGGCTTCTCGCCGAGCAGCACGTCGAACATCCACTCCACGTGCTTGGTGTAGCCGCTGGTGTCGAGATTCTGCTCGGCCAGGTGCTCCAGTACATACGCGTGCTGCACGCTGTGGGTGGCCTCCTGGCCCATGAACCCCTTGACGTCCTTGAGCAGTTGCTCGTCACTGACGTAGGGGAGCGCCTCCTTGAACACCTTCACGAACCACCGCTCCCCCGCGGGCAGCAGCAGATGCAGCACATTGATGACGTGCGTCGCGGTCGGCTCGCCCGGAATCCAGTGCAGAGGGGTCTGCTTCCAGTCGAACGTGACCCGGCGCGGCTTGATCGCGTAACTCATGGCGGTGCGTCCTCCTTCGGAGAAGATCGGCGGTGTCGGCGTGGGGATCGGTGCTGCCAGCAGGGTGCCGGTGGTGAGCCGGCGGCGGGGCTACAGCGGCGGGTCCACGCGGGCCAGCGCCCGCAGAGTCTTGGGGGAGAGCCGGGACAGCAGCCGCGCCCCGCGGGCCTCCGGCGTGACCGGGACGACCGCGGAGTTGCGCTCCACCGCCCGGACGATCGCGCGGGCGACCTTCTCCGGCGGGTAGTTGCGCAGCCCGTAGAGCCGGGCGGACCGCGCCCTGCGCCGCTCCTGCTCCTCCTCGCCGACCCCCGCGAACCGCGCGCTGCGGGTGATGGGCGTGTTGACCAGCCCCGGGCAGATCGCGCTCACCCCGATGCCGTGCGGCGCCAACTCCGCCCGCAGGCACTCGCTGAGCATCAGCACCGCCGCCTTCGACGTGCTGTACGCGGGCAGGGAGCGGGACGGCTGGAAGGCGGCGGCCGACGCGGTGTTGACGATGTGCCCGCCCTGGCCGCGCTCCACCATCTGCCGGCCGAACAGGCGGCAGCCGTGGATGACGCCCCACAGATTGACGTCGAGCACCTGCTTCCAGTCCTCGGGTGTGGTGTCGAGGAAGGCCCCCGCCAGACCGATCCCCGCGTTGTTCACCACCACGTCGGGGACGTCGTGGAGGCCGGCCGTGCGCTCGGCCAGTTCCTCCATCGCCTCGGCGTCCGACACGTCGACGGTCTCGGGCCACGCGTCGGGCGCGCCGATCAGCCGGGCCAACTCGGCCGTTCTGGCGGCGCCTTCCGCGTCCCGGTCCACCGCGACGATCCGCGCGCCCGCCTCCGCGAAGGCGAAGGCGGTGGCCCGGCCGATGCCGCTGGCCGCGCCGGTGACCAGCACCAGTTGGCCGCCGAACCGCTCCTTGGCGCCGGTCTCCGCCTTCCCGAGCACCGTCCCGCCCGCCCCGGTGACGGTCGAGGTCGCGGCCGGGACGGCGGGGCCGCCGTACTCGTGCGCCGTGACGAACTCGCCGATCCAGCGCGACAGTTGCTCGGGCCGGGAGCGCGGCACCCAGTGCTTGGCGGCCACGGTGCGCCGGGTCAGCCGGGGCACCCACTGCTCCAGGTCGTCGTAGAGCCGCTGCGACAAGAAGGCGTCGCCGGTCGGCGTGATGAGCTGCACGGGGACATGGGCGTACGCGTCGGTGCGCGGACTGCCCAGCCTGCGGCGGACGTTGTCCCGGTACAGCCAGGCGCCGTGCGCCGCGTCCTCGGGGAGCGAGGCGGTCGGGTAGCCGTCGGACGGCAGCTTCTCGGCGCGGGAGAGCAGCTTGGGCCACTGCTTGCCGAGCGCTCCGCGCCAGGCCAGCTCCGGCAGCACCGGGGTGTGCAGCGCGTACACGTACCAGGACTTGGCCCCCTGGCCGACCACTTGGGCGACCCGGCGCGGGGTGGGGCGGCGCACCCGGCGCTTGATCCAGTGGCCGAAGTGGTCGAGCGACGGGCCCGAGATCGAGGTGAAGGAGGAGATCCGGCCCTCGGTCCCGCCGACCGTGACGAATTCCCAGCCCTGCACCGAACCCCAGTCGTGCCCGACCAGGTGCACCGGGCGGTCCGGGCTGACCGCGTCCGCCACCGCCAGGAAGTCCTCGGTGAGCTTCTCCAGCGTGAAGCCGCCCTTGAGCCGCGCCGGGGCGCTCGACCTGCCGTGCCCGCGCACGTCGTAGAGCACCACGTGGAAGCGGTCGGCCAGCAGCCCGGCCACCTCCGACCACACCTCTTTGCTGTCCGGGTAGCCGTGCACCAGCACCACCGTCGGCAGCGCCGCGTCCCCGTACTCGGCGACGCACAGCCGTACGCCGCCGCCCCCGGTCACGAACCTCTCCCGCGCCGCCGCGTCGGCCGCCCCGTCCCGCGCCTCCCCGTCCCGTACCGCTTCGCCCGGGCTCTCGCCGCCCTCGCCCGGACCCGCGCCCTCGTCCCGGTCGTCCCGCTCTTCCCACTGGTCCCGCGTCATGCCGCCACCCCCGTCCCAGTCCCCGAACCCGATTCCGTGCCCGTCCCCATCCGTGACCTCGACATCGATCCCGTCCTCGTGTCCGCGTCCGTCTCCCGCCAGCGCCTGACGTGCGGCAGGTCGTCGTCCAGCCAGTAGGCGTCGGTCTCCGTGACCACGAGGATCTCCTCGAACTTCGCGCCGGTGCCGCGGAATCCCACATGTGGCTCCACCGCCCACAGACCGGGGTATGGGGGGTGGTCGGACATGCGGTGCGGACTCCACAGCGGTGACCAGCCCTCGCGGTGTCCGTGCAGCGCGTCGGAGGCCAGCCCCTTCAGGCTCCGCGTGCCGAACCCGGCGATCCGCGGCGACCAGCGGCGCTCGCGCACCCGGTCGACCTTGTGGGCGATCACGCCGAAGGGATACGCGCGATGCCGGTTGGCGTACCCCTGCCTGACCATCAGCCGGTCGACGTCCTGGTAGACGGTGCGCAGCGGGCGCCGCTCGCGCACCCCGCGCAGGATCAGCTCGCGGTGCTCGCGCAGATCCGCCATCAGCCGTTCCTGCACCGGATTGGGGCCGAGCGAACCGGAGTAGCCGACGTCGGCGGTGCAGCCCGCGTAAACAGGGGCCAGGTCGAGGATGAACGGCATGCCGGGTTCGAGCCGCCGCCCGGTCGGGAAGAACTGGAGCGGCACCTTGAAGCCGGTGAAGGCCGTACGGTCGCCGAACCAGGCGAAGGGCAGATGGAACCAGTCGCGGACCCCGCGCTCCCGCGCCCACACCCGCATCGCGTGCGCCGCGTCCCGCTCGGTCATCCCCGGCCGCAGCTCCGCCGCGACCGCCTCCGCGCACGCGTACGCCAGCCGCTGCACCTCACGGAACCCGCCGAGCCCGTCGACCTCACGGAACCCGTCGCGCCCGCCGTCCCACCCCTCGCCCATGGCCGCTCACCCCAGACCCCGCGCCGACATTCGAAAGCTGACAGCAATCAATGTGACATCGGCTCGTGGCAAGGTCAAGAGCCCCGCGACCCCCTGTGGATAACTCCCGGAAACCCCCCGACCCCTACGGGTGGTCAGCCCGCAGGAGTACCTCGATCGCGGAGGATCCGATCCTCGGGACGGACGCGGGAGCGTGGCGCCCGCCACTACGGTCGGACACGTGACTGTGATCGCTACCGAAAGCCTGAGCAAGCGGTACCCGAGGGTGACCGCTCTTGACCGGCTGACCGTCGACATCACCCCCGGTGTGACCGGGCTGGTGGGTGCCAACGGCGCCGGGAAATCGACCCTGATCAAGATCCTGCTGGGACTGTCCCCGGCGACCGAGGGTCGTGCCGCCGTGCTCGGACTCGACGTGGCCACCAACGGCGCCGAGATTCGCGGCCTCGTCGGCTACATGCCCGAGCACGACTGCCTGCCGCCCGACGTCTCGGCGACCGAATTCGTCGTCCACATGGCCCGGATGTCGGGGCTGCCGCCGACCGCCGCGCGCGAGCGGACCGCCGACACGCTGCGCCACGTCGGCCTCTACGAGGAGCGGTACCGCCCGATGGGCGGCTACTCGACGGGCATGAAGCAGCGCGTCAAGCTCGCGCAGGCGCTGGTCCACGACCCGCAGCTCGTCCTGCTCGACGAGCCGACCAACGGCCTCGACCCGGCGGGCCGCGACGAGATGCTGGGCCTGATCCGCCGCGTGCACACCGACTTCGGCATCTCGGTGCTGGTCACCTCGCACCTGCTCGGCGAGCTGGAGCGCACCAGCGACCACATCGTCGTCATCGACGGCGGCACACTGCTGCGCGCCTCCTCCACCAGCGACTTCACGCAGGCCACGGCGTCGCTCGCGGTCGAGGTCACCGACCGTGAGAAGGAGCTGCTGGCCGCGCTGGCCGGCGCCGGGCTCACCGCCCAGACCAAGGGCCACCTGCTGCACGTCGACATAGCGGACGACGCGACGTACGACACCGTCCGCGACGCCGTCGCCGCACTCGGGGTCGGCCTGGTGCGCATGGAGCAGCGCCGCCACCGCATCGCCGAGCTGTTCACGGACGACGAGGACCTGACGTACGACGACCCGGACGACCCCGACCGCCCGGACCCCGACCCCCCGCACGACCCCGGCACCCGGCCCGGCAAGAGCACTTCGCACGACACGAGCACTTCGCACGACACGAGCACCCCGAACACCCCGGACACCGCGACCCTGACCAAGGAAGGAGAAGGCCGTGACGCAGCCTGACACGGTGACGCCCGGCACGCCGAACCCCGGCCCCCCGGGCACCGGCACCGCCCCCGACGTCATCCACAACATCGGTTACCGCAAGTACACCGGCCCGCGCCTCGGCCGCGCCTACGCCCGGCGCTCCCTCTTCAGCCAGAGCCTGCGCGGCGCGTACGGCCTCGGCCGCAGCGCGAAGTCCAAGGTGCTGCCGATGATCCTGCTCGCCGCGATGTGCGCGCCCGCGCTGATCATGGTGGCGGTCGCGATCTTCACCAACATGACGAAGCTGCCGGTCGACTACACCCGTTACGCGGTGATCCTCCAGGCGGTCATCACCCTCTTCGTCGCCTCGCAGGCCCCGCAGTCGGTCTCCCGCGACCTGCGGTTCAAGACCACGCCGCTGTACTTCTCGCGGCCCATCGAGCGCGTCGACTACGTGGCCGCCAAATACGCGGCGCTCGCCACGGCGCTGTTCCTGCTGACCGCGCTGCCCCTGCTCATCCTCTACATCGGCGCGCTGCTGGCGAAGCTCAGCTTCGGCACCCAGACCGCCGGGTTCGCGAAGGGTCTGGTGTCCGTACTCCTGCTGTCGCTGCTCTTCGCGGGCATCGCGCTCGTCATCGCCGCGATCACCCCGCGCCGCGGCTTCGGCGTCGCCGCGATCATCGCGGTGTTCGTCATCACCTACGGCGCGGTCTCCAGCGTCCAGGGCGTCGCCTCCGTGCAGGAGAACTACGAGGTGATCGGCTGGCTCGGCCTCTTCTCGCCGATCACGCTGATCGACGGCTTCCAGACCTGGTTCCTCGGCGCGAGCTCGGCCTTCCCGCACGCCTCGGGACCGCCGGACGCGCTGGCCGGCATCGTCTACCTGCTGGCCGTCCTCACCATCATCACCGGCAGCTTCGGCCTCCTGATGCGCCGCTACCAGAAGGTCGGTCTCTCGTGACGACGATCAGCATCGACAACGTCTCGCGCTGGTTCGGCAACGTGGTGGCGGTCAACGACATCACCATGACGATCGGCCCCGGCGTCACCGGCCTGCTCGGCCCCAACGGCGCCGGAAAATCCACCCTCATCAACATGATGGCGGGCTTCCTGGCCCCCTCCACCGGCGCCGTCACCCTCGACGGGACGCCCATCTGGCGCAATGAGCAGTCGTACCGCGAGATCGGCATCGTGCCCGAGCGCGAGGCGATGTACGACTTCCTCACCGCCCGCGAGTTCGTGGTCGCCAACGCGGAGCTGCACGGCCTGCCCGACCCGGACGCCGCCGCCCGCCGGGCGCTGGCCACGGTCGAGATGGAGTACGCCCAGGACCGGCAGATCGACACGTACAGCAAGGGCATGCGGCAGCGCGCCAAGATGGCGTCCGCGCTGGTCCACGACCCGTCGGTGCTGCTGCTCGACGAGCCGTTCAACGGCATGGACCCCCGGCAGCGGCTGCACCTGATGGAGCTGCTGCGGCGGATGGGCGCCGAGGGCAGGACCGTCCTGTTCTCCTCGCACATCCTGGAGGAGGTCGAGCAGCTCGCCCACCACATCGAGGTCGTGGTGGCGGGGCGCCACGCGGCCTCCGGCGACTTCCGCAAGATCCGCCGCCTGATGACCGACCGCCCGCACCGCTATCTCGTACGGTCGAGCGACGACCGGCTGCTCGCGTCCGTGCTGATCGCGCACGCGTCCACCGCCGCGATCGAGCTGGACTGGTCGGAGAAGGCGCTGCGCGTCCAGGCCATCGACTTCGCCGGATTCACCGAATTCCTGCCCCGGATCGCCCGCGACCACGGCATCCGGCTCTTCACCGTCTCGCCGTCCGACGAGTCCCTGGAGAGCGTCTTCTCCTACCTGGTCACGGCATAAGGAGCCGACACAGATGTCCGCCACACAGACCCCCGCGCCGCCGAGCGGCAGGGCCGCGGCCCCCGCCCGCTCAGGGCCCGCCGTGTTCCACCCCACCGTGGCCCGGCTCACCTACCGCGCGCTGCTCGGCCGTCGCCGCGCCCTGCTGCTCTTCGCGCTGCCGATGCTGCTGCTGATCATCTCCGTCGCGGTCCGCGCGCTGACCGGCGCGGACGACTCCACCGCCAACGACATCCTCCAGGGCTTCGCGCTCAGCGCGATGGTCCCGCTGGTCGGCGTCATCGCCGGCACCGGCGCCATCGGCCCGGAGATCGACGACGGCGCGATCGTCTACCTGCTGGCCAAGCCGATCAGACGGTCCACGATCGTGTCCACCAAGCTCATCGTGGCGATAGGCGTGGTCGCCGCCTTCTCCGCCATCCCCACCCTGCTCGCCGGATTCATCCTCAACGGCAACGGGCAGAACGTCGCGGTCGCCTTCGGGGTCGCCGCCGCCGTCGCGTCCGTCGCCTACGCGGCGATCTTCCTGATGCTCGGCGTCCTCACCCGGCACGCGGTGATCGTCGGCCTGGTCTACGCGCTGGTCTGGGAGTCCGTCATCGGCAATGTGGTGCCGGGCGCCAGGACCCTCAGCGTCCAGCAGTGGTCGCTCGCGGTCGCGCAGAAGCTGGGCCACGGCGGCATCGTCAGTTCCGACGTCGGTCTGCCGACCGCGATCGTGCTGCTCGCGGTGGTCACCGTCGGCACCACCTGGTTCGCCGGACACAAGCTGCGCACCCTCAAGCTCGCGGGTGAGGAGTAGGGACCGGGGTACGTCACCCGCAGGGAAGGGACCGGGGCCGAGGCACCCACAGGGAAGGGGCCGGGGCCGAGGCACCGGCAGGGAAATGACCACCCGCAGGAACGGGAACACGGTGTGACGGCGGCGCAAGCTGTGAATGCGGTGTCAATGGAAGGGAGCGAGTCGCAGCCCGGCTGTGATCGGTGAAGACTGGTCGCGATGGCCCCGGCTCACGAGTCCTCCACCGCCGCCCGCGAGCGCCGCCGCGTCACCCCGCGTGACGCGCGGCGCTTCGCCGCGCAGTGGATACGTGCCTCGCCCGGCACCCACATCTGGCTGCTGATCCTGATCATCACCAGCGGCATCGTCGCCGTCGTGTCGCCGCACGTCCGCTCGTATCTGCTGCACCACGTCAGCACCAACCTGGTCCAGCTGCGGCAGCACCCGCTGCGGGTGCTGTTCGCCAGTGCCCTGTGGATAGAGACGCCCTCGGGCCTCGTCCTCTACTTCTTCCTCTTCGAGCTGATCCACGCCCCGGCCGAACGCTGGCTCGGCACCTGGCGCTGGCTGGTCGTCGTCGCGACCGCGCACATCGGCGCGACGCTCGTCAGCGAGAAGGCCGTCATGTTCGGCATCAGGGACCAGCGGCTGCCGCGCTCCCTCGCGCACACCGTGGACATCGGGGTCAGCTACGGCCTCGCGGGCATCGTCGGCGTCCTCACGTATCTGGTGCCGCGCCCCTGGCGCTGGGGATATCTCCTCGGCGTGCTGGGCTTCTTCGGCTATCCGCTGCTCGGCGACGCGACCTACACCGACCTCGGCCACTTCACGGCCGCGCTGATCGGCCTGAGCTGTTACGCGATCACGCCGCCGGGGCGCGCCCGCGAGAAGACCGCCTGAGCGCCGCGACCCAGCCCCGACACACCCCGACCCCGCCCCGACACGTTTCAGCCCCGCCCCGGCCTCCTGCGCACCCCCGGCACACCCGGCCGGGCCGTTCAGAACGGCCCGAAGAGCCGTTCCAGCACCACCGCGATGCCGTCCTCGTCGTTCGACAGCGTCACCTCGTCGGCGACCCGCCGCAGCTCCGGATGGGCGTTGGCCATCGCCACGCCGTACCCCGCCCAGGCGAACATCGGCAGGTCGTTGGGCATGTCACCGAAGGCGATCGTCTCGGCGGCCGTCACGCCGAGCCGCCGCGCGGCCAGCGAGAGCCCGGTCGCCTTGGTGAGGCCGAGCGGCAGCAGTTCCACGATGCCCTCGCCCGCCATCGTCACGCCCACCAGGTCACCGGCCACCTCGCGGGCGGCCCGCGCCAGACCGTCGTCCCCCAGCTCCGGGTGCTGTATGTACAGCTTGTTGATGGGCGCGGACCACAGTTCGGCCGGGTCCGACATGAGGATGACCGGCAGCTCGGGGTTGTACCGGTACCCCTCGCCGATCAGGACGTCGCCGGCCAGGCCGTCGCGGCTGGCCGCGAGGAAGAGCGGGCCCACCTCGGCCTCGATCTTGGCCAGCGCGAGCCCGGCGAGCTGCCGGTCGAGGGTGACCGAGGTCAGCAGCCGGTGCGCGCCCGCGTCGTAGAGCTGCGCGCCCTGGCCGCAGACCGCCAGGCCCTCGTACCCGAGATCGTCCAGTACGTGCCGGGTCCACGGCACCGAGCGGCCGGTGACGATGATGTGCACCGCGCCCGCCGCCACCGTCGCGGCGAGCGCGTCCCTCGTCACCCGCGAGACGGTGTTGTCGCCGCGCAGCAGCGTCCCGTCCAGGTCGGTGGCGACCATCCGGTACGGAAGCCGCGCCGCGTCGATCGCGTCGGCGGCCGGAGCCCTGTACGCGGCCCTGTCCATGGCTCTGTCCGCGGCTCCGGTGACGGTACCGGCGCCGGTCACGGCTTCGGCTCCGTCCGCGGCCCCCGCACCCGGTCCCGTACCGGCGAGGGCGCCGGCCTCCGACTCGCTCACTTGGCGCTGGACGTGACGGGCTCCAGCAGCTCCCGGCCGCCCAGGTACGGCCGCAGCACTTCCGGCACCCGTACGGAACCGTCCGCGAGCTGGTGGTTCTCCAGGATCGCCACGATCGTCCGCGGCACCGCGCACAGCGTGCCGTTCAGCGTGGCCAGCGGCCGGGTGCCCTTCTCGTCACGCAGCCGGATCGACAGGCGGCGGGACTGGTACTCGGTCGTGTTCGACGTCGAGGTCAGCTCGCGGTACTTGCCCTGCGTCGGGATCCACGCCTCGCAGTCGAACTTCCGCGACGCCGAGGAGCCCAGGTCGCCCGAGGCCAGCTCGATCACCTGGAACGGCAGCTCGAGCGCGGACAGCCACTGCTTCTCCCAGGCCAGCAGCCGCTGGTGCTCGGCCTCCGCGTCCTCCGGCGTGGTGTAGACGAACATCTCCACCTTGTCGAACTGGTGGACGCGGATGATGCCGCGGGTGTCCTTGCCGTACGAGCCCGCCTCGCGCCGGTAGCAGGGCGAGAAACCGGCGTAGCGCAGCGGCAGCTTGCCCGCGTCGATGATCTCGTCCATGTGGTACGCGGCGAGCGGGACCTCGGAGGTGCCGACCAGGTACAGGTCGTCCTTCTCCAGGTAGTAGACGTCGTCCTCGACCTGGCCGAGGTAGCCGGTGCCCGCCATCGCGGACGGCTTGACCAGGGTCGGAGTCAGGACGGGCGTGAAGCCGGCGGCGGTGGCCTGCGCGACGGCCGCGTTGACCAGGGCCAGTTCGAGCAGGGCGCCGACACCGGTCAGGTAGTAGAAGCGCGAGCCGGACACCTTGGCGCCGCGGTCGACGTCGATGGCGCCGAGCAGTTCGCCCAGCTCCAGGTGGTCCTTGGGGGTGAAGCCCTCGGCGGCGAAGTCGCGCGGCGCGCCGTGCTGTTCGAGGACGACGAAGTCCTCCTCGCCGCCGATCGGCGCGTCCGGGTGGACGAGGTTGCCGAGCTGGAGCAGGAGCCGCTGGGCCTCTTCCGCCGCCTCGTGCTGCTCGGCGTCCGCGGCCTTGACGGCGGCCGACAGCTCGCCGGTCCGCTTGAGCAGCTCGGCCTTCTCCTCGCCCTGCGCCTTCGGGATCAGCTTGCCGAGCTGCTTCTGCTCGGCGCGCAGCTCGTCGAAGCGGGTACTGGACGACCTGCGCCGCTCGTCGGCGGAGAGGAGGGAGTCGACGAGCGCGACGTCCTCTCCACGGGCGCGCTGCGAGGCGCGCACACGGTCGGGGTCCTCACGAAGCAGACGAAGGTCAATCACGCGACCAGGTTACCGGGGAGCGGGCATCGGCCGCGACAACTTACGGACTTTATGGTGTGCTTTGTCCGCTTCGGGGGTAAAGCGAGGAAATTCCGTAAAGGGGAGAAAGGGGGGACGGTCAACCAAATTCGCCGCGTCCCTCCCCCGGGTCATCGCGCCTGTGGAGAACCGGAGTTGATCATCGCCGCCGGGGCTCCGGCGGGGCCTTCGCGGGCCTCTCGGGGGCCGTCCGGCCGAAAGTTATCCACAGGCTGCTGGGGATTTCCATTCTTTGTCCACAGGGTGTGGGGAAGATCTGTGGAGAAGGAGGGAGATCTTTCGGCCGGGCTCGATGCTCGGCTATGGATTCCCCCTTCAAACCCGTTCCACACTCACTTTCGAGTGAGAAGTGTTCCCTCGGGAGAGTTGGTCGGGGGAATTGGGGTGACGAGGGGTGACCTGCCCCGCTGTGGACAGCGATGGTGTCTGTGTACAGATTTGTCGACTAGGTCGGGTTGCTGTGTCGACATGTCCCCAGTTACCCACAGGCTGCGCTCGAAGCCTGTGGATAACTTTTCCCCACGGTGGAAGAACACGCCCTGCCCGGTTCAGACCTGCCCGGTTCAGTGCCGCCCGGTTCAGGCCCGCCCGCCTCAGGGCAGCCCGTCCAGCGCCCGCCTCAGGCCCGCCCGTCCAGCGCCCGGTTCAGCCAGTCCGCCGCGTCCGTGAACTCCGAGTCCGTCGTTCCCCGCGCCACCCGCACCTCGACCTCGTCGGCCCGGGGGTACGAACCGAGGAAGCGGACGTTCAGGCAGCGGCGGCGCAGCCCCATCAGCGTCTCGCCGACCCGGCGGTCCGTGAGGTGACCCTCGGCGTCCACCGAGAAGCAGTACTGACCGAGGCCGCGACCGGTCGGCCGGGACTCGATCCGCATCAGGTTCACCCCGCGGATCGCGAACTCCTGGAGGAGTTCGAGCAGCGCGCCGGGGTGGTCGTCGCGCAGCCAGAACACCGCCGACGTCTTGTCCGCGCCGGTCGGCGCCGCCAGCCGCGCCGGACGCCCGACGAGCACGAAGCGCGTCGTCGCGTTCTGCGCGTCGCGGATGTCGGTGGCCAGCGGTTCGAGACCGTACGTCGGCGCCGCGAACTCGCCCGCGAAGGCGCCGTCGAAGCGGCCCTCCTGCACCAGCCGCGCGCCGTCCGCGTTCGACGCGGCCGACTCCCACACCGCGTCGGGCAGATTGCCCGACAGCCAGTTGCGCACCTGAGACTGTGCGGCCGGGTGCCCGGTCACCGTCTTCACGTCGGACAGCGCGGTGCCCGGCCTGACCAGCAGCGCGAAGGCGATCGGCAGCAGCACCTCGCGGTAGATCATCAGCGGGTCGCCGAACGCCAGCTCGTCGAGCGTGGCGGTGATGCCGCCCTCGACGGAGTTCTCGATCGGGACCAGCGCACCGCCCGCCTCGCCGTTGCGCACCGCGTCGAGCGCCGCGGGCACCGACACCATCGGTACCAGCTCGCGCGTGGCGGCCTCGGGCAGCAGCCGCAGCGCGGCCTCGGTGAACGTGCCTTCGGGACCCAGATAGGTATAACGGCTCGCTGGCGACATGCGTTCAGCCTAATGGCCCGCACCGACCCGGAATGCCGGTCTGTTCATCAGCCCGGAACGCCGCCACCAGATCGTGCGATCACCCTTCGAGCAGCCGCTGACCCACGTATTCTCCGGGTCCGCAGCCGCCCGGCACCGCGAAGAGGCCGCTCGCCTCGTGCCGCAGGAAGCGCGACAGGCCGTCGCCGCCGTCCAGCTTGCGCTGCACCGGCACGAAACCCTTGAGCGGATCGGCCTGCCAGGCCACGAAGAGCAGCCCGGCGTCCGGAGTCCCGTCCGTCCCGATGCCGTCGTGGTACGAGAACGCCCGCCGCAGCATGGCGGCGCCGCCGTTGGAGGCCGGGGCCGCGACCCGGACGTGCGCGTCGCCCGCGATGGCCAGGGCGCCGTCCGCGCCGACCTTCGCCAGGTCGACCGGCGTGGTCTCGGTGCCGCCCGACAGCGGCGCCCCGTCCGACTTGCGGCGGCCGATCACCTTCTCCTGCCGGGCCACCGACAGATGGTCCCAGGAGTCCAGCAGCATCCGGATGCGGCGGACGACGGCGTACGAACCGCCCGCCATCCAGGCCGGGGAGCCGGAGTCGGCGGAGCCGCCCGCCGGTACGAAGATCCGCTGATCGAAATCGGCGTCGGTCGGCTTCGGATTGTTGGTCCCGTCGATCTGGCCCATCAGATTGCGCCCGGTCATCGGGTGCGCGGTCGCGCCCGGCGTCCGGTTGAACCCGTTCATCTGCCAGCGCACCCCGGCGGTGTCCCGCGCCGCCTTCTGGAGCACGCGCAGCGCGTGGAAGGCGACCAACGCGTCGTCCGCGCCGATCTGCAGCCACAGATCGCCGTTGCTCCGCTTCGGGTCGAGGGCGTCGCCCGCGAAGTCCGGCAGCGGCGCCAGCGCCCCGGGCAACCGCCCGGTCAGCCCCGTACGGCCGAAGAAGCTCCGGCCGAAACCGAAGGTGACCGTCAGCGAGGACGGCCCGGCGTCGTACGCGATCTGATCGTCGTACGACGAGGGCAGCGCGTCCCGGCCCCCCGGCGAGGTCCCGCTCCGCGTCCCCGGTCGCGTCATCGTCCGTACCGCGTCCGACCAGCGGCGCAGCAGCGCGGCGGCGGCCTTGCGGTCCGCGCCCGGTACCAGGTCGAAGGCGACGAGGTGGCCGACGGCCTGCGCGGGCCCGACGATTCCGGCCTGCCGCGCGCCCTCGAAGGGGACGTACGCGGAACCGACCGTGTTCAGCGCGACCGGTTCGTCCCGCACGGCCCGCGCGACGCCCGCACCGGCACCGCCGCCGACGACCAGTCCGGCCGCGCCCGCGGCCCCGGCCGTACCGAGCAGCCGCCGCCTGCTGAGCCCGGCGGGGGCCGCGTCCTCGGTCCGCACGGACTCCGCGGGCTTCACGTCTTCCGCCGAATCGGATGACTTCACGGGTTGACCTGCATGTTCCTCGTCTCCGTCACTTCGTCGATGTCCGAGGTGCGGACGGTGACGGCCACCTGCCAGGCGCCCGGCAGCGGCAGTTGGACGCCCGCCGCGGTCCAGTGGCCCACCGTCAGGTGCTGCAAGGGGACGTCGATGGGGCCGATCTTCTTGGCCGGCAGCGTGAACTGGAGGCGCACCTCCGGCACGTCCACCGAGCTTCCGGCGGGCGTGCTGAGGAAGAGGTGGACCTCGTTGGCGCCCGACCGGGCGGGGGAGACCGTCAGGCCCGCCGTGCCCTTGCCGTGGGGACCGCCGGTGTCGTACGGGATGGACAGGACGACCTCGGTCGGGGCCGTCGCGTTCCCGCCGCCGGTCGCCGCGGGCGGCGCCTTGAGGTCCTTCTGCTCCTCCGCGGCCCGGCCCGGTTGCGAGCCGGTCAGCATCGTGGTGACGGTCAGCAGGACGACGGCGATGCCGACCTCTATCAGGACCGAACGCCGGAGCCGGTTGCGCGCGGGATCCGCGTCGCGCACCTTCTTCGCCTTCGCCGAGTCCCGCGCGTCCTGCTGCCGCCGCAGCTGCGCGGCCCGCGCCGGGTCCTCGGAGCCGGACCCCGTACCCGCCCCGGCGGAATCCGAACCCGAACCCGAACCCGAACCCGAGCCCGTACCGGAGCCCTTGCCCCTGGCGGAACCCGTACCGGACCCGGTACCGGACCCCGTACCCGACGTCGTACCGGCGGACGCGGCGGCCGGAGCCCCCACCGGGGACGACACCGCCTCCGTCCGCGCCACCGGCGTCACCCCCAGCTCCCGCGTCCAGCGCCGCGAGAACCAGGCCACGCCGACCAGCGCGCACACCAGCCAGATCTTGATGAAGAGCAGCTGCCCGTAGTGGGTGTCGAAGAAGGCCGCCCAACTGCCCATCTGCCGCCACGCCTGGTACGTGCCGGTGCCGATCAGGGTCGTCACGGCGGTGAGCGCGATGAGGGAGAAGCGGCGCACGGCGTACGGCTCGACCGTACCGGCGGTGGAGCGGGCGAACAGCGCGGTCAGCAGGGTGATGAGCCCGCCCAGCCAGACCGCCATGGACAGCAGGTGGACGATGTCGACCGGCATCGCGACCTGCCGCTGGATGCCGACGGAGGCGTGCTCGGCCATCGCCCAGGTGGCGGCGATGCCGATCGCGACGACCGTGCCGCCGATGCCCAGACCCCAGGCCAGGTCGGCGCGTTCCTCCGGGTCCTCGCGCTTGGCGTAGCTGCCGAAGAGCACGGCGAGGAAGACGGCCGCCGCCGCGAGCAGCAGCAGCCGGGAGACGAGCGCCGCGCCCGGCCGGGTCTCCAGCACCGCGCGCATCACATCGGGGTCGACCGCGTCGCCGAGCCCGGTGCCGTTGGCGTACGGGCCGCGCAGCATCAGCAGCGCGATGGTGGCCGCGACCAGCGTCGCCCAGCCGCCCGCCGCGATCCGCCGCATGGGACGCAGCAGGGCGCCGCGCGGCCAGCACACGGACAGGAACACCGCGCTGCCGACCAGCAGCGCGAAACCGGCGTAGGCGAAGTAGCGGGCGATCCCGTAGAGCGTGGACGCCGCGCCGCCGCCCGCCGCCGCCGCGCCCGACAGGTCGACACTGGTCTTGGAGGCCGCGCCGACCGAGAAGGTGAACGCCCCGGCCACCGGGTGGCTGTCCTGCGACACCGCCTTCCACGCCACGGTGTACGTGCCGTTGCCGATGCCCGGCCGCAGCCCGACGGTGGCCGTGGACCCGGAGTCCTTGCCGCTGTCGTGCTGCGGCCTGCCGACCGCCACGTCCTTGCCCTGCGGGTCGAGCACGCGCAGCGAGTCCGCCGACAGCAGCACGCCCTCCGAGAAGGTGAGCACCACGCGCTGCGGCGCGCTCTGCACGACCGAGCCGTCGGCCGGGTCGGTACGGAGCAGCGCCGCGTGCGCGGACGCGGGCGCAGCGACGCCGAGCAGCAGCGCGAGCAGCCCGCCGAGGCAGGCCGCGAGCGCCGCCAGCCGCCGCCCGCCGGTCTGGCGACGCGGTGGCCTCAAACGTGGCAACCGGGCGTTCTTCTTCGCTGCGGGCGCTGTGCGCGCTGGCGTCGCTGGGTTCACTGCGGTCAGCCCTTCGGGTCCGGGCGGTACGTCGTCGCCTCGACGGGCACGGTGACCGTGACCGTGGCGGGCGTGGCGTGGGCGAAGTGGAGTCGCAGGGTGACTGTTTCACCGACCCGCGGCTTGTGGGTGAGGTTCTCCAGCATCATGTGGTCGCCCCCGGTGCCGAGGGTGAGGGTGCCGCCCGCCGGTACGGTCAGGGCCGTCACCTGGCGCATGGTGGTGCCGGTCGTGCTGTGCAGGGTGACGTGCGCGGCCAGCGGTGTGCTGACCGAGGTGAGTTCGGCGTCCCCGCCCCCGGCGTTGGCGACGGTGACGTACGCGGCGGCCTCGTCGGTCAGCAGCGGCTGCGGTATGTACCCGCCGCTCACCGACACTTTGCCGGACCCGCCGCCCGACCCTTTGCCGGACGCCCTGCCGGACGCCTCGTCGGACCCCGCGCCGGACCCGGACGATCCGTCGCTCAGCGCGACGCCCGCGCCGGTCGCCAGCGCCACCGCCGCGACACCGGCGACGGCGCCCAGCAGCGCGCGCCGCCTCACGGCGCCTCGCTCCTGACGATCTTCGGCAGGTCGGCCGCGAACTGCCCGGCCGTCGTCCCCGACATGTAGAGGACGTGCGCCTTGTCGTCCTTGGGCCAGAAGGCCAGCACCTCGGCGCCGTGCGTGACGGTGACGCTGCCGTCCTTCTCCTTGACCGGCGGGTCGATGCCGACGCCGACCGAGCGGGCCGCGGCCTGGATGGCGTCGAACTTACCGGTCAGTCCGATGAAGGACTTGTCCATCGCGCCGAGCCACGCCGTCAGCCGCGCAGGGGTGTCGCGCTCCGGGTCGGTGCTGACGAAGACGACCCGCAGCGCGTCCTGGTCGGCCTTCGGCAGCTTCGCCTTGGCCAGCGCCAGGTCGCTCATGGTCGTCGGGCAGACGTCGGGGCAGTGCGTGTAGCCGAAGAAGAGCAGCATCGGGTGGCCCGCGGTCTCCTTCACCAGGTCGTACGGCTTGCCCTGGTTGTCGGTCAGCACGAGCGCGGGCTTCGTGAACGGCGTGTCGAGCAGCGTGCCCGCCTTCTGCGGCGCTTCGGCGGACACCGCCGCCACATTGGCGTTCGCCGACGAGTCGCCGGAGCCGCCGCAGCCGGACAGCAGCAGCGCCCCCGCGACGGCGAGCGCGGCGGCCCCGGTCACGGCGGTGGTACGGGCACGGGTGCGGGTGCGGGTGCGCGTACGGGTCGTGCCGGTCGTGCCGGTCGTGCGCGGGGAAGCGGTCGTGCGGGTGGAGCGGGTGGTGCGCATGAAGGTGATGCCCCTTCAGTGGACGGGTGGTGCCGGGCGGCCACGGTTCGCGTGGCCGCCCAGCGGGCTGTTCGGGTCGAACGGGACCGCGAGCGGTCCGGTGGATCCGGTGGAGCAGGTGCTTCAGGTGCTTCAGGTGCTTCAGGTGAATCCGGCGATCCGGCCGACACCGGTCGAGCGAGGACCGGCGTCGGCCGTCGGTCGGACCAGCCGTCAGCCGGACCAGCCGTCGGCCGGAGCCGTCGGTCGGACCGGCCGTCAGGCGTCCGGCGTCAGGCCGACGGGTTGCGGCGGCGACCGGCGAAGACGCCGTAGCCGATCCCGATCGCGCCGACCACGATTCCGGCGACGCCCAGCGCACGGGCGGTCCCGTCGCTCGTGTCGGACGAGGCCGCCTGCGTACCGGCGGACGAGTCGCCGGACTTGGCGTCGGCGGCCGGGGTCGCCGTCACGCTCGGCGTGGCCGATGAGCCGTCGGAGGCCGCCGCCGCCGTCAGCTTCAGGGTCGGCGCCGGATGCTGCGGCTCGGCCTGGCCCTCCTTCGGCACGTCGATCCAGCGCACGATGTCACCGTTGTCGTACGTCTGGAGCGTCTTGAAGACCAGCGCGTCGGTGGTGGCGGGCAGCGGCCCGAACGACACCGGGAACTGCTGGAACTGGCCCGGCGCGATCTTCCCGCCGCTCCACGTGATCTTCGTGACCGCCTCGTCGATGGTGCCGTCGTCCGACTTCAGCGGGGTCGCCAGCTTCGACTTCGTCACCTGCGCCGTCCAGCCGGGCACCGGCTGGATCGAGACCGAGGCGACCGGGTGGTCGGTGGGCAGATTGACCTCGACCTTCGTCGTGGACGCGCTGTCCTCCTCGTTCGGCACCTTGAAGGCGACCGTGCTGTAACTGCCCTGGGCCGCGCTGTTCGGCGTCACCGTGACATGCGCGAAGGCGGGCACGGCGGCCAGCAGGACGGTGGCACCGGCGAGGGCGGCGATGGTCGCGGCACGGCCGCGCATACGTGAGCTGCTCATTACGAGGGTGCTCCAGTTCTCCACAGGTCTGTGGGAAGTGGGCTGACGGTGGCATGGAACCGCGGACCACGGCGCGTCAGGCGCCCGCGGTCGGCGGAGGCGTGGGCGGACCCGCGCGCCACCGTCGCCGTGCTCCCCGGAAGGCGGCGTAAGTCCTATGGACCTATGCCGTATAAGTCCTATGGACCTACGTAGGACCGATGGACTCATCAGCCCAGTGAGGGCCTCTCAGGTCCGCAAGGACCTGCGAGTCCCCGGGGGCCTACGCCAAGGGGGAGTCGGCGGGGGTGCGTCGCGTCAGACCGCCGCGAGGCCGAACGGCGGCCCGCGCCTGGCCAGCGAGTGCCGCAGCAGCCACACCGTGCGGTGCCTGGCCGCCGTCGCGTCCGCCGTGCAGCGCCGCCGCGGCCGTACGCCCGCGGTCCCGGCCGCCTGCGCCGCGAGCGCGGACAGCAGCGCGTGGGCGCGGCGCAGTACGGCGGGCGAGAGCGCGGCCAACTCGGCGGCGCCGCGCACCGACAGCCGTATCAGCCGCCAGAGCGCCGCCTCGCCGCGCCGCAGCACCCAGCCCGCCACCACGGCGGCGAGCAGGTGGCCGAGGAACATCGGCAGGGAGCAGAAGGGCAGCGACATCACGGCGTGCGCGACGCTTCCCGTACCGCCCGCGGCCGTACCGCCGCTCATGTCCATGCCCGGGGTGTGCACGGGCGCGCCCATCGCGGACGGGTCGAGCCCCGCCTGCTGGACGACCCACTGCGCCTTCCGCGGGGTGAGCGGCGCCGCGGCCGTGCTCCCGCAGACCAGCCGGGCCGCGACGGCCAGCAGACCGCCGGAGCCGGACCCCGCGCCGCCGCCGTGCCCGGCGGCCGTCGTACTCGCGCACATCTGCCCGGCGTTGAAGACGCTGTGCAGCGCGAGCTGTCCGACGGCGAGGGCGGCGGCGATGCCGGGCAAGGTGCGTTCGCGCCCCGCGAGCGGCGCCACGACCGCGAAGACCGAGAGCCAGCCGACGACCAGCGCCCACACCGGCACGGTACGGCCGGACGCCATCGCGTGCCCGACCGCGGCCAGCACGACGCAGACCGCGGTGAACACCGCGGCCCGCAGCAGTCGCATTCCGGCGCCGGCGCGCACGGAGGGGACGGAGCCCCGCGTGGCAGTCATGACGGCGGTCATCTTCTCACCGCGCGCTCCGGGCGGATACGGCGGGTGTCCGGCTCGCGGGGGTGTGCGCGTGAAGTCCCCTTACACCCGTACGCCGGGCATGGGCATCCGCCGAATGAGCGATATCACGTCAACATCGCGCTTACGGGACGCTCTTCGCGGCAATACGTAACCTTATGTCGAGCCGCAGCCAGGAGGCTGGAGCATGAGCATCTGGTGGTCACTCCATTTGCGGCGCGAGGCTGCGAGCGTTCCGCTGGCCAGAAGGCTGCTGATCGGGACCATGGAGACGGCCGGAGTCGATCCGGACATCTCCTTCGACCTGGCGGTGGCCCTCTCGGAAGCGTGTGCCAACGCCGTCGAACACGCCGGATCCGGCACGGAGTACAGCGTCACCGCGCGGATCGACGGCGACCAGTGCCGTATCGAGGTCGCCGACTCCGGTCCCGGATTCCCCCGCGACCGCTTCCGCCACCCGGCCCGGCCGCTGAGCCCCAGGGGCCAGCATGCCGAGCACGGACGCGGACTCTTCCTCATCGAGGCGCTGGTGGACCACGTCCACTTCCAGAACCGGCCGGGTCACGGCACGGTCGTCTCCTTCGACAAGGTGCTCAAGTGGCGTGACGACGCCCTGCTGAAGGCGTCGTAGCGCCACTCGACTCCGGTTCCGGTGGGACCGGCCGGGACCGGTGTTCAGCCGCGCAGCCCCGCCATCCACGCCTCGACCTCGTCCGAGCGCCGCGGCAGCGCGTCCGACAGATTGCGGTTGCCGTCGTCCGTCACCAGGATGTCGTCCTCGATCCGGACGCCGATGCCCCGGTACTCCTCGGGCACCGACAGGTCGTCCGCCTGGAAGTACAGGCCGGGCTCGACCGTCAGCACCATGCCGGGCTCCAGGGTGGAGTCCACGTACGCCTCGGTCCGTGCGTGCGCGCAGTCGTGGACGTCCATGCCGAGCATGTGGCCGGTGCCGTGCAGCGTCCAGCGGCGCTGGAGGGCCAGTTCGAGCACCCGGTCGACCGGGCCTTCGAGCAGCCCCCACTCGACCAGCTTCTCGGCCAGCACGCGCTGCGACGCCTCGTGGAAGTCACGGAAGGCCGCGCCCGGCTTCACCGCGTCGATACCGGCCTGCTGGGACTCGTAGACCGCGTCGTAGACCTTGCGCTGGACCGGCGAGAAGCTGCCGCTGATCGGGAGGGTGCGGGTGACGTCCGCGGTGTACAGGTGGTGGGTCTCCACGCCCGCGTCGAGCAGCAGCAGGTCGCCGGAGCGGACCGGGCCGTCGTTGCGCACCCAGTGCAGGGTGGTGGCGTGCGGGCCCGCGGCGCAGATCGAGCCGTAGCCCACGTCGTTGCCCTCGACTCGGGCGCGCAGGAAGAACGTTCCCTCGATGTACCGCTCCGAGGTGGCCTCCGCCTTGTCCAGGACCTTGACGACGTCCTCGAAGCCGCGCGCCGTCGAGTCGCACGCCCGCTGCAACTCGGCGATCTCGAACTCGTCCTTCACCGCACGCAGCGCGGACAGGAATTCGGTCAGCTCGGCGTCGCGCTCGGCCGTCACCTTGTCGGTGAGCGCCGCCTCGATGCCCGCGTCGTGCCCGCGCACCACGCGGACCGGACCGGCCGCCTCGCGCAGCGTCTCCGCGGCCTTGCGGACGTCCCGGCACGGCATCCCGAGCAACTGCTCGGCCTCGGTGAGGCTGTGCCGCCGCCCGACCCACAGCTCGCCCTGGCCGTCCAGCCAGAATTCGCCGTTCTCCCGGTTGGAGCGCGGCAGCAGATACGCGGTCGCCGCGTGCCCGCCGCCCTTGCGCGGCTCCAGCACGAGGACGGCGTCCTGCGTCTGGTCACCGGTCAGATAGGCGTACTCGGTGGCCGCCCGGAAGGGGTACTCGGTGTCGTTGGAACGGGTACGGAGATTGCCCGCCGGTACGACGATCCGCTCGCCGGGGAAGCGCTCGGACAGCGCGGCGCGGCGCGCGGCGGCGTACGCGGCCTGCGGCAGCGGGGCCAGGCCGTGCAGCTCCGTGTCGGCCCAGTCGGCCTTCATCACGGCCGCCAGCTCGTCGGAGACAGCCGGGTAGAGGCGGTTCTTGCGCTGCTTGATCGGCTTGTCGTCGCCGTCCGCCGCGTCCGTGGCCGCCGCGTCGCCGTCCGCCGTGGCCGCCGCGTCGGTGGCCGCTTCGACTGCCGCGTCCGTGGCCGCCTCGGCCGCCGTCACGGCCGTCCCCGTCGTCTCAGGAGTCTCGGGCGTCTCCTGTCCGACCCGCTCGACCTGCTCGTCCGGCTGTGCCTGGGCCTCGGCCACGTCCTGTCCTCCTCGCTGTCGTCGCCATAGCTGCCTGGAGGTCCCGCCGGGACCCGCTATGGACCTCTACGCATCGTATGTGCGCGCGGAAGAGGGCGTGCGGGGGGGCATAGGTCCTGAATCGCTCACGAATCAGGACCGGGCGGACCGAAGCGGACGCGGGTGACCGCGGCCCGTCTCTCTCAAGGGCCCGTCTCGCAAGGGCCCGTCTCTCAGCCGCCCGTCTCTCAGGGGCCCGTCTCTGTCCGCCTCAGTCGAAACGGACGGCGAGCAGGACGACGTCCTCCACGCCCTCTGACCGGTCGAGGCCGTCGGGCAGGACGGCGTGCAGGATGTGGTCGACGAGACGGTCGGGGTCGTCGCGGGCCGGGCGCGGGGCGCTCTGCGCGGCGGCGTGCAGCCGGGCGAGCGCCCGGTCGGCGGACTCCCCCGTACGGTGCAGCAGCCCGTCCGTGAACAGCACCAGGGTCTCGCCGGGCCGCGCGTACAGCTCGACGCTGGGCGCCTCCCAGCAGCTGAGCATGTTGAGCGGCGCGGACAGCGACGTCTCGACGTACTCGCAGCGGCGGTCGCCGATCACCAGCGGCGGGCAGTGTCCCGCGCCCGCCAGGATCAGCTTGCGGCCGCCGGGGCCGCCCGCCGGGCGCGGGCCGCCGTTCGCCGCCTCCGCCTCCACGTACGCGAACAGCGCCGTCGCGGACCTGGCGGGCTCGGTGAGCCGCATCAGCAGTTCCAGGTCGGACAGGACCGCGACCGGGTCCTCGCCCTCCATCACCGCGTACGCGCGCAGGCTCGCGCGCAGCCGACCCATCGCGGCCACCGCGCCGGGGCCGCGCCCCGTCACCCCGCCGACGGCCAGGCCGAGCGCGCCCTCGGGCAGCGGCAGCGCGTCGTACCAGTCGCCGCCGCCGCGCGGATTCGTCCGGTGCCTGACCGCCAGCCGTACGCCGGGGACGCGCGGCAGCCGTTCCGGCAGCAGTTCCGCGGCCAGCGCCGCCGTGGTGTCCCGTGCGCGCCGCAGGTCGAGCACGCGTGCGGTGTGCTCGGCGGCGAAGCGCAGATACAGGCCCATCAGGCGGCGCTGCCGGTCGTCGGGTTCCGCGGGTTCGTCGTAGAACCACACGGCCGTGCCCAGCCTGCCGGCCGACTGCGCCGTCAGCCGCAGCGCGTAGCTCGCGCCGAGGCCGAGCTGGACGGCGACCTCGCGGTGCCGCCGGTCGAGGCCGGGTTCGTGCAGCAGGTCGGCGTGGACGCGTTCGCCGTCCGCGTCCCGCGCCGCCGATCCGTCCTCCGCCGCTGATCCGTCCTGCGCTCCCGATCCGTCCCGCGCCCCTGACCCGTCCCGCGCTCCTGATCCGCTCGCGTCACTCGGCACGCCGGTGTCGGAGGCGGACGTACGGGGTACGGGCACGGTCTCGATCGTGCCGAGGTCGGCGTGGCCGAGGCCGAGGCCGACGGTGCGTTCGGGGCCGAGGCCGTCGGCCGGCTCCAGCGCGACCATGCCGCGGCGGGCGCCGACCAGGGTGGCCCCGGCGCGCAGCACCTCGTGCAGCGTGTCGTCCAGCGCGGTCGTCCGGGCCAGCCGCTCGGTCAGCTCGTGCACCAGGGACAGGTCGCACACCCAGGAGGCCAGCCGGTCCTGCACGGCGGGGGAGCCGTACCGGTCACCGGCCGCTTGCTCCGGCGCCCGGGGACGGCCCGCACCGGGTACGGTCACGGGCTTGGCCGCGGGTACGGCGGCCTGGTCGGTTACGGGCGCGCTCGCGGAACCGGTCGTGGAATCGGGTGCGGAACCGATCGTGGAATCGATCGTGTAATCGGCCGCCGGTCCCGTCACCGGTTCCGTCCTCGGTTCCGTCCTCGGTCCCGCTGGTTCCGTCGCGGGTGCGGGCGGAGCGGCGGGGGAGACGGCGGGGACCGCGGAGGCGGCCGTGACCTGCGCGGGGCCTCCCGCGGGGGACGCATTCTGCGCCGCCGCGGAAGGTGGTGGCTCTGTTCCGGCCACTTTTTTCATGTGAGCGGCGCTCATGGCCGGGGGCTTCCGGCCAGTCGCCAATGGATGGGGCATTCCGCGCTTTTCGTCCGCAAAGCGCGGCGCATCTGCATCAATAGCATCGCAAACCCCCATGTCGTGGCGCGTCGCTACCAAGGAACCCACTTGTACACGCACAATCGCGGGCATGTCCAGGATTGTCCTGGTAGACGGAGTGGCGTCGGGACGTGACCGGCGTCACGTGCCGTGGTGCGCCGGTGGCCTGGAGTAGCCGTCGAACTGCCGCAGGTTGGCCAGAAAGAGCTACCCCCGTCTCATGCGCGCTGTCGACTGATCCCGGCCAACAGCGCGTCATATTTGCGGGTGATGGGTAGGAACCCGGAGTCCGGCTCAAGCGTCGTAGTACGTAAGCAATTGACAGCCGACCCCACCCCGAGTGGCGAGCGGGAGCTGCGCCCAACGGGATCCACGACTAGTGGCTCGCGATCGGGGCAAGTGAGCAAGCGCCATGCGCACGCCACCCACCGCCACGTTCCACGCTCGGCCGGCGGCGTGATGCGCTGCCTCGTGAACGGCGTGCTCGACAGATACGTGTGCAAGGGCAGATCCCTGGGCGTTAACGGAAAGGAACGAGCGCTGATGCGCGAGATCCTCGGAAGGCGACGCAAGCTCTCACTGCCGCGAAAGGGGCGGACCGCGTTGCGTGACGCGGCGCTCACCTATGCCGAGCAGTGGCAATGGCGTGTGGTGCCCGGTGTCGGATACGACAAACGCGGCACATGGCGGGCGACCGGTGCGCAGCCGTGCGCCTGCGCCCGCCCCAACTGCCCGGTGCCCGGCGCCCATCCGCACGAGCCGGGACTCCTGGCCGCCACCCGAGACCCGCGCATGGTGCGCTGGTGGTGGACGCGCAGGCCGGACGCGCCGGTGGTCCTCGCGACCGGCGACCGGGTGTCCGCGGCGAGCCTGCCCGCGGTGGCCGGCACGCGGGCGCTCGACGCGATCGAACGCCTCGGCGTACGGCTCGGCCCGGTGGTCGCCACCCCCACCCGGTACGTGATCCTCGTCGCGCCCTACTCGCTCGCCGAGCTGGGCGAACTCCTCGACAGCCAGGACTGGGTGCCGACATCGCTGCGCTACCACGGCGACGGCGGATACGTGGCGCTGCCGCCGTCGAGCAGCAGCGCGGGGCAGCTCCGCTGGGTGCGGCCCCCGGTGCCCGAGGCGACGGGGCCCGACGCGCCGGTCGGGCTCGGCGGCGCCGCGCCGTGGCTGCCGCGGATCGGCGACCTCGTGGACGCCCTCGTCCGCGCGGGCCGGACCGCGCCGGACGGCGACCGGCTCACCTATTGATCCGCGTATTGATGCGCCGCGTTGACACCGCGCCTGTTCTGAACGCTGTTCAGGGCGGGCGCGGTGTCGTTCGCCGCGCGCTCTGTCACTCGTTCGGGTAGCCGAGGGCCCCGGCCCTGCGCTGAACGGCGCCTGATCGTTCCGAAGTCCCCGGTCCGCCCGCTACGTTCGGCGGACCGCAACCGTCGAGCGCAGGTGGGGTCGTGCCCGTGGAGCCGAAGTCACAGCCGCAGCCGCAGCCGCATTCGCAGGCCGTTCAGCAGGTCGCGCAGGACCATGTGTCGGGGCTGCGCATGGTGGCCCTCGCGAGCGTCGCCGCCCTGGCCGTCGTCCTGCCGCTGGCCGCCGCCACGGACGGCCCCTCGGAACACCCGGGCCACGGCGGCCACTCCGGCCACGCGGGCCTCGGCGCCCCGCACGCCAGGACCACGTCCGTGGACGGTTACGGAATGCTTCCGCCGACCGCCGAAGGCACCTGAACCGCTACCGACCGGTACGACGAAAAGCGTCGCCGTCGTCTCCCTCGCATGGCGAAAAGCGCCGTCCGGCGCCCCGCGGGCATGGAAACGCCCGGTCGCTGGCGACGGGGGATGCACCAGCGACCGGGCTGACCAAACGGTAACAAGACTTCGTCCGTTAGCAAATTCCCCGACGCCGACGGGGCGCCGATTAGCCGCGATTCAACGGGAGTTGTGACCGGAATCACGGCCTCCCCCTCCGTGCCGCCCCCGCCCTCACCGGCCGGTGGTCCGCAGACCTCCCGATCTGCCCCGCCGGGGCGGGCGGTGACGTGCGGGAGCGTGGTGGTTGGTGGCGCAGTTCCGCGCGCCCCTTAGAGGATCGGTTCGCCGCCTGGGCGAAGGGGGGTGCGCCCTGTCAGGGGCGCGGGGAACTGCGCGGGTAACCCTCCACCGGCGGGTGGTCCGGGGGCGACCGGATTGCCCCGCCGGGGCGGGTGGTGACGTGCGGCAGCGCCGTGGCTGGTGGCGCAGTCCCCCGCGCCCCTTAAAGGATCGGCACACCGCCTGGGCGAAAGTGGGTGTGCCCCGTCAGGGGCGCGAGGAACGGCGCGAGCAACCCACCACCGGCCGGTGGTCCGCGGACCTCCCGATCTGCCCCGCCGGGGCGGGTGGTGACGTGCGGGAGCGCCGTGGCTGGTGGCGCAGTTCCCCGCGCCCCTTAGAGGATCGGTTCGCCGCCTGGGCGAAGGTGGGTGTGCCCCGTGAGGGGCGCGGGGAACTGCGCGGGTAACCCTCCACCGGCGGGTGGTCCGGGGGCGAGCGGACTGCCCCGCCGGGGCGGGTGGTGAGGTGCGGGAGCGCTTCGGCCGGGGTGACGGCTGCCCCCCCCCGTACGGCTGGAGGCCGTGGAATGGCTCGCCGCGAGGCGTAAGGCGGTCGGCGTCAGCTCAGGGTGATCTGGCGGTTGGTGAAGCCGCTGCGGGCGCGCCGCTCGTCGGCGGTGAGGGGGCCGGACTTGGCAAGCGTCTCGGCCAGACGCTCGTTGAAGGCGGCGGCGGGCTTCTCCACCTCGTCGGCGCCCATGCCGACCGGCAGGTCCCACACCGGCACCACGAGCCCGTGCGCGCGGAAGGAGCCGACCAGCCGCGTACCGTCACCCAGCGACGACACCCCGGCGGCGTGCAGCCGGGCCAACGCGTCGAGCAACTCCTCCTCGGGGTGCGGCATGACCCACCGCAGGTGGTTCTTCTCCGGCGTCTCGCACCAGTACGCGGCGTCCACGCCGGTCAGCCGTACGGTCGGGATCGCCGCCTGGTTGGCCCGCTCCAGCGAAGCGGCCACCTCGCCGGTCGCCGCGTCGGCGTCCTCCAGCCAGAACTCGAAGCCGCTGTGCACCTCGGGCGTGAAGGGCGCGTCGAGGTCCAGCACGTCCTGGAGGCGCGGCCCGTCCTGCGGCGGGCGGCGGCCGTCCACCGGATTGCCGGGCGCCGCGGTGAGCGCGCGCAGCAGCGTGTCGGCGAGGTCGCGGCTGACGTCACCGGACGCCGCCTCGTTCTGGAGGCCGAGCAGGACGGCCCCGGTGTCGCGGCGCAGTCCGGGCCACGCCATCGGCAGCACGGTGCCGAGCGTCACCGAAGGAACGCCGTCGGGCAGCGCGTCCTTGAGGGTGAGCGGGGCGGTCGCCGCCGGGACCAGCTCGCGCAGGGCGACCCAGTCGCACTCGCCGGGCAGCCCCTCGAACGGGCGGCGCACCAGCTCGGTCACCGCGTGCGACGCCTCGCGGCCGTGACACGCCTTGTACCGGCGGCCCGAGCCGCAGGGGCAGGGCTCGCGCGCGCCGACCACCGGGACCTCTCCGCTCGTCGGGACCTTCGTCTTCGTCGCGGTCGCGCGCTTCTTGGCCATGGCTCGGTCTCTCCCGTAACGGCGGTGTTCCGGCCGTGAGCCTAGCGCCCGGCGCGGTCGCCGCCGGACCACGGCGAGGCGTGCGGAGGGGGCTACCGGGGTGTCCTGCGCGCTGTAGTGCTGTACCCCGCGCGGCCCGGTGCGGCTCTGTGCGGCCCGGCGCGCCGCCCTACGCCTGGGCCCGCGACCTCAGCCGCGTTCGTCGACCGCGTCGAAAGCCGTGTTCAGCGACCCGAGCGCGTCGAACGCTTCGATCGATTCGGCCAGGTCCATCGACATGCCCATCGGCAGGCCGCCGCCCGCACCGACGATCGGACTGATGCCCGTACCGCCGATTCCGCCGAGTCCGGCCCGCTGGCCGCGCGTGCCGCCCGTACCGCCCGTACCGCCCGCGATCACCGGGTCGTCGCGGCGCGCGTGCCGGGCGCGTACCGGAAGGACCGCCCAGACCGTCACCTCGCCGGGCGCGTCGTCGCGCACGCCCCAGCGCAGCGACAGGCTCCCGACGATGCCGAGGCCCCGGCCGCCGTGCGCGCTCAGGGAGGGGGTGGAGGGGCGTGGCCTGGTGGGGCCGCCGCCGTCGGTCACCTCGACCGCGAGGAGTCCGTCCGTGCCTATCGCCCACGCGGCGCGTATCCCGCACTCGCCGCAGTCGGCGCGGCCGCTGTCGGTACGGCCGCCGTCCGTACGGCCGCTGCCCGTACCGCCGTTGCCCGTCCGTGGGCTGTCGTGACGGCCGCCGGCCGTCCAGTCGTCGTTCACCGTACGGGGAGTGTCCCGGGCGGACCGTGCGCCACCGGCGTCACCGCCGCCCCCGGCCTCGTGCGTCTCCAAAGGACGCGCGTGCCGGAAGGAGTTGCTCAGCAGCTCCGACAGGATGAGGACGGCGTCGTCGATCACCGGCTCCGGCACGTCCTGCGCGCACAATTCGTTCCGCAGTTTCCGGCGCGCCACCGCGACGCCGGTCGGACCATGGGGCAGGGCCATGGTCGAGGACGTAGGCACCTCCTGCGCCACCATCAACGACACCCCCGAGACCTCCTTCACGCCCTTGCGCCACGGGATGGATGCCCTCTGCGACTCGGCCGGAAACAAGCCAACCGCGATCCATTGACGTACTCCGTACACATTCCCGACGCACAATTGCAGCCCGAACACGATACGAACGCGCCGGGGTACGCCCTGTGACGGCTGTCGCCTGGTGATGTCGGCTGCTCTGTGTTGACTCCTGCTGTGGCCTGCGGACATCTGTGAACTTCAACGACCCAGTTGGGACAGAACCGCACTCGGGCGGTTGGTGATGATGGAATCCACCCCGAGCCGTACGCACAACTCGACATCGGCGGGTTCGTCCACCGTCCAGACGTGGACGCGGTGCCCCGCCTGGCGCAAACGCGCCACGTATCCCGGGTCGGCCCGCACGATCCGCATGCTCGGCCCCGCGATCCCGACGCCCGCCGGCAGCCACCCGCTCCAGCGCCGGGGGAGCGCGTGGCGCACCAGGAAGACGGTGGGGACCGCCGGCGCGGCCAGCCGTACCCGGCGCAGCGCCCCCGGCGAGAAGCTCATCACCCGCACCTGGGCGGGCTCCCCGCGCGCCGGGCGGTCCATACCGAAGTGCCGCAACAGGTCGAGCAGCCGCCGCTCGACCTGGCCCGACCACCGCGTCGGGTGCTTCGTCTCGATCGCCACCTCCACGCGGCGGTCGGTGTCCGCGACCAGTTCCAGCAGGCGGCGCAGCGTGAGGACGCCGCTGCGTTCGCGTACGGCGTTTTCGTCCTCTTCTTTTACGCGTCCCGCGCGGGCACCTCTTATATGCGCGTCTTTCGCACGGACGTCTCCTGGGTGACGGTCCCGGCTTCCGGCGCCGCCGGGTCCGCCGCGGCCGTCCTTCCACGAGCCGAAGTCCAGCGCGGCGAGGTCGGCCAGGGCGAGGGAGGAGACGGCGCCCCGGCCGTTCGACGTACGGTCCACCCGCCGGTCGTGGACACACACCAGCTCGCCGTCCGAGGTCAGCCGGACGTCGCAGTCCAGGGCGTCGGCCCCGTCCTCGATGGCTTTCCGGTACGCGGCGAGCGTATGTTCTGGTACGTCCGCGGAGGCGCCTCTATGGGCGACGACCTGGACAGGTCGCCCGTCCGGAAACGCCTCCGGGACCGCGCGCGCGTAAGTCACCGTGTCATGGTGCCACCGTCTCCCCGGCGGCCCGGTAACACGGCCGTACGACGGGTACGCGAAGATGCACAGCTACCGCTTACGGCGGTCCGACACGCCGTGGGAAATGCTGTGTTCGGCCCACCACCTTGTTCCGCACCCGGTTCGGAATCCTGTTCAGAACCTGTCCCGACCCTGAGGAGAATCGCTGTGAGCACCGAGAACGAAGCCGGCTCCGGCTCGGCTGCGGAGTCGGCAGCGCCCGCGCCCGACGGTGCCTCGGCGGCCCAGGCCCCCGTACCTCCTGCCGCTCCGCCGCTCGCCCCGCCGCCCGCTCCTCCGACGGCCCCTCCGGCCGCCCCGCCCGCGCCCGCCGCTCCCCCGGCGTCCGCGGACGGCGAGTCGCGTACGGAGATCCTGCCGGAGGTACGGGACGCGGCTCCGGTGCCGCCCGCGGATCCGTACCGGGCCCCGGCCGACCCGTACTCGTCGCCGTCCTCCTCCTCCTCCTCCTCTTCCTCTTCGCCCGCGCCCGCGCCTTCGCCCTCGCCCTCGCCTTACGGTCCGCCGAGTGGGCCGCCTTCGCCGTACGGGACGCCGCCTGCCGCGGTGTTCGCGGCGGAGCAGCCGCCCGCGGGGCCGGGCGCGTTCGGTGCGTCGGGTGCGTCGGGTGCGTCGGGTACGGAGCAGGGCGCGGGGGCGGGCCACGGCGGGTCGGGTCATGGCGGGTCCGGCCACGGTGGCGGGCCGCACGACCCGTTCGCCGCGCCGTCGTCCCCCTACGGCGCGGCGAACGCGCCCGGTACCGGCCAGCCCGGCGGCCCCGGCGGTCTGCCGCCGGCCTGGGGCACGCACGTTCCCCCGCCGCCGAACGACGGCCGCAAGCGCCGCGGCGGCATCGGCGGCATGGTCGCCGCCGTCCTGGTGGCCGCGCTGGTCGCGGGCGGCGTCGGCGGAGGCGTCGGCTACGCGATCGCCGACCACAACGACAAGTCGAGCTCCACCTCCTCGACCACCGTCTCCGACTCCGGCAGCCAGAAGGCGTTCAACCGCGCCCCCACCTCGGTGGCGGGCATCGCCAACAAGGCGCTGCCGAGCGTCGTCACCATCAAGGCCAGCGGCAGCCAGGAGAGCGGCACCGGCACCGGTTTCGTCTACGACACCGAGGGCCACATCCTCACCAACAACCACGTGGTCGCCCCGGCGGCCAGCGGCGGCAAGCTCACCGTCACCTTCTCCAACGGCAAGACGTACGACGCGGCCGTCATCGGCCGCGCCCAGGGGTACGACGTGGCCGTCATCAAGCTGAAGAACGCGAGCGGCGTCAAGCTCACCCCGCTGCCGCTCGGCAACTCCGACCAGGCGCAGGTCGGTGACGCCACCATCGCCATCGGCGCCCCCTTCGGCCTCTCCGGCACGGTCACCACCGGCATCGTCAGCGCCGTCCACCGCCCCGTCGCCTCCAGCGACGGCCAGGGCAGCAGCGCCTCCTACATGAGCGCGATCCAGACCGACGCCTCGATCAACCCCGGCAACTCCGGCGGCCCCCTCCTCAACGCCAACGGCGCCGTCATCGGCATCAACTCCGCCATCCAGCCCGCGGGCAACAGCGACCCCGGCACCCAGGGCGGCAGCGTCGGCCTCGGCTTCGCCATCCCCATCAACCAGGCCAAGCGCGTCGCCGACCAGCTCATCAAGACCGGCCAGCCCGTCTACCCGGTGATCGGCGTCAGCCTCGACACCCAGTACCAGGGCGACGGCGCCAAGATCTCCACCGACTCCAACACCGCCATCACCTCCGGCGGCCCCGGCGCGAACGCCGGCCTCAAGCCCGGTGACGTCATCACCCGCTTCGACGACACCCTCATCGACAGCGGCCAGACCCTCATCGGCGAGATCTGGCAGCACTCCCCCGGCGACAAGGCCACCATCACCTACACCCGCAACGGCACCTCCCACACCACCACCGTCACCCTCGGCCAGCGCACCGGCGACAGCAACTAGCCCCCACCCACTAAGCTGTCCCCGCGCCCCGCGCCAGGAGGCTTGCCCGAGCGGCCTAAGGGAACGGTCTTGAAAACCGTCGTGGCAGCGATGTCACCGTGGGTTCAAATCCCACAGCCTCCGCCGAGGTAGTTGTATGTGCAGGCCAAAAGGGGTGTCCCGGAAATCGGGACACCCCTTGGTCTTGCTCCCTGTCCCACCCTGACCCGCGTATGTCCCGCCGTCGACCAGTGCGTGTGGACCACGCGTGGACCGGGTCCACGGCTCTTCGTGAGCATCACTCGGGGTATTCGGCCTGTTCAGCGAGGGCGCGGGAGATGCGGTCGTTGTCCTGGTCCTGGCGGCCCTTGATGACCTTCGCGTAGAACCGGAAGAGCACAGCGACGCTGTGCCCAGCCCGCCGGGCTACCTCCACTGGATCTACGCCGGAACTCAGCCAGAGGGAGACTCCGGCGTGACGGAGGCTGTACGGCACCTCGGCGAGGGGCGTCATGCCGTCCTCTGCCGAGAGAGCCTTGCTCCGAGCGGCCTTCCAGATCCCCGTGTACTCCGTCGACCGGACCCGCCCTCCACCTGATGCCCGGAAGAACCGGCCGTCAGGGGCGGTGCCGTATGTCGCCCGGTGCGCGCGGAGCATCCCGACGAGGACGGGAGGGATCGGCACCGGACGTGTTGCCTTGCGGGCGCGGCGCTTCAGGCCGCGCTTGTCGTAGGAAACGCCGTCATCAGTCCATCCCGATCCGACCTCGGGGCGGCTCTCCGAGAGCACGAGTTCGCCCCACTGACTCTCCGCGGTGCCGTTCTTCGGCGCGGGGGGAAGGCGGCATGCGTCGTCGCCGAGGGCGGCGACCTCGGCGGGACGCATGGCGGCGTAGTAGAGGCACCCGAAGAACGCTGCCAAGTGCTCGCCGCGTGGCCCTTGCTCACGCACCGCGGCGATGAGCCGCTGGGCCTGCCCCGGACTGGGCACAAACCGAAAGTCGATCTCGTCGTCCGTCTCCGGCGGCTTCCAGTCGACTTTCCCCAGGGGGAACGAAGCGAGGATTTCGCGTTCCACGGCGTAGCGAAGCGCGTTGGTGAAGACCGTGTACTTCCGGTGGACGGTCGTCTCCGCTGCCTTCGTTCCATCCAACTTGATGGAGAGGGCGCCGAGAGCAGCGCGTAAGTGGGTCGGCTTGTCGAGTTCGGCCGCGTCGACAGACTTGCGCGTGATCCATTCCAGCGCGGCTGCGATGTCCGCCGGGGCGCTCTCGGTCTCCTGCCGAGGCTTCAACTCTCCGGTTACGTCATCACGGTTGAACCGGAACGCCCACGAGTAGAGGGCAGTCCTGAGGGCCTGTTGCTTCGGTCCGCCCCGAGAGTCCTTGACGAGGACGGGCGTGATGGTGGCGAGGGCTTCGGCGATGCCAGCGCGGTGCTTGGCCGATGCGGTCGGCCATTTCATCTTGGCGTAGGCGCATGCGTGCGCGTACCACGTCGGGGACTGGAGACGGTGGAACTCGGACGCTGGGACTCCTGTCGTCTCGTCGAACTGCTCGCGGTTGCGCAGTGCGGCCAAAAGCTCCGAACGGCGGCCGTCGGCCTGCTCCTTGATCTTGTAGCTCTTGGAGTGTGGTGTTGTCCCGACCCGCCAGCGGAGCTGAAAGGGGGTCGCGCGGTCGGGGCGTTTCCGGATGCCCCAAATTTTCACGTCGTAGGTGAGCATGCTTCTCCCCTGGGTGGGGGCGCGCGCCGAGAGACGCTCACCCCCAACGTCATCGTTTCGGAGGGCGTCAGAAGGCGGACTCTTCGTGGCCCTCAAGCCAGGAGTCGAGGTCGCCGCGGCGCACGCGGAGCTGGCCGTTCGGCAACTTGATGCACTTCGGCGCCTTGCCGCGCGCCCGCATGCGGTAGAAGGCGGACCGGGACATGCCGATCTCGTCCAGGACTTCGGGGAGTTTGAGGCTCGGGTGCCGCGTCGGCGGACGCGGGCGGCCCGGCGCGCGGCTGCCGCGCTGCGAGGGCGACGAGTTGTGGGGCATGCTGGGGGCTCCTCCTGTGTCGTGTTCGGGATGGGAGGGCCGGGGCAGCGGGTGTTCTTGGCGGATTGGCCGCTGCCCCGGGCGGAGTCAGGTGTCGGTGGGGTCGTCGGTCGGCGTGGCCGGGGCAACCTTGACGCTGGCGATCAGGGAGACGGTGCCTTCGGGGTCGCCCTCGAAGAAGGTCTCCATCCACTCCCAGGCGGTGTCGGCGGTGAGCGGTGCGTAGCCGAGGGCACGCAGAGCGGCGGTACGGGCGCTGACGGTGGGGACACCGTCGCCGACCGGGAACGGGACGTGCGCCCAGCGGGATTCGTCGGGCTCGGCGACGAAGACCTCCCAGGCGGCGCCGTCCCAGGAGTGGATCATGTGGGCGTTCAGGGGGCGGGTGTAGGCCACGGTCAACCCGCCTGGAGGAAGCCGTGGGCGTCCGCGAAGCGGATGAGGTGCTGGAGGGTGCGCCCGGCGCGCTCGCCGTAGGCGTACGCCAGGTCGGCGACGGTGGTGGAGAACTCCGCTTCCCCGTGGGCTTCGGCGGCGTTCTGCGCCTGCTCGCTCTCGATGATCCGGGCGCGGAGGTCGGCGAGTTCGTGGCCTCCGGCGTCGCTGGTGACGGACTGGCTGACGTCGGGGATGCCGTCCGCGGTCACGGTGTAGTTGCCGTGGCGGTCGCGGGGGAGTTCGACGTGTCGGGGGCGCTCGCTGCGCAGGACGGCGGCGATGGCTGCGGCGGTGCCGTACGCGTAGCCGAGCGCCGCGTTCTCGTACAACTCCTTCGTCTGGTGCTCCAGGACCATGTAGAGGTCGCTGAGCTGCCAGAGCGCTTCGTCGTGCGGGCGGACGGGTTCGGCGTCGGGGACGGTGAGGACACCGACGACGGGGACGATGCGTGCGGGGTCGGCGGTCCACGCGGTGTGGCGGGCGTGGCTGTGGGCGGTGCGCAGTTCACGGGCGGCTGCGCCGAGGGCGTACACGCTGTCGGTCAGGCTGAGGTGCCAGTCCGGGGCGATGGCGGGCATGGGGTTCCTCCGTTGGGCGGGCCGGGCGGGCTGTCCGGTCCTCCGCGCGATCCCAACCCCCGTCTATGGATGAGGGGTTGGGCTCGCACGGGGATCGTCAGGCCTTCAGGCGAGGTGCGGGAGGACGGGGGCGCCGACGGAGGTGGCCTGGAGGACCGTGCGCAGGTCGCCGCCGACGGCCGCGAGCCGCTGCTCGATGGCCTGCCAGGACTCGGGGTCGATGGCCATGAGACCGGCGACGGCGGTGGGGCCCTGGCCGAGTTCGAGGGCGGTGAGGACGTCGCGGAGTTCGCTGATGGCCATCAGGGAGATGCGCGGCTGGGATGCCGCGAGTGCGGGCGTGCACATGAAGTTGCCTCCTTACGAGGACACTTGACGGCTACTTGCCGGAGTTGGGGATCGCGTCCCTGAGCGCGGACATGATCTGGTCGATCGAGGGCGCGGCGTTGCTGCGTGCGAGGTAGAAGCCGAAGAGCAGCGCGACGACGGCGGCCCCGGCCCCGACCGCGCGGTAGCGCGTGAGCAGGGCGAGCAGCGCGCCGAAGAGCACGAGCGCGGAAATGCTGAAGGCCATCAGCGCGTCCCCTCCCGGTGCAGCCGGGTCGCGACGTTGTAGAGCTGACGTCCGACGCGGACCCGCTGCCCGTATCCACGGCAGCGTCGGCACTCCCGGCCGCGCACGATCCGGCCGCGCCGGTTCTGCTTGACCTTGAAGCCGAATCCGCGGCACCTGCGGCAACTGCCGAGCGGACTCGCGGCGCACAATGCGGCGTAACAGAGTCCCGCGATGACGATGAGCGCTATAGCGCTGACGAGCGAAGGCATGAGAACCCCTTCCAGGGCGGAATCAGGGCATGCGTGAAGTGGGCCGCTAGCGGCTAGATGCCAGGTCAGAAGACCTTTGGGGCGCTAGCGGGGGCGCTAGACCTAGCGGGGCGCGGTGCTAGCCGGAGTCGCTAAGCGGCGGCGCTGTCGCCGTCACGCTGCGCTATGGCGGCGAGCACGTCGGCGCGCCGAACCCCACGCCGATTCGCGCCCTTGCCGTCCTCCGTCGTGCCCCACACCTGCACGGTGCGGATGCCGTACGGCTTTACGGCGGAGGCCAGTTGCTCAGGGCTCCACTCGCTGTAGACGTCCGGCCGGAGTTCGGCGAGGCGGGCGATGATGTCCTCGCTCCAGGTCTTCGACGTCCCGGACGGGATGGCGGTGAGCAGATCGGCGAGCAGGTCGTACGAGGGGGAAGCTCCGCCCTCGGGTTCCTCGCCGAGGGCGTGCCCGGTGAGGCGACCCGCCGCCTTGCGCA
This sequence comes from Streptomyces sp. NPDC003300, assembly GCF_040610915.1. Taxonomy (NCBI): domain Bacteria; kingdom Bacillati; phylum Actinomycetota; class Actinomycetes; order Kitasatosporales; family Streptomycetaceae; genus Streptomyces; species Streptomyces sp. NPDC003300. The sequence goes on along the minus strand of NZ_JBEXNE010000005.1, from coordinate 195,683 downwards.
GTTCGTACAGACGCAGCGCGAGCGCGTCAGCCGTGGGCGCGTCGAGATAGACGGAGCGCACGATCCGTGCGTCCGAGCCCTCGCCGACGAACCACGCGATGCCCTTGTCGGCCCAGGCCAGCAGATTCGCGCGGATGCCGCGCTTGTACGAGCCAGTGCCGAGGACCATGTCGTTCTCGATCTGACCCATGACCTTCAGGCACCAACGCAGCGTGGCATTCGCTGAGATGCCGGTCGGCAGTGACTTGGAGTCGGGCCGCTGTGTGGCGAGCAGCAACGTCATCCCGAGTGCGGGGCCGCGCTTGACGAGGTCGGTGCAGTGCTCCTCGAACTCAGCGCCATACGTGGGGTGTTCGAACCACTTCTGGCACTCGTCCACGCCGATGAGGATGGGGTGCAGGCCGAGCTTCCTCATGTCCGCCAGCGTGGACGTGACCTTGGACTCGGGACAGAGATCCTTGGGCAGTTCGCGAAGGACCTTCGCCCGTCGCCTCAACTCGGCGCGCAGCTCGCGGAGATCGGCGAGGGCGTAGGCGATGTCCTCGTCCTCCTCGCCCGCCCGGTAGCGGTGGGCGACGCGGCCGACCGTCGACAGGTCGCCCGTCCCCTTGAGGTCGTACGCGTGGATCTCCGCGCGCAGGTCCATGCACGCGATCAGGAGCAAGAGCCGTAGTAGGAAGGTCTTGCCCATCCTGGGCACGGCGCCGACGATCCCGGAGACGTACATCAACGACGTCAGCACCCACCGCCCGCGCTGATCGGTAGCGAACGGCTGCGCTTTGAAGAGGTCGAGCGGTTTGAAGTCCAGGAGCGGCCACTTCGGTTGCCTCGTCTGCGACATGTCCTGATCGCCGACCCACAGCCGCAACCGCCCGGTGTGCTCGTCCGGCACCGCCTCCGGCCATACGCAGCCGAGCGGACGCCGCAGTCCGGACGCCAGCCGTTCGCGGCGGTCGATCACGTCCGTGACGGTGACGCCGTACGGGAGGTCGCCCTCGGCGAGCCAGCCGGGGCCGTCGCGGGTGATGGGCGCGGTGAAGGCGAAACCGGGACCGCCCTTGGCCTGAGCCTGGTTGATCGCGGGGATGCCGAGCGCTCCGAGGGCCCGCAGCACGATGTCACTCGTCAGCTTCGTGGCCTTGGGAATCTCCACAGCCCTGTGGATAACCGGATCATCTGCCGGTTGGCCGAGCCGTCCCAGAGCCGCGGTGGCCACCACACCTGATATCGCGACCAGCCAGCCCGGCGCCAGGACGTACGACCCGAGGGCGACGACCGGCCCGACGACCGAGACGACGATGCCGACAACCGCACGCCACCGCACTCGCCGGTCACGCTGCCGCGAGAGCTTCAGGTACTCCTCGATGTCGCCGCGCGTGGCCGCGGCCTGCCGCAACGGCTCACCCTCGGCGTCGACCAGCCACCGCAGCGATCCACCGACGAAACGGGCGACGCCACGGGGCGCGCGGAGCGTAAGCCTCAGCGCGTACCAGGGTGTACGCACCGCGTGATACGCGCTCACGTGTCCGGCGTACACGGCGACGCCGTGCGCCGCCGACTCGAACTCACGTCGCGACCGCGCCCACGCCGGGACGACCGGCCGTCGCTTGGCGCCGCGTACGCGATCGATCAGCCCAGGGCCAGTCGGGCTGCGGGGCTTGTCGACTTCGATTGACCCGTCAGGGTCTGCCGTCTCTTCCGGGGCGAGCCCTAACGGCGCTCGCCCCGGGTCTTGCCTCTCGTGGTTCACTGGCGATTCCTTTCCTGGTTGGGAGGGAACGCCGGGGCCTGGCCCTACCCGCCAAAGCAGCGGCCGGGCCCCGGTGTTGAGAAGTGAGCGGCGAGCCGTCAAGGCTGCTTCGCCGTACGCGCTGATCCGGCCGGGCCGTTCACTGGACGGGGACCGCGTTCTGCGTCGAGCCGTACGAACACGCCGTGTACGTAGCTCGGCGCCCGTGTCGCCCGCCGCGCCGTTTCGCGGACGCTGAGACCGTCGGCCCAACCGTGCTCGATGGCCGCCATGGCCTCGGCGGTACCGAGCTTGGCGGGCGTGCGTTCAGGTGATCGGCCGCCGTCGTCCGGGTCATCCATCGGCGGAAGGTCGGTGAACAGCGTGCGCGGGTAACGGCGGATGTTCGCGGTGGCCCGTGCCATCTCGTCGCGTGTGCGCGCGGCGAGGGCGAACGCGGTGGGGTCCGGTGAACGTTCATCCCACGGCGACATCAATTCAACGGTCGCCAGCGCGGTTGCGTTCCGCCGCGCGGCGAGTTGGTCGAGCAGTACGCGGCGCTGCTCGCGGTCGTTGCCGACCGAGGACTTGGCGACCGCGACGGACAGGCGCCGCGCGATCCCGCGCCCGCGCCGCTTCCCACGGTCGGTGGGACTCATCTCGGCGAGGCGGGACGCGAGAGCGACCGCTCGTACGGTGGCCCGGTCGCGGGTGATCTGCGCCGCGTCCCGCTGCCGCTCGGCGATGCCGAGGCGAGAGAGGAGTCGTTCACGCAACTCCCTTGCGACCAGGGTGCCGAAGCCGTTGGACGATGCCTCGGGCTTGCGGTGCCGAAGCTCGATTCCCATGGCGAGGTGCCACAGCATCGCGGCCATCACCGGACCGACGAAGGCGCGTACGGTCCCGCCGACCAGGCCGGACTCGGCGTACGCCGGGATGATCTGCACCCCGGTGATGACCCACACCAGGACTCCGGGGACGCCCGGCGCCGCGTTAGGCCCGTTGAGGTTCTGCCGGGCCATCAATGCGGTTGCGAACAGGGCGAGTTCGGCTGCGCCGAACATCGCGGCGCGCTCGACCGTACCCGCCATGTCGAGGTAGTCGGCGGCGAAGCGCCAGGACGTATCCGCGCTGTAGGCGGTGCAGCCGATCGCCGCGAGGGCGGCGACCCGGATGGCGGGAGTACCCCGGCTGCGGTTATGTCCGATGAGCCAGACGAGGGCGACGGCGACCAGGGCGACGCAGACGTACGCCGCGTCGAGCGTGCTGGCAACGGGTCGAGGCGGGGCCGCGATCACCCCGCCTCCCCCGCTCGACTCGGCCGCACCGTGTGGCGACTGCTCCTCAGCAGCGCGACGCCGCCGAGCCACAGTGCGCAGAGCGCGTCTTCCCTGGTGATGTGGTCGGACGCGCCCTCTTCCAGCAGTTCCGCGAGCACTTCGCGGGCTGCCTCCACACGGGCGGCGCGTTGTTCGTCCGACTCGTCCGGGGGACCGAGGAACAGTTCCCGGAAGTGGTCAGGGGCGTCCGCTAACTCACATTCGTCGTCGACGACGTCGCAGCGGCCTCCATACGTACACATGGCTCTCTCCTGAGGCTGAGGGGTGGGAGAGCCGACGGCGCTGTCTGCGATCTGACGACGGCTGTTGCTGCCACCGGCTCTGGGAGCGAGTGGTCATGACCTCCGGCACCGCAGCTCAGGGCCGCCGTGCCGGGATCAAAAGCACTCGTTCGTTCAGGCACTCTGTGGAGTTTTCAAGGAGCTGGCGCTGCCTTCGGACCCTTGTCGCGGGGCCCTCCGGGCGTCCTTCTCACATCTATCCTCAAGAGAACCTGTCCTCAAGTCCTCTTTAGGAGTGGAAACGACTATGAGGCATGGGTCACTCACTCGTCAAGACCTCTTGATGACTTGTATCCTGGGGCTGCTAACGGATCAGGACGGTGAGGCCCCATGGCCAAGGCATACGAGCGGATCGCTGACGATCTCCGTCAGCTCATCCGTGCAGGTGAACTGCATCCTGGTGACCAACTGCCCTCTGAGACCAAGCTCGTTGAGCAGTACGGGAAGAGCCTTCCGACCCTCCGGCAAGCGCTCAGCCTGCTTCAGGCCGAGGGCCTGATCGAGAAGGTGCACGGCCGCGGCAACTTCGTCCGCCGCCCCCGGACCCTCGTCCAGCGCACCAATGGCCGTCACCAGTGGGAGAAGGACCGCGCTCGCGAGCCCGAGCCCCAGCGGGCCCAGACTGGTTCGACCGAGCGCGACACCGGTCTCGAACTGAACGACCTCGTCTTCTACGCCGCGTACCGCGAGATCAAGGCGGAGGAGGAGATCGCCGAGGCGTTCGGTGTCCCGGTCGGGACCGCGCTCCTGGAGCGGACCTACCGCACTCGGTATCGGGCGGAGAGCGCGCCGTTCAACCTCGTACGGTCCTACCTCGTCCGGGACGTGGTCGCGGAGAACCCTGATCTCCTGGATGAGACCAAGGAGCCCTGGCCAGGGGGGACGCAGAGCCAGCTCTTCACCGTGGGAATCGAGTTGGGCCGGATCGAGGAGCGCATCACCGCCCGCCCGCCGACCGCTGAGGAAGCGGAGGAGCTGGGGCTGCCACCGGGGACTTCCGTCCTCGTCCTCCGCAAGACCTCGTACGACATCGAGGGCCGCCCGGTCGACATCTCCGACGTCACGTTGCCCGGTGACCGCACGGAACTGCTCTTCACCACCGACCTGGAAAGGTGGTGAACGCCGTGACCCGGCGCACCATCGACGTCATCACCGCCGTCCACGAACCGGCCGCGCCGTATCTCGCGGACGCGTACAAGTCGCTGGTCAGCCAGGAACTTCCGGACGGCTGGGACTGGCACTGGATCATCCAGGAGGACGGTAAGGGCGACGCGGTCGCCCCGTTCGTACCTGACGACCCGCGTGTGACTTTCGGCCAGGGGCGCCCTGGCGGCCCCGGCGTCGCGCGCATGATGGCGATGGCCCACGCGGGCGGCGACTACGTCAAAGTCCTCGACGCGGACGACCAGTTGACGCCCGGCGCCCTGGCCCGCGACCTGGCCCTCCTGGAAGCCGACCCCACCCTCGGCTGGACCACCTCCCGCGTCCTGGACCTCCTCCCTGACGGCTCCACCGCAGGCTTCGACCAGGACCCTGACGGCGGCCCCGTCGAACGCGGCGCCGTCTTCGACCACTGGAAAGCCCACAACTTCCGCGCCCAGGTCCACCCCGCAACCCTCTTCGTCCGCCGAGACCTCCTCCTGGCCCTAGGCGGCTGGATGGCCCTCCCCGCCTCCGAGGACACCGGCCTCCTCCTCGCCCTGAACGTCGTGAGCCGCGGCTACTTCACCCGCAAATACGGCCTGCTCTACCGCAAGTGGGAAGGCCAAGCCACGGCCCAGCCCACCCACACCGACGAGGCAGAGCGCGAAGCCCGCATGGCCGTAGTCGGCGCCCGCGCGGCAGCGCTCATGTCGGCGGCGTGGACGGCAGGTGGTCGAGGTTGATCACCGATGGTTTCCTGACACCTTCGAGACGGTCATCTTCTTGGTGCCGCGTCGGCTGTTCGGCGGAGCTGTGTCCGCACCGCTGAACTGCGTGTTCGCCATGTGTGATGTAGATCACTCAAAATAATTCAAGAGTCATTGCCGAATACGCCTTCCCCCGTCGCCAGTAGAAGAGACGCTCATCGACAGTCGAGAAGGGCACACGCAATGACTCTCGGGCCGGTCACAGCACCAAGAGGCGAAGAGGGGTTCGACTACATCGATTTGTGCTACCCGACATCCGACGTCACGTCGCGTTACAACATGATCACGGGCACGTATCCGCCTAGGGCGGCGCTTACGCCGCGCGAGCGAGCGATGTTTGCCTATGTTGCAACTATGCAAGCCCGATGCTGGTACTGGCAGGGTGATCCGCTGGCCTCCCTTTTGACGGGCCGCGAAGCCGCGGTCTGCGGTCACGACGACGCTGTTGACTACGTCGCGCGTTCCACGCTCGGGTTCAGCCAGGCAAAGGCGGCAAGTTGGAGGGAGGCTGTTTCTACTGCTCTCCTCGGTGACTGGGTGCCCCTTCTCGGGGAGGAGGATGCTTCACTGATCGTGCCGCGCCACGTGAAACGTGAGGCAAGCCGCGTGCACAGACAACTCAAGCCGCTGTGGGAACACCAAGCGGGGGGTCGAAGGGTCGCCCTGCTCAACACTCCAATCGCTGATGGCTTGACTTTAGGGGACTTGGTTGCGGCCAAGACACGGCCGGACGCGGACCTGCTCCCGGAGATCGAGACCATCCTGATGGAGCTTGGTGCAGATGAGCTGGATGTGGCGCTAGCTTGGGCACGCGACCCAGCAATTCGCAGTTGGGCCGAGGCGGCCCGCTCAACAGGCGCTCCAAATCCCGAGAAGCTCGGTGAACGGGTGCGCCGTAAGCTTCGTCGGCTAGGCGACAAGTACGCGAAGGGCACGGCCCGCGCACAGGAGGCAAGACCGTAACGCCCATGGAGTGCCGTCGAATCGGAGTACGCCGCATCTCGGGCTTAACTGACGCTGGCTAGGAGGTGACGGGGACCTCGTAGACGATCTCGCACAAGGCGGCGGGCACCACGATGTCCGCCGTCTCTACCGGTTGGCCATCGTCGCTGTAGTACGTGCGCCTGATGTGGGTGACCAGTGAGCCGCGTTGGATGCCGAGGAGGGTGGCCTCTTCGGTGGTGGCGACGCGGGGCTCGGGGCGCTCGACGGCGTGGCTGACCGTGATGCCGATTTCTGCCATGCGGGTGACGACTCCGGCGCCGGCGTGCGGGCCGCCCTCCGGGAGTACGACCAGCGTGCCGGCCGTCAGGGCGTAGGGCTCCCAACTGGTCGAGAGCTGGACGGGTTTGCTGTCCGCCAGGAATTCGTAGGCGGTGCGCACGGCCAGGTCCCCCTCGGCGATGCCGAGACGGGCCGCGATGTCAGCCGGTACCGGCACCTTGGCCTCGGTCCGGCTCTCCCACGTCCCACGCTTGCCGAGCGCGGACATGTCCGCGCGGAACGGCGATCCGCCAGCCTGCTCGCGGTAGGTCGCGCGCACGATGCGGACGCGTTCGCGCGGCGCGGCCACGTACGTCCCTGATCCCGCGCGCCCTTCGAGGATGCCGCGCGAGATCAGCAGCTCCTGAGCGCGCCGGATGACGTTCTCGCCGACGCCGTGCTCCTGGGCCAACTCGCCGCGGGACGGCAGGCGGTCTCCGGGTGTCCACTCCTGGCTTTCGATGCGCTCGCGGAGCACGTCGGCGATGCGGAGATAGGGCGGCTGCTCAGGCATGTGGACAATCTAGTCCACTAGCTCTAATCTAGTTAACTAGCTTCACTGAGAGTGCTTCCGAGGTGACGGAGATGCGTTGTGCCCGAACCCGAAGCCCGCACCGAGGACATCCGCGCGGGCCTCGCCGCCGTAGGACTCACCCCGGCCGTGAAGGAGTACCGGGACCACACGCGGATTGAGGCTGCGTTGCCCGCCGCGTTCCCCACCGAAGCGTGGGGCGAGGTGCTGGCACTGCTCGCCACGGCGGACTGGTTCGGCCTCGCCGACAGCGGCGCACGCGGCCGTTCGTTATGGGCCGCCGTCACCAAGAACACCCCCACGTCTCCCGACGCCGAGGGACACCACCATCAGCCGTAGGAGCTGACCAGCGTGTTCAACCACATTCGCCACGTTGCTACTTGGATAGCGCGGCAGTGCGCCTCCGCTCCCGGGCGTCACCGACAACGCCCGTCCGTACAGGGCCCGTTCGCGACGCACGCGAGCCCGCAGACATGGCCTGTCTTACGTCGCCCGCAGCGCTCACAAGCCGCTGTGATCTGGCTCGCCGACGACACCCCGCTCGTCCGCCCGTACGTCCTGAGCCCTGAGGAACGGGCCTGGCGACGCAACCCATCGCTGGCCGGGGAGGTGCTTGCCTCCCCATGACTTCCCGCCATCAGCATGTCGCCGACGACCTCCGCCGCCTCATCACTTCAGGTGCGCTCGCGGTCGGCGAGCGGCTGGCGCCGGAGACCCGGCTCGCCGCCCGCTATCACGTCAGTACGCCGACTCTCCGTGATGCCCTAGAACTGCTCCGCACGGAGGGGTTGATCGAGAAGTTCCAGGGGCGCGGCAACTTCGTCCGCCGACCGCCCCAACGCCTCACCTACCCGGGTGTGGCCGTCGATGGCGATGACGGTCTCCAAGTGATCGTCAGCTCAGCGGACATCACCGCGACCGGAGACCTGGCCGCCCGGCTCCGCACACCGCCGGACGCGCCGATCACCCAATACGTCTGCCTGAGCCATCGCGACGACTCCCCGCAGGGGCTCGCGCACCTCTACATTCCCCACGCCGTCACCCGTGCGACCAGCGATGTCAGGAACCCCCCTGTCAGCGCGTCTCCTTGGGCTGACGACATCGTCCGCAGCCTCACCACTGCGACGGGCGAGCCCGTGGCGAACAGCACCGACCTGGTCACCGCCCGATTCCCCACGGGGGCGGAAGCACAGTCGCTGCGGATCGCCACCCGTACACCCGTCCTCTCGATCGAGCGCACCATCACCGCCGACGACGGCCAGGTGTTGGCGTACGTCCTTCTCGTACTCCCCGGCGATCGTGCGGAGGTCGCCTTCGTCACTCCGATCGACAAGAAGACCGACAAGAAGACCGACAAGAAAGCGGAGACGCGATGAGCGCACTGCCCTGTCCCGAGAGCGCCACGCTGGTCTGGGTGCGTCGGTGGTCTCGCAGCCCCCGGCGCGTCCAACAGGCGCGGCGCGAACTGCGAGATGTGCTGAATGCCTGGGGGCTGGGCGAGTTGGCTGAATCAGCCGAACTCGTCCTGTCCGAACTCCTCACCAACGCGGTTTGCCACGCGCGCCCTCCGTACGGTCGTGAGATCGAGACGCGATGCGAGCGCGAGGGTGGCGGAGTGCGGATCGAGGTGCATGACGCCAGCGAGAAGCGGCCGGTGCTGCGGAAGGTACCGACGGACGCGGAGGAAGGGCGTGGCCTGGCACTGGTCGACGCGATCACGGGCGCGCAGTGGGGAGTGAGCAAGCGCGAAGGAGTCGGCAAGCTCGTGTGGGCGGTTGTCAGTGTCGACGGCAACGCCGAGTAGAGGGGGTCACGCCGTGAGTAGTAGCAACGCAGCGGATTCCCGTACGCGTGATGGGTCGGTGCCCGCGCTCGGGCCGGAGAAGAGGCCGGGCGAGGCCGCCGAAACGGGAGGCCGTACCTGGCGCATCACCACCACCTGTGGCTGCACCGCCTCGGGCTACTTGCCCGACTGGGCCGAGGCCGACCCGAGCGAGACGGGTGTACTCCTTGAGGAACTACCCACGCTGCTCGCCGACATGAACCACTGGGCTCGCTTCCTCGGCCAGCGTCTACCGGTCGCCTGCGATGGCGAAGAGGGGCAGGAGACTGAGGTCTTCCGGACGAGTATCGATTGCAACCCGTACGTCGGCGGCCCGCTGCCGAGGATGCCAGTGGTCAACATCAAGATCGTCGGCAACTACTGGATGCACGCCCTCTCCCCGCCCGCTCTTGCCGAGGTCGCAGCCAAGTTACGGGCTCACGCGGCGCTGTTGGACGACGAGGTACGGCCACGGCTCGTCGCCGCCCGCGAGGACTGGCTCGCCCGTCACGCGACATGATCCCGCAACCTGACGGGCACAGGTCCGGTGCTCCAATTCCCGGAGCGCCGGGCCTTGTTGGCGCTACGGCAGCGTCTCGGCGTCCACCTTGGAGAAAATAAGGTCGCTCTCGTCCGTGACGGGCCCCCGCCAGCGGACGGGTACGGCCGACGGGCCGCGTAGTGCGGACGGATACGTCGCTGCGGCGTATTCGTTGGCGAGCCGGTAGACGTGGAAGCCGTGCTCGCGCATTGAGTCCAGCAACTCCTCTACGGAGTCGCCGAGTTGGGTCATGCGCTCCGGGGTCACCTCGACCGTGATCTCCGCGTCCGGCCGGAGCTGGTCGAGCAGCGGCACCATGCCGCGTACGACGCTGCCCTCCGCGCCCTCGACGTCGATCTTGATGACGCGCGCCTTGGTGATCTCCTCCGCCTCAAGCACCTCGGGCAGCGGGAACGCCTCGATGTCGAACGTCGACTCCGCCGGACCGTCCCACGGCACGATGCTGTTCGCGCCCATGTTGGCGGAGCTGGCCAGTATGAAGGTGAGCGTCTGCTGCTTGTCGGAGACGGCGGTGTGGACGGCGCGGATGTTGGTGAGGTCGTTGAGCCGGGCGTTCTGCTCCAACCGGTCGTTGAAGGCCTGAGACGCTTCGATCGCCACGACCCGCCCCTCGGCGCCGACGAGTTGCGCGGCGAGCACGCTGAAGTACCCCACATTGGCGCCGACATCGACGTACGTGTCCCCGGGCCGGAGCCGCCGCTGGAGCCACTGCGTCATCCGCGGCTCCCATACCCCGAACAGGTAGAGATATCGCTGGATGAGGTCTTGGGTATCGACAGCGAAACGGGCTCCGGTCGTGGATTCGATGACGCGCCGCCGCGGCTCGTCCCGTAGCCGCGGATTGAGGTAGCGACCCGCCAGCGGCGCCTTTCCGAAGGTCCCGGGCGCGTTGCGTACGTACCAGCGCCCGAGGGTGACCAGCGTCTCTGACGTGGGGTTGCTCATCGGATCACCTCTCCACAGGGGCCAACGGGAACCGTAGCACTGCGGGTCGGCCCACTCTCAGAGCTTCGCCGTGGGAGGTGCGGTCTCAGGCGTCGGCGGCCTTACGGTCTCGGTCGAACGGCAGGTCCAGCATCCGGATGGCGTTGCCGCGCAGCAGTTTGTATGTGACCTCGTCGGACAGCCCCGCCATGTGGTCGGCGGCGACCTGCTTGGTGTCGGGCCAGGTGGAGTCGACGTGGGGGTAGTCGGTCTCGAAGGTCGCGTTGTCCTCACCGATGGTGTCCAGGGACGCGACGCCGTGCTTGTCGCGGAAGAAGCAGCAGTAGATCTGCCTGCGGTAGTACGTGGACGGCGGCTCGGGTATCAGGTCCTTGACCCCGCCCCAGGCCCGGTGCTCGCGCCACACGTCGTCGGCCCGCTCCAGCGCGTAGGGCACCCACCCCATCTGGCCCTCGCTGTACGCCAGGGTCAGGCGCGGGAACTTCACCAGTACCCCGGAGAAGAGGAAGTCCATCATCGACGCCATCGCGTTGTTGAAGCTCAGACTCGCCTGCACCGCCGGAGGCGCGTCGGGGGACGCGGCGGGCATCTGCGACGACGACCCGATGTGCATGTTCACCACCGTGCCGGTCTCCTCGCAGGCAGCGAAGAACGGGTCCCAGTAGCCGGAGTGGATCGACGGCAGCCCCAGGTAGGTGGGGATCTCGCTGAAGGTGACGGCGCGCACCCCCCGGGCAGCGTTTCGCTTGATCTCCGCCACCGCGAGGTCGACGTCCCACAAGGGGATCAGGCACAGCGGGATCAGCCGCCCGCCGCTGTCACCGCACCACTCCTCCACCATCCAGTCGTTGTAGGCCCGCACACACGCCAGGGCCACCTCCTTGTCGTGCGCCTCCGCGAACGTCTGTCCACAAAACCGGGGGAAGGTGGGGAAGCAGAGGGATGCCTCGACGTGATTGAGGTCCATGTCCTTCAGCCGCTCGACCGGGTCCCAGCACCCGCGCCGCATCTGCTCCCTGGTGATCCCGTCGAGCGTCATCTCGTCCCGCGAGAACCCCACCGCCGCGATGATCCGCTTGTACGGGAAGAACTCGCCCTCGTACTGCCACCAGTCGGTGAGCTGACCCTCGGGATCGGTGGTGAACCGGTACTTCCCGCCGATGTACGCCAGTTCACCGATCCCCGCCGTCAGCGGCTGCGGTCCCCGCTCGCGGAACTTCTCCGGCAGCCAGGTCGAGAAGAGATGCGCGGGCTCGATCACGTGATCGTCCACGCTGATGATCCTGGGCAGATCCGTGACTACGGCGCCATCGGTGGTCATCTCGGCTGCCTCCCGCGCTCTTTATCTGACGATCCGTCAGATTCACGGTAGGTGCACACGGAGCCAGTGGCAAGAGCCGCAGCGTGCTCTGTCAGCGGGTGGTCACGCCGTACGCCCCCCAAGCGGTGCGATCCCCTCCTAAAATCCTCAAGACGTCTTTACGACTTGCGGGTGGGGGATGGGGACAGCTTGGGGACCTCCGAGCAACTGTTGACGATCGCGGCCGTCCTCCTGGGCGCGATGACCACGTACGTCACCAACTACTGGACCGAGCGGCAGCGCATCCGCCGTGAACAGCTCACCCGCTGGGACAGCAAGAAGCTCGACGCATACGAGAACTATGTCGACGCGGTCCGTGCCAGCGTCTTCCTTGCCGTCGAGCTGTACGAACACCGCGAGGGCATCCGCCGCAGCGATGACCCCGAGTCCCAGATGCTCGCCGACGTGGCCGCCGCTTCCCGTTCCCGGGGCCGCGCCTTCGAACGCATCATGCTTCTGGGCGGTGACGACGTCGTTGAGGCCGCCCACGACCTCAACGCCGCTGCTCTCGCCGTCGACTGGCAGGCCACCGGCAAGACCCCGGACACCCTGGAAGCCTGGCGCGACCGCAACCGCGCCACCTTCCGCGCCATCAACGCGTTCCACGAAACCGCCCGCGTCGACCTCGGCGTCAGCGGCACCGTCACGGGCGACACCCACCCGGACCGAGACCTCTTGCTTCCGCCAGCCCGGCGTGACGATGACGCTGGCGTTTGAGAGTGATGCAGCGCTCTACTCGCTGCTGTCCTTTGGCCGTTCGCAACTCTTGGGTGGCATTCGATGCTAATGATTGACACGAGCGACTCGCTCCCGGCCTGCGGGTCGCTGTGCTGACGAGCGAGTAGGTATCGACCTGATGGCGAATTGCATCAGTATGCGCCAGATGATTACGATAGGGGAGATATGCCGGAGTCTCGTGAAGTAAGTAAAATCGGCTGTCAACCCGCGTAAAGCACCAGGTCACTTCCTCTGCTCCCCGCCCGCGCGGGGCTGTTCCCACCACCCTCCAGCTCACCGGGGAAAACACCGACTGCTCCCCGCCCGCGCGGGGCTGTTCCCCGCGCACTCGGGTTCCACTCGTGGACCAGGTGCTGCTCCCCGCCCGCGCGGGGCTGTTCCCTTCTTGGCGCGGTCCGAAGTCGTGATCCCGGTCTGCTCCCCGCCCGCGCGGGGCTGTTCCCTCCATGTGGGTGCTGCCGTAGACGAGCAGCGGCTGCTCCCCGCCCGCGCGGGGCTGTTCCCCAGGGCGTGTACGGCTCGGAAACGAAGATGGACTGCTCCCCGCCCGCGCGGGGCTGTTCCCTCGATACCCGGCATGTCACACCGCCCGCATTCCTGCTCCCCGCCCGCGCGGGGCTGTTCCCGAACGGCACAAGGAAAGGGAACACCTATGGCTCTGCTCCCCGCCCGCGCGGGGCTGTTCCCCGCGCGACATCGAATCGGCGAAGGGACCCCAGCTGCTCCCCGCCCGCGCGGGGCTGTTCCCCAGCCGCGGGACGGCCCGTTGTCGGTGAGCGGCTGCTCCCCGCCCGCGCGGGGCTGTTCCCGAACTGTCGTCCGGCGACGGCTCCGAGCTGATCTGCTCCCCGCCCGCGCGGGGCTGTTCCCGAGTGCCACCACGCCGCCGCACAGACCTACCGCCTGCTCCCCGCCCGCGCGGGGCTGTTCCCTGCTCCTCCAACTCGGGGAGGCTGCCGACGATCTGCTCCCCGCCCGCGCGGGGCTGTTCCCTTGCTGACGTCCAGGGTGATGCTGCGCGGCGCCTGCTCCCCGCCCGCGCGGGGCTGTTCCCCCGGACACATCGACGTCGCCGAAATCGAGGACCTGCTCCCCGCCCGCGCGGGGCTGTTCCCTCCCGCTGAGGCACAGGAGATCGAAGCCACCAGCTGCTCCCCGCCCGCGCGGGGCTGTTCCCTGGTCCCAGTCCGCGAAGCCTGCGGTCGACGGCTGCTCCCCGCCCGCGCGGGGCTGTTCCCCACGGTGTTCCGCGGTCGTCGCGGCCGGACTCCTGCTCCCCGCCCGCGCGGGGCTGTTCCCCGCTGGTGCTGCCTCGGCCGGCAGCAGCTCCACTGCTCCCCGCCCGCGCGGGGCTGTTCCCCCGCTGAGGGTGTCGATCAGCTCGGAGCCGTCCTGCTCCCCGCCCGCGCGGGGCTGTTCCCACAGCCACGGGGTCGACTCCCTGGCCGAGCTGCTGCTCCCCGCCCGCGCGGGGCTGTTCCCTGCGCCACAGTCGCGTACCTGCGCGGATCGTCCTGCTCCCCGCCCGCGCGGGGCTGTTCCCCCGAAAGAGACCCATGATCGAGAACACCACGCCTGCTCCCCGCCCGCGCGGGGCTGTTCCCGGATCACGCGTCTTCGTACATCTCACCGCTCACTGCTCCCCGCCCGCGCGGGGCTGTTCCCATGAACACCCGCACAACCAGCCTCGCCATGCTCTGCTCCCCGCCCGCGCGGGGCTGTTCCCGCACTTGCCGCCGCATGCGCGGCCAGCACAACCTGCTCCCCGCCCGCGCGGGGCTGTTCCCCGAGTTGGCGTCGAGGGAGAACGTGAGGTCGGCTGCTCCCCGCCCGCGCGGGGCTGTTCCCAACATCTCCGCGCGCGTGCGGATGCACGAAACCTGCTCCCCGCCCGCGCGGGGCTGTTCCCCCCTGGACGCCGGGCCGCTGGGCACCGGGCTCTGCTCCCCGCCCGCGCGGGGCTGTTCCCGGTCTGTCTGCACGTGCAGACACTCCCAGCATCTGCTCCCCGCCCGCGCGGGGCTGTTCCCCTGTGCACGGGCCCGCTGTCGGGCCTGTTCGACTGCTCCCCGCCCGCGCGGGGCTGTTCCCAAGGCCGGAGACGTGTCCGGCTCAACCGGTGTCGGCTCCCCGCGCCCGCGAGGACGCCTTTCCGCCCGCAGGCGCGGTACATCGCTGTGGCCCACCGGTGGCCCGGATATCGATTCAGCGCAGGTCAGGGTCGGCATTTCAGCAGGTCAGAGGCGGAGAGGGTCCGTCCGGCTGACCCGTCTTGAAAACCGTCGTGGCAGCGATGTCACCGTGGGTTCAAATCCCACAGCCTCCGCGCAGCTAGCAATCACGCAGGTGGGGCGGGATCTCGATCACATCGAGATCCCGCCCCACCTGTTGTGCGTCCCGCTCGTGTGCCACCGAATCCCACCGATGACCAGTGCGTGTGGTCAACCTGTGGTCAGGTTTCGCGACCCCTTCTGCGAACTACGCTCCGCTATCTCGCCTGGTCAGCGAGTGCTTGGCTGATCAGCTCGTTGGCCCGGTCCTGCACGCCGTGAAGGATCTTCGCGTAGAAGCGGAAGAGCACGGCGACGCTGTGCCCGGCCCGCCGTGCGGCCTCCACGGGGTCGACGCCCGCCTTGATCCACAAGGAGATGCCGGCCTGCCGCATCTCGGTGTACTCGGTGGAGCGAACGCGTCCCCCGCCGACAGTGCGGAAGAGCCGGCCGTCCGGAGCGGTGCCGTACGTCCTGATGTGCTCGCGGAACATGCGGACGAGGACCGGCGGAATCGGCACCGATCTGGTCGCCTTGCGTGCACGGCGCTTGAGTCCGCGCTTCTCGTACGGCTGCCCGTCGTCGGTCCAGCCCGATCCGACTTCGGGCCGTGACTCGGAGAGGACGAGTTCGCCCCAGGCATCCTCGTCCTCCTCGTCGGGGAGGAGGCACCCTGTTTCGCTGAGTGCTGCGGCTTCGGAGGGTCGTGTCGAGGCGTAGTAGAGGCAGCCGAAGAACGCTTCGAGATGCTCGCCGACGTGGCCGCCGCTTCCCGTTCCCGGGGCCGCGCCTTCGAACGCATCATGCTTCTGGGCGGTGACGACGTGGTCGAGGCAGCCCACGACCTCAACGCCGCTGCCCTCGCCGTCGACTGGCAGGCCACCGGCAAGACCCCGGACACCCTGGAAGCCTGGCGCGACCGCAACCGCGCCACCTTCCGCGCCATCAACGCGTTCCACGAGGTCGCCCGCGTGGACCTCGGAGTCTCGGGCAATGTCGCCGGCGAAGCCCACCCCGCCCGTGATCTCCTCCTTCCCCCGGCCCGCCACGACAACAACGCCGGCACCTGAGGGCGATGCGGGGCTCTCCTTCCTTGCGTCCTCTCGGCCGTCCATGGTCCCTGGGTGGCCAATGGATGCTAAGGATGTCGTGGGGCTCGCTCCCCGCCTGCACGTTGCTGTGTCGAAGAGCGGGCAAGTCTTGGCCTGGTGGCGAAGCGCCTGAGTGTTGGCGGATTATTGCAATAAGGAATATATGTCCGAATCTCGGCAGGTGAGTAAAATTGGCGGTCGAACCGAATAAAGCCCCAGGTCATTCACTCTGCTCCCCGCCCGCGCGGGGCTGTTCCCCCATTGCATTCCTGGCAATGAATTCGATGGGCCTGCTCCCCGCCCGCGCGGGGCTGTTCCCCGGCGCCGCCTGCGGCCATCGCGTCCAGCATCCTGCTCCCCGCCCGCGCGGGGCTGTTCCCGCCGGATTCGACACGGGGGCTGGCGCCCTGGCCTGCTCCCCGCCCGCGCGGGGCTGTTCCCCTGCTGGACCAGGCGCAGAATGCTTTCGGGCACTGCTCCCCGCCCGCGCGGGGCTGTTCCCAGCTATCGGAGCCGTCGAGGGTGCCCTCCATCTGCTCCCCGCCCGCGCGGGGCTGTTCCCCCGACGTGCCGCGCGGCCCGGTTGGACAGCAGCTGCTCCCCGCCCGCGCGGGGCTGTTCCCGACGCCGCCAGCGAGGACAGCGGAATTTCCGGCTGCTCCCCGCCCGCGCGGGGCTGTTCCCTCGTGAGCGTGATCCAGCACCTGGTTGTACCGCTGCTCCCCGCCCGCGCGGGGCTGTTCCCGGTGACGGCAGCATCGACCGGGGACTGTGGCACTGCTCCCCGCCCGCGCGGGGCTGTTCCCTACGCGGTTCAGTCGACGGCGCGCGACATCTTCTGCTCCCCGCCCGCGCGGGGCTGTTCCCTGACGGGTGCCGGGGATCATGTGGACCTGCCACTGCTCCCCGCCCGCGCGGGGCTGTTCCCGGGAGATCTCGGTGCCGTTGATCGCCTCGGTGCTGCTCCCCGCCCGCGCGGGGCTGTTCCCACGAACGGGAAGCCGCCGAAGGGGAAGCCGAACTGCTCCCCGCCCGCGCGGGGCTGTTCCCCGGTCGTAGTCCTCACTCACACGCATGGCGAACTGCTCCCCGCCCGCGCGGGGCTGTTCCCAGCCGAATAGGTCTGGGACTGCCGCAGGTCGTCTGCTCCCCGCCCGCGCGGGGCTGTTCCCGACCCGTTCGGGCTGGTCCCGAAGAAGTACAAGCTGCTTCCCGCCCGCGCGGGGCTGTTCCCGGACGGTGCGTCGGCACCGGCTGGAGAGATCACCTGCTCCCCGCCCGCGCGGGGCTGTTCCCTGGCAGCACGGCAACAACGCCGGCGGCGACAACTGCTCCCCGCCCGCGCGGGGCTGTTCCCTCCCACTGCCCGTCCGTCCGCGTGACCGCGAACTGCTCCCCGCCCGCGCGGGGCTGTTCCCTACATCAACCCCGCGAGCGGCAACGCCCTCGCCTGCTCCCCGCCCGCGCGGGGCTGTTCCCGACATCTCCGCCTATACGGGAGTGGAGCGCCCCTGCTCCCCGCCCGCGCGGGGCTGTTCCCCAGGGCAGCGCGGCGAGCAGCTGGTGTGCGCGCTGCTCCCCGCCCGCGCGGGGCTGTTCCCCGAGCAGCCGGACGCGGCCGGTTTTCGGGATCCTGCTCCCCGCCCGCGCGGGGCTGTTCCCTGCATGTCGCGGGCGGTGTACTTGCGGTCGACCTGCTCCCCGCCCGCGCGGGGCTGTTCCCTCGGCAGCGCTGTCGTTCAGGCGGGGACGACGCTGCTCCCCGCCCGCGCGGGGCTGTTCCCAAGGTGCGGGCGGCCGGAAACGCAGCCAGCGCCTGCTCCCCGCCCGCGCGGGGCTGTTCCCTCGGCGATCGGGATGCCGAGCGTGCGGGCGATCTGCTCCCCGCCCGCGCGGGGCTGTTCCCGGGCAGGCGCTGACACACGCGTGGAGGTAGACCTGCTCCCCGCCCGCGCGGGGCTGTTCCCGTCATCTACGCCGCGCAGACCCGCTCGATGGCCTGCTCCCCGCCCGCGCGGGGCTGTTCCCGTCAGCTACGCGGCCGACGTGGAGTACGGCACCTGCTCCCCGCCCGCGCGGGGCTGTTCCCTACGAGCGCTGGGCCGCCGCTACCGGCTACGCCTGCTCCCCGCCCGCGCGGGGCTGTTCCCGCGCCGATGGTGTGGAGCACGATGGAGCGCACCTACTCCCCGCCCGCGCGGGGCTGTTCCCTGGTCGCGCTCCGCTCGCAGCCGCTCGACCTCCTGCTCCCCGCCCGCGCGGGGCTGTTCCCTGCTGGAGTGGATCAGCTTCCTGACCGCCTGGCTGCTCCCCGCCCGCGCGGGGCTGTTCCCATGCCGCGCTGTAGCGGCCGGTCGACCTTGGCCTGCTCCCCGCCCGCGCGGGGCTGTTCCCTCGTACGCGGTGTGCACGGTGAGGTTGCCGACCTGCTCCCCGTCCGCGCGGGGCTGTTCCCCTCAGCTTCGCGACGCCGCGCGCGGTGCAGGACTGCTCCCCGCCCGCGCGGGGCTGTTCCCGCTTACGTTGGACGTGTGCTCCCCGCGCGCGGGGCTGAACCCCAGGTGCAGGCGATCACGGCGAACCTCTTGTAGTGCTCCCCACACACGTGGGGTTATTCAGCCGGGTCGGTCTGCATCGAGAACTTCCGCTGTGTGGCGCAAACTTGGCTTGTCGGACTTGATGGCGGCAACTGGGCGGCGCCTCAGCCTGTCGACGCTCTACTCGGCGTCGGTCTTATGAGGGTTGCTCCGTAGGTCTGCATCTCGCGCACCGGCAGCGTGCGACAGGAGGTCGGGGCAAGACTCGCGTCCCTGTTGGTTAGACCCTCGGCGTTGGCCCCTATCTGGGTCCGTGCCGGGATCCGTGCCCTGGGAGGCGTGCAGGCGGCACGCGGTTTCAGTAGATCTATGCCGAGCAATCAGGGTTCGCTGAGGTCAATTAACCAGGTACAGGTGGAACAAGGCGGACCTCCCTGTGTAAAGCAGTGAGTGCCACCTTCATGTGCGTGCGGTGTGCGCGTGCGGCTCGTCATTGCTGCTACGCCTCCAACGACCCGTCAGCACAACACCGTTGGCGAGGCGAGAGCGAGAGGCGTGCTCCACGAGAGCATGCTCTTCGTCAAAAAAATGACCGGGCCCATGTGCGCGATCCGTTCCAGCGGAGGCACGAGCCCGGTCATGTCCTTCCCCCTGAAGTAGCACCTGCAGAAAGGAAGAACCGCATGTTAGCAAACCGTCGACAAAGCAGGCCGCCCCGCACTGTCCAGCCGATGGATGTGCCAAGTGGTCTTGTAGCACTGGTGGTTACGGGAGTCGGTGCCTCCCTGCCCGTCGGGGCGTGGCTTCGCGTCGCGGTGCTCGTGCTCGTGTTCGTGTTCGTGTTCGTGTTCGTGATCCAGGTCATCCTGGTAATGCCGCGAGCATACCGATCATCCTGGTCGCCGGTGCGGTTCTAAGGACACCTTGTGTGTGCGGTGAGTAGCTTCGACTCACCGCACACACGGCAAGTAACGGGTTCGATCAAACATCTACCATCGGACAGCCGTGGGTGAAGAATCGTTGGAACCGGTGATCACTATTGGTCAACTTACGCAATGGTGTTGTCGGAGGGGGATCGACGGTGTCGAATATGCCAATGGCTCAGCCTCGAATATCACTCCTGAGGTCTGCCTTCTCCCTCTCTGTCGCGGCGCGGAGCGCGTGGGGGAAGCATGATCGGGACACCGATGGGTGGCTGCCGTTGTGGCGGCACATGGCGGACAGCGGGGCTGTGGCCTGCCGGTTGTGGGATGCGTGGCTGCCGGGGAATGTGAAGGCGCTGGTGGGGGAGGCGCTGCCCGGAGGGGTGGAGGACGGGCGGCGGTTGGTGGGGTGGCTGGCCGGGGTGCATGACATCGGGAAGGCCACGCCGGCCTTCGCGTGCCAGGTCGATCCGCTCGCGCAGGTCATGCGGGACCACGGTCTCGACATGCCGTCGTTCGAACGGCTCAGGGAGGACCGCAAGTTGGGCCCCCACGGGCTGGCCGGTCAGCTCTTGTTGAGTGAGTGGCTCAATGAGAGGCACGGGTGGTCCAACCGGGTCAGCGGACAGTTCGCCGTGGTGATCGGCGGCCACCATGGTGTGCCGCCAGGGCACCAGCGCCTTCACGATCTCGCGCTGCATCCTGAGCTGATACGTACGCGGGGGAAGAACGAATCGCGCTGGAAGGCCGTGCAGTTCGAGCTGATGGCCGCCTGCGCGGAGGTGGCGGGCATCCGTGAGGACGACTTCAGCGCGTGGAAGTCGGTGAAGCTCTCCCAGCCGGTCCAGGTCACGCTGACCGCGATCGTGATTCTCGCGGACTGGATCGCCAGTTCGGCAGACCTGTTTCCGTACATCACGGCGGAGGGGACGCGGCGGTCGCAGTCGGAACGGTTGGAGGCGGCCTGGCTGGGCCTCGACCTTCCCGGCCCCTGGGAGCCGGACGAACCGGCGGGTACAGCAGCCGACTTGTTCGCCGCGCGCTTCGACCTACCGCAGGGCGCGTCCGTCCGCCCCGTGCAGGAACAGGCGGTCGGCATCGCGCGGGAAATGGACCCGCACGGCCTGTTGATCATCGAAGCACCCATGGGTGAGGGCAAGACGGAGGCGGCTCTCGCGGCGGCAGAAATTTTGGCCGCGCGCACCGGGGCGGGCGGTTGCATGATCGCATTGCCCACGCGGGCGACCGGCGACGCGATGTTCGCCCGGCTGATCGACTGGATCGGCCGACTGCCGTCCGACGGGCCGCAGTCCGTCTTTCTCGCCCATGCCAAGTCCGCGCTCAACGACACCTGGGCGGGCCTCGCCAGCCGCAGTGCCCGCACGGTCGCGGCGGTCGATCTCGACGGCGGGGACGAGTTCGACGGCCCCAACGCCCGGCAACGACGTCGTCCTTCCGGACTCCAGGCCCACCAGTGGCTACGTGGACGGAAGAAGGGGCTGCTCGCGTCCTTCGCGGTGGGGACGATCGACCAGGTGTTGTTCGGCTCGTTGAAGAGTCGCCACTTGGCCCTGCGCCACCTCGCATTGGCGGGCAAGGTCGTCGTGATCGACGAAGTCCACGCCTATGACGCCTACATGAGCACGTACCTGGAACGTGTGCTGGAATGGCTGGCCGCATACCGGGTTCCGGTCGTGCTGCTGTCGGCGACCCTGCCCGCCGGCCGCCGCCGGGCGCTCGCCGAAGCGTACGCAGGTCACCCTGTGTCCGAGGCCGACCGGTCCGGCGACACGTCCGCCGCAGCGTCCGCCGGGACGTATCCACTGCTGACCGCCGTCTCGCCCGGCGGCCCCACCGTGGTCCGGCAGCCTCCCGCCGCGTCCGGCCGCCGCACCGACGTCCATGTTCAGCCGCTCGACGACGACGTGACCATCCTGGTCGACCGCTTGGAGGACGAACTCAGCCAAGGCGGTTGCGCACTGGTGGTACGTAACACCGTCGACCGCGCGCAGGAAGCGGCGGGGCGGCTGCGGGAGCGCTTCGGTGAGGAGCGGGTCACGGTCGCCCACTCGCGCTTCGTCGCTGCCGACCGGGCCCGCAAAGATGTTGAGCTGCTCGACCGCTTCGGCCCCAGCAGCAGACGCCCCGAAGGCGCGCACATCGTCGTGGCGACCCAGGTTGTCGAGCAGTCCCTCGACCTCGACTTCGATCTCTTGGTCACCGACCTTGCCCCGGTCGACCTGATATTGCAGCGGATGGGTCGGCTCCACCGGCACGACCGACCGCGCCCCCCTCGCCTCCGGGACGCGCGCTGCCTGATCACCGGCATAGCCGACTGGGCACAGGATCCGCCGGAGATCGCCCGCGGCTCGGTCAAGGTCTACGACGGAGAACACCTGCTGCTGCGCTCGCTTGCCGTCCTCCGGCCGCACGTGGAAGGGCGCCCCTTGCGTCTGCCCGAGGACATCAGCCCACTCGTACAGGCGGCGTATGGCGATGATCCGCTCGGCCCGGACAGTTGGGCCGCAAAGATGGCGCAGGCCAGAGTCGCCTACCGCGCGCTCCTGGCCGAGAAGTCCGACCGGGCCGAGGCATTCCGGCTCGGTCCCGTACGCCGCGCGGGTCGACCGATCATCGGCTGGACCGACGCCGGAGTCGGCGACGCCGACGACACCGCGGCAGGACGCGCCCAGGTGCGCGACACCGACGACACGCTCGAAGTCCTCGTGATCCAGAGGCGAAGCGACGGAACGCTGACCACATTGCCGTGGCTGGACAAGGCAAGGGGCGGACTCGACCTGCCCGAGCACGCCGTACCGCAGGGGAGAGCGGCCCGCGCCGCCGCCGCGAGTGCGCTGAACCTCCCCTGGCACTTCTCCAAATCCTGGGTGATCGACCGGACGATCCGCGAGTTGGAGAAATTCTGTCCTGCGGCCTGGCAGGTGAAGGAAAGCCCTTGGTTGGCAGGGGAGTTGTTCCTGGTCCTCGACGAGGACCGCCGAGCCCGGCTGGTCGGTGCCGAGGTCCGCTACAGCCCGTCCGACGGGCTTCTCGTGGTGCCGGAAGGTGCCCACGACGTAAGGGTGGTAGACGGAGTGCCCTCATTCGACCTGGTGTCCCGGCCCTGGATTCCCGTGCAGCGACTGGACGGGACGACGGACGAGATGTCCCTGCGCGACGTCTTCGCAGAGGCTGCCGGGCTGCGGCGGATCGTCGGCGACGTACCGACGCAGGAGTTCGCCCTGATTCGACTACTGCTCGCCGTCCTGCACGACGCCGTGGACGGCCCGCGAGAGATCGAGGACTGGGGTGAACTGTGGGAGTCCGACGAGCCCTTCACCGCGGTACCGGAGTATCTCGACCGGTATCGCGACCGATTCGATCTGCTCCATCCTCAGCAGCCGTTCCTCCAAGTCGCCGGTCTGCACACGGAGAAGAACGACATCGGTCCACTGAGCAGAATCGTCGCCGACGTTCCCAACGGCGATCCCTTCTTCAGCATGCGTCAACCCGGTCCCGATCGGCTCGGATTCGCCGAGGCGGCGCGCTGGCTCGTGCACACTCACGCTTTCGACACGTCTGGGATCAAGTCGGGAGCCGTTGACGATCCGAGGGCGAAAGGCGGCAAGGGCTACCCGTCAGGTGCTCTGGGCGTCGGTTGGGCCGGGAACCTCGGCGGCGTCTTCGCCGAAGGCGACACCCTCAAGGAAACCCTGCTGCTCAATCTGATCTCTGCGGACAACGACTTCCTCCAGGTCCACACGGACGACAGGCCCGTATGGCGCCGACCTCCCCTCGGCCCGCAGCCGATCGCGGCGGACCCCGACGACCCCCGCCCGTCCGGCCCTCGTGACCTCTACACCTGGCAGAGCCGACGCATCCGTCTGCACCACGGCGACGGCGAGGTGACGGGTGTCGTCCTCTGCTACGGCGACCCCTTCGCCGTGCGCAACCGGCATCGGCGCGAACCCATGACCGCCTGGCGCGACAGTCCGACTCAGGCGAAGAAGTGGGGCGAGCCTCAAGTCTTCATGCCGAGCCAGCACGACCCGAGCCGCGCGGCGTGGCGCGGTCTCGCCGCTCTTCTCGGTGACAAGGGCCGGGGGAGGGAAGGCGCCGAGCAGCGGCAGAGAGCAGAGCGCACTCTGCCGCCCGGAGTCGTCCAGTGGCTTGCCCGGCTCACGTACGAGGAGTATCTGCCGCGACTCGGCCTGCTGCGCACCCGGATCGTCGGGGCCAAGTACGGCACACAGCAGTCGGTCATCGACGAGATCACGGACGACGAGATCCTGCTCCCGGTCGTCGCGCTTCACGCGGAGCGACCCCTCTACGGGAAAGTCGCAGTCGCTGCCGTCGCCGACGCCGATGACGCGGTGAGGGCGCTGGGCCACCTCGCGGGCAACCTCGCCCAGGCAGCCGGTTCCGACCTGGGACCGGCCACGGCCACAGCCCGTGACCTCGGCTTCGCCGCGCTGGACAGCCCGTACCGGGCGTGGCTCAGCGGCCTGCGGAACATCTCCGACCCTGAGGAGTACCGCGGTCAGTGGCAGCGGACGGTCGGTACGACGATCCGCGCCCTGGGGCGAGAACTCCTCAACGACGCGGGGCCGGCGGCGGCCGAGGGACGGTACGTGGACCTGCCGGACGGCAATGGCCGACGCTGGCTGAATGACGCACAGGCCGAACTGTGGTTCCTGGTGAACCTGAGGAAAGTCCTGCCGTTGGCGCCGAGTCCGTCTGTCGCGCCCACCGGCGCCGCGATCGGCTCGGGCGGTGCGGAGTCCGGTGAGGAAACAGTGCTCGTCGCTCACTACGCGGCCGGCACACAAGACGCAGCAGACGCAGCAACGGAGCCCGCGTGATGACCACAACCGTCCCCAACCCGTCCGGCGCCCGCGGATACGACCTCATTGGCACAGCGACCGACCGCTGCATCCGCAGGCTCCAAGGCGGCTACCGAAACGACCGGCCGGCCGCGGTCGCGACCGTGGCCAGGCTGCGGCGCGGCGTCGGCCGTCCCGCCTACGACGTACAGGACCTCTGGGGACTGACCGGCACGGAGGAACTCGCTCTCGTCATCGCCGAATCCGCGACCGGCACCGTACAACGGCCGGACGAGGAGCGCGCGGACGAGGCGCTGAACATGGCGGTCACCTTGTGGGCCCTGCACCAGCAGTCCCACCGCGACACCGACACACACGTCCCCGGTTACGGGCTCGGCCGGTCCGTGCGCCTGCTGATGGTGCCCGCGGCCGTCAGGACAGTGGGCGGTCCGGCCCCGGCATCACCGGTCCCTGTGCCTTCCGAACCGGAGATCGACGAGGTGATCCGCCGACGGTTCGTGCGGGTCGGCACCGCCACCACCCTCGATGTCCTCGCCCAGCGCCTGCGGGAGATTGTCCTGCTGCTTCGGAAGAACTCCATTCCGCTCGACTACGCGCTCCTGGCCGATCAGCTCTACCGCTGGCAGCGGCCCTCGGCCCAAGCCGACGTCCGCAGGACATGGGGCCGGGACTTCCACGCGGCGGGTGTGGTGCCCGGCCGCCGAACGCCAAAGGACTGAAAGCGCGCACGCCGAGCAACGCCAAACGCCCTGCTGGCTTCTGACGTTCCCTCAGACACTCATCCGCACTTCCATGCGACAGGACTCAGGACCGTGACCCGAACCATCATCGACGTGCACATTCTTCAGACCGTTCCGCCGAGCAACATCAACCGCGACGACACCGGATCGCCCAAGACCGCGGTCTACGGAGGTGTCCGTCGGGCCCGGGTCTCCAGCCAGGCCTGGAAGCGGGCCACACGAAAGGCGTTCGACGACCTCGTCGACCCTGCAGAATTGGGCGTGCGAACCAAGAAGGTCGCTGAAGCGGTGGCGGAGCGGATCCTCGCGCACGAGCCGGCCCTCGACCGTACGGCCGCGCTCGCGCTGGCCGCCGAGACGCTGCGTACCGCCACCGGTTCGAAGATCGATCCGCCCAAGCGCAAGGCCAAGGAGGGCGAGCCCGAACCAGCGCCGGAAGCGTCGTACTTGATGTTCCTCAGCGCCCGCCAGCTCGACGCGCTCGCGGAACTCGCCCTCAAGGGCAGCGAAGGCAAGGGCGATGTCGCCGTCCTCAAGGGCTTCTTCAAGAACAAGGACAACAAGGCTCTCGCCAAGCACCTGGTGGACACCCGCCACTCGGTCGACATCGCACTCTTCGGCCGAATGGTCGCCGACGATGCCGGACTCAACGTCGAGGCGGCCACCCAGGTCGCCCACGCCCTGAGCGTGCATGCCGTCGACAACGAATCGGACTACTACACGGCCGTGGACGACCGGAACACCGGCGCGGAACCCGGCGCGGGCATGATCGGCGTCATCGACTTCAACTCCGCGACGCTCTACCGTTATGCGGCTCTGGATGTCGACCGCCTGCATGCCAACCTCGGCGCGGGACTGCGCGAGGAAGAGCACGCGGCGGCTCCGACCCGTCGCGCCGTCGAGGCGTTTCTGGAGGGCTTCATCACGTCTCTGCCCAGCGGCAAGGTCAACACCTTCGGCAATCACACGCTGCCGAGCGTCGTCCTCGTCAAACTCCGTTCGAAGCGGCCCGTCAGCTTTGTGGCGGCCTTCGAGCGAGCCGTCGCCCCGAAGCGCCGCGAGGACGGCTTCGTCGAGGAGGCGTGCCGCCGACTGGCCGCTCACGTACCGGAGTTGGAAGCGGCGTACGGCATCGCGGGCGACGAAGGAACCTGGCTTGTGCGGGTGGGCGAGGGAACCGGGCCGCTCGCCGCCCTTGGCGAGAGCATCAGCATTCCCGAACTGGTCTCGTCGATTGGCGAGTCGGTGGCTCAGCGGTTGATCCATGGCACGGCGGATTCCGCAGGGCGGGAGTCCGGCGCGTGAGCGTGCTCCTGCTGCGCCTGGCCGGTCCCTTGCAGGCATGGGGCTCAGCCGCGCGATTCGCCCGCCGCACCACCGAGAACGCCCCCACCAAGAGCGGCGTACTCGGCTTGCTGGCCGCTGCCGAGGGCAGGGAACGCGATGCCGACCTCAGCGATCTGACGGAGCTGCGCTACGGCGTCCGCATCGATCAACCCGGCACGCGTATCAGGGACTTCCAGACCGCCCACCACTTCGACACGGACAAGGCGATGCCGTTGTCGGAGCGCTTCTACCTGGCCGACGCCGTATTCGTGGCGGCGGTCGAGGGGGAACCCGCGCTGATCGGGCGCTTGAACGCGGCCGTCCGGGCACCGGTGTGGCTGCCGTATCTGGGACGCCGCTCGTGCCCACCGTCCCAGCCGCTCGACCTGGGTGTGTGCCACGACGCGGACATTGTGACGGCGCTGGGAGAGGTGCCCTGGCAGGCATCGGGCTGGTACCGGCATCGTCACGGCACGCCGCGCGAGCTTGCGCTGCTGCTCGACTGCCCGCCCGGCACGTCCCCCGACCAGAGCTTCCGTGACGCGCCGGTCAGCTTCGACCCGCGGCACCGGCGTTACGGGCTGCGCGGTGTGGTGGCGGACTGTGTTCCGAACCCGTCTGTCGAGCGCGCCTCTGTTCACGATCCGACGTCGGCCCTGGGAGCCGTGTGATGTTTATGACCCGGTTTCGCCTCAACACCGCCCGCCGTGACGGCCGCGCATTGCTCGGTTCGCCGCACCGGATGCACGCCGCCGTCGCGATGGCGTTCCCCGAACTGCCCGTCCGAGACGGCTCAGGGCCGCGTGTGCTCTGGCGCGTCGACCGCAACTCGGCCGCCGAAGTGGTGCTGTTCGTCGTCAGCCCCACCCGTCCTGACCTGACACATCTGGTGGAACAGGCCGGCTGGCCCGCCGCCTCGGACACACCGGGCTGGCAGACGTACGACTACGGGGCCTTCCTCGCCCGGCTGTCCGTCGGGAGTGCGTGGACCTTCCGGCTCACCGCCAACCCCGTGCACTCCATCCGTCGCACGGACGACGAGCAACGCAAGCGCACCGCGCACCTCACCGCCCGCCATCAGAAGGCGTGGCTGCTGGAGCGGCAGGCCTCATCGGGCTTCGCCGTCGTCGAAAAGCCGCCCGAGACAAGGCTGTTGGAGTACGGCGACGAACTCCAGCTCGTCCTCCGGGACAAGCGGGACCTGCGGTTCGCAAAAGCAGCCGAGCGCCGCACCGTCTCCCTCACCTCGATCACGTACGACGGCCGGCTCACGGTGACCGACCCGGACGCGCTGCGCCGCACCCTCACCCAGGGTCTGGGCAAGGCGAAGGCGTACGGGTGCGGGTTGATGACCCTTGCTCCGGTGGGCTGACCGATGAGCACGGTCGGCAGGCGCGGTGCCGCCACGCCGCGCGAACTCACCCGTATCGGGGACCGGTTGTCCTTCATCTACCTGGAACGGTGCGTCGTCCACCGTGACGACAACGCCATCACGGCCGAGAGCGCCGACGGCGTGACACACATACCGTCCGCCACGATCGGCACGCTGCTGCTCGGTCCCGGCACGCGTATCACCCACCAGGCGATGAGCGTCCTCGGCGACTGCGGGGCGGGCGTCGTCTGGGTCGGGGAGCACGGCGTCCGCTTTTACGCGGGCGGGCGCGCTCTGACCCGCTCCTCCGGACTGGTCGAGGCCCAGGCTCTCGCGTGGGCGAATCCGCGGCGACGGCTGGACGTCGCCCGCGCGATGTACCGTCTGCGGTTCCCCGACGAAGACCCGGCGGGCAAGACGCGCCAGGAACTCCTCGGCATGGAGGGGCGCCGCCTGCGCCAGTGCTACCGCGCCGAATCCGAACGCACCGGCGTTCCGTGGCGCCGCCGTGAGTACAACCGGGACGACTTCGCGGCTGGTGACCCGCCCAACCAGGGTGTCACCGCTGCCGCTCAGTGCATGTACGGCATCGCGCACGCCGTCGTCGCCGCCCTCGGCTGCTCGCCGGGCCTCGGGTTCGTGCACTCGGGTCACGAACGCTCCTTCGTCCTCGATATCGCCGACCTCTACAAGACCTCGGTGGGCATTCCCGCGGCCTTCGACGCGGCGGCGGAAGGACCGGAAGACGTGGCGTCCCGAACGCGGCGGGCCGTCCGGGACCGGGTCAACAGAACGCGGCTGCTGGAGCGTTGCGTACAGGACATCAAAGACCTGCTGGGCTACGACGCCGTGCGGGAGGATTCGGACACCGCGGCAGGCGACCGCGTAAGTCTCCAGTCCGACCACGGCGTCGAAGTCGAGAGCGGCCGCAACTACGACTCCGAGATCGTTTGGTGAGGGCATCCCCGTGACCGTCATCATCCTCACCAACTGCCCGGCCGGTCTCCGTGGCTTCCTGACCCGCTGGCTCCTGGAGATCTCCCCGGGCGTCTTCCTCGGCACCCCGTCCGCCCGTCTTCGCGACGTCCTCTGGGCCGAGGTCCGCCAATACGCCAACCAGGGCCGTGCCCTCCTCGCCTACCAAACCGACACCGAGCAGGGCTACACCTTCAAGACCCACGACCACGCCTGGCACCCGATCGACCACGAGGGCCTCACTCTCATCCACCGCCCCCACCCCGGCCGCCGCTCCGACTCCTCCCGCTCCTCCGCCTCCCCACCCACCACCGGTTGGAGCAAGGCAGCGAAGCGCCGCCGCTTCGGCGGCGGAAGCTGAGGGGTGCGCGATGCGGTGGCGCGGAACCCGCGCCGCGCCGTGCGCGGCGCGCGAGCGACGGGGACATCGAGGCGATATGTCCGAATCTCTCAACTTAAGTAAAATCCGGTGCTGGCCGTTCCAAAACACCAGGCCAAACACTGTGCTCCCCGCGCCCGCGGGGCTGTTCCCTGGCACAACTGGATACGCGTGGTGGAGGTCATGTGCTCCCCGCGCCCGCGGGGCTGTTCCCTGTTCTGCGAGGCAACATTCCCGCCCGTCAGGAGTGCTCCCCGCGCCCGCGGGGCTGTTCCCTGGGTGCACAGCCGGGCGAAGTCGGCCATGCGGTGCTCCCCGCGCCCGCGGGGCTGTTCCCGTCATCAGCGAGTTGGCGCTCATTGATGTCAAGTGCTCCCCGCGCCCGCGGGGCTGTTCCCCTTTCGCCGGAGGACATCAAGAACATGTCCATGTGCTCCCCGCGCCCGCGGGGCTGTTCCCTGGGCGAGGGACTGGCGGCGCAGCGCTCCGGTCTGCTCCCCGCGCCCGCGGGGCTGTTCCCGCGGCCAACACCTCCAGCCGCGGCACCTGGCCCTGCTCCCCGCGCCCGCGGGGCTGTTCCCTCGTGCCCCGACGACGAGATTGACGTACCGCTCTGCTCCCCGCACCCGCGGGGCTGTTCCCATGCCCTTGACCGCGCGGAGGGACTGGACAAGCTGCTCCCCGCGCCCGCGGGGCTGCTGCTCGGGGTGGGAGGGCGTTGGTTCTGCGCCCGTGTCGCGGTCATGCGTGTGGGCGACCTGTGGTCAGGGCGTCGTCTTCTTGAGAGGAAGGGCCAGGCACCTCGTAGGAAGGAAGCGGGGCGAGTCTGTATGGTCGAGCGGTTTTGAAGGCCGTCGTGGCGGCGATGTCACCGTGGGTTCAAATCCCACAGCCTCCGCGGTAGGTAGTGAACATGCAGGTGGGGTCGGGCCTCGATGCGATCGGGAGCCGGCCCCACCTTTTGTGTGTCCGTCGCGCTCCCTGTGTCGTCGGTTTCCGGTGGTGACCGGAAAATGGCTGAAAAGGGGCAGGAACGTTTTGGCGCTTGGGGGGACTGGGGGGTGGAGGGGGCGGGGGGTGCGGGTGGGGGAAAGGTGGGGGATGGGGGGTTTGTCGACAGATCGTCACGCTTGCGGGGGAAAAGAGGGGGAGGGGCGGGTTCGGGAGGGGTGGGGTGGGCAACTCTGGTCTCGGCGACGCCGCTCGAAGAAGCAAGACGGCACCGCGGTCGGCCAACCGCGGTGCTCCGGATCGGACCGGGCTTCCACAAGTCCGGACAGTTCAACTAGTCCCGCAACATGTCCCCTTGGAGGGAACACCATGGCAAGCATCCGTACCGTCCGTGCCCTGGCCGCCGTTGCCGCACTGCCGCTGGCGGCCGTGCTGTTCGCCGGCACGGCCTCGGCAGACGACGGCGCGTTCGCGGGTGGCCACTCGAACGCGACGGTGGTGAGCAACTCCGGCGGCAACGTGGGGGGTGGCAACTTCGGCAATGTGACGACGACGCAGCAGGCGGCCACCGGGGCCGGGGCGTCGAACCAGAACAACACGGCGAGCGTGGCCGGTTCCGGCTTCACCGCCATCCACCAGGACAACGTCAGCATCCACTTCGCGCAGCTCTGGTGACCCGCGCCGCGGGCTCGGCGGCGGCGTGAGGGGGCGCCCCGCCACTCCTGACCGGTGACGCGTACGCGCGGCGGCACGCCATGTGCCGCCGCGCGCACGCGTTCCACGGCAGGATGATCGAAGCGGGGAACGGCGAGGACGGTGAACGGTGGGCAGGAGTACGGCGGACGGCGTGACGCTGCTGGTGGTGGGGTCGGCCAACGCGGACCTGGTGGTCAGGGTCGACCGCCACCCGGCGCCCGGCGAGACGGTGCTCGGTACGTCGGGCGTGGCTGTGCACGCGGGCGGCAAGGGGGCCAACCAGGCTGTCGCCGCAGGCCGGTTGGGCGCGCGGGTGGGTTTCTGCGGGCGGGTCGGGGTGGACGCGTACGGGGAACGGCTCACCGCCGAACTGCGGTCCGCCGCCGTGGACACGACCGCGCTCGGCACCGAGAAGACGGTGCCCACCGGCATCGCGCTCATCACGGTCGCGGCCGACGGCGAGAACGCGATCGTGGTCGTACCGGGTGCCAACACCGCGCTCACGGCGGCCGAAGTGACCGCCGCGGTCGGGCCGGCCGTTCGCGTGGTGTCCGCGCAGTGCGAGGTCCCGATGGACGCGGTACGGGCCGCCGCCCGCGCGGCCGAGCGGCACGGCGCCCGCCTGGTGCTCAACCCCTCACCGCCCGAAGCCGTCAGGGACGATGCCGAATCGGGTCAACTCCTGTCCTGTGCAGACCCGTTGGTGGTCAACGAGCACGAGATGCGCGTCCTGCTCGGCGCGGCTTCCGCCGCGGAGGCCGACCCGCGTGACCTGCTCCGGCTCGGTGTCCGGTCCGCCGTCGTGACCATGGGCGGCGCGGGCGTGACCGTCGTCGAGCGCCAGGACGTAAGCGCGGGCGGGCGCGAGGACGTAAGCGGGGGCGTACGCGAAGACGTGAGCAGGGACGTGCGTGCGGGCGTACGCGAAAACGTACGCGCGGACGCGGAGCCGCCTCGGGGGCGTACGACGCGGCTGCCCGCCGTCCCGGTCGAGGTGGTCGACACGACCGGTGCGGGTGACGCCTTCACCGGGGCGCTGGCCTGGCGGCTGGCGGAGGGGGACGGGCTGGTCGAGGCGGCGGGCTGGGCGGTACGCGTCGGGGCGGCGGCGGTCGGCGAATCCGGTGCCCAACTTTCGTCCACAGCCTGTGGAAAACTTCTGGCCGAGAGTGAGGGAGGTCGCGGGCCGGACGGAAAACCCGCACAAGACTCCGCCCCCGCCGCTGTCCCCGGACCCGGACCCGGACCCGTCCCCGATTCCGCCCCCGCCTCCGGGGCCGCCCCCGATCCCGGCACGGAAGAGCCCCCGGCCTGAACCCGCCACCCCCGCACGCCCATTGACAACAGCCGCCCTGCCGTCCGAATCTGACGGACAGTCAGATTGTCGAGGGAGGGCGGCGCCGCCATGGACGGATCGGACGGAACGGCAGAAAGCGACCCGCTCCATGCCGAGTTGCGCCGCTACGAAGGCACCCCGGCCGCCACGGGCGGCATCGGCAAGGACCCCGTCAACGCCCCGATGATCCGCCACTGGTGCGAAGCCCTCGGCCACCCCGTGCCCCCCGACGGCACCGCGCCCGCCACCATGCTCCAGGTGTGGACGATGGGCGGGCTGTCCGGCCACGAAGGACGCACCCCCGGCTACGACGACCTGCTCGGACGGCTGGACGAGGCCGGTTACGCGGCCGTCGTGGCGACCGACTGCGAGCAGGAGTACGTGGCGCCGCTGCGGCCGGGTCAGCGGGTCACCTTCGACGCGGTCGTCGAATCCGTCTCCCCGCGCAAGTCCACCAAGCTCGGGGCCGGTTACTTCGTCACCACCCGCACCGAGGTCCGCGCCGACGGCGTCCTCGCGGGCACCCACCGCTTCCGCATCCTCAAGTACGCACCCGTGCAAGCAACTTCGGCGCGGGACCCGGCTCCCGCCCCCGCACGTACGAAGTCCGCGACCCGCCCCCGCCCGGTCGTCAACCGCGACAACGCCGCTTACTGGCAGGCCATCCGCGAGGATCGCCGACTCCTCATCCAGCGCTGCACCGCCTGCGGCACCCTGCGCCTGCCGTGGCTCCCCGGCTGCAACGCCTGCGGCTCCCCCGACTGGGACACCGTCCCCGCCTCCGGCACCGGCACCGTCTTCTCGTACGTGGTGATGCACCACCCGCCGTTCCCGGCCTTCGATCCGCCGTACGCGGTCGCGCTCGTCGAACTGGCCGAGGGCGTAAGGCTGTTGGGGAACGTCATCGGCGTCCCGTACGACAAGGTCCGGATCGGCGCGCCCGTCCTGCTCGACTTCCTGGACGCGGACGACGACCTCACCGCGCCGGCCTTCCGCCCCGTCGACACGGAACCCGCCGATACGGGACCTGCCGACACGGAACCCTCCGATAGGGGACCTGCCGACACGGAACCTGCCGACACGGAACCCGCCGACACGGAACCCGCCGACACGAAACCCGCCGATAGGGGACCTGCCGATACGGAACCCGCCGACACGGAACCCTCCAGTACGGTCACCACCCCTGAAGCGGAGGCCCCCGCATGACCGCCGTCGGCGACACCCTCCCGCCCCGCCGTATCGACGTCACCCGCACCCTCGTCGTCGCCGGGGCGCTGGCCACGCGCGACTTCCAGGACGTGCACCACGACCCCGAACTCGCCCGCGCCAAAGGCTCTCCCGACATCTTCATGAACATCCTCACCACCAACGGCCTGGTCGGCGGTTACGTGGCCGCGCACTTCGGCCCGGACGCGGTGACGACGGCGGTACGCATCCGGCTCGGCGCGCCCAACTACCCCGGAGACACGATGGAGTTGACGGGTACGGTCACGGCGCTCGCGGACCGGACGGCGACCGTCGAGGTGGTGGGCGTGAACGCGCTCGGCCGGCACGTCACCGGCACGGTCACCGTGGAGATCCCGCAACTCCCGGAGGGGTCATGAGTGTTCGGCGGCGGGACGCGCTCGGCGGGCGGGCGGCTGTCGTCGGGATCGGGGCGACGGAGTTCTCGAAGGACTCCGGGCGCAGTGAGTTGAAGCTGGCCGTCGAGGCGGTGCGGGCGGCGCTGGACGACGCGGGGCTTACGCCCGGGGACGTCGACGGCATGGTGACGTTCACGATGGACACCAGCCCCGAGATCACGGTGGCGCAGGCGGCCGGAATCGGCGAGCTGTCCTTCTTCTCGCGCGTGCACTACGGCGGCGGCGCGGCGTGCGCGACGGTGCAGCAGGCCGCGATGGCGGTGGCGACCGGGATCGCGGAGGTGGTGGTCTGCTACCGGGCCTTCAACGAACGCTCCGGCCGCCGCTTCGGCTCGGGCGTCCTCGGGCGCGAGCCGTCGGCGGAAGGGGCAGCGCTCGGCGTCAACCTGCCCCCCGGTCTGCTCACCCCCGCCTCGTGGGTGGCAATGTCGGCAAACCGATATTTGTCCGTCTACGGACTGGAACCATCGGTTTTCGGCCATGTCGCGGTCGCCGACCGCAGACACGCGGCGAACAACCCGGCCGCGTACTTCCACGGCCGCCCGATCACCCTCGCCGACCACGCCGCCTCGCGCTGGATCGTCGAGCCGCTGCGGCTGCTCGACTGCTGCCAGGAGACCGACGGCGGCCAGGCGATCGTCGTCACCTCCGCGGAGCGCGCCCGCGACCTGCGGCGCGCACCCGCCGTCGTCACGGCCGCCGCGCAGGGCGCGGGGCGCGCGCAGGAGCAGATGACCAGCTATTACCGGGACGTCGACGACCTCGCCCGGCTGCCCGAAATGGGCGTGGTGGCACGGCAGTTGTGGCGCACGAGCGGCCTCGGTCCGGCCGCCGTCGACGTGGCGGTGCTCTACGACCACTTCACGCCGTTCGTGCTCATGCAGTTGGAGGAGTTCGGCTTCTGCGGGCCCGGCGAGGCGGCGGACTTCGCCGCGGACGGCGGCCTGGAGATCGACGGCCGCCTCCCGGTCAACACCCACGGCGGCCAGCTCGGTGAAGCGTATCTGCACGGCATGAACGGCATCGCGGAAGCCGTGCGCCAGGTGCGCGGCAGCAGTGTCAACCAGGTCGCCTCCGTCGGCCATACCCTCGTCACAGCCGGCACCGGCGTCCCCACCTCGGGCCTGATCCTGTCGGCGGACGGGGCCTGAGGCAGGCACAGGGCGCGGGGCATGGGGCCTGAGGCGGGCGCGGGGCACAGGGCGCGGGGCGCGGGGTTCCGAAGGCCCGAAGGCCCGACGGTCCGGGGGCCCGGTGGGATCGGGGTCCCGGACCCCCGGAGGGAAGGGCGGCGGCCGACCGGCCCAGGCCGTCGGCAGCCGCCGCAATCGTGTCAGGCCGTCGGAATCGCGCGCGTCGGGCAGTAGTCGGGATTCGGCGCGTTGAACCAGGCGTCGCCGCTGAACGCGTTGTACCGACAGGACAGCTCGGCGTGCGGGCTGTAGCTGCACACCAGCCAGCCCTGCCCGTACGTCCACACGTACAGACCGTGCGCGCCGTCGTTGAGGAAGTAGGGGCACATGTACGGGGTGGGCGGGGTCGACGCCTGAGCGGACGGGGCGGTGCCTGCGACAAGCCCTGCGGCGGCCAGCGCCACGGCGGCGCCCGCGGCGGCGATACGAGCACGGAGCACGAGAAGGTCCTCCCTACTGGGCCACGCGGTCGACGCCGAAGCGGCCCCGCTCGCGTGGGTGCAAATAGCGACGGGGTGACCGTAGCAATCCGACGCCATCATGCAAATAACCCACGTACTACGGTAATTTGCGTATCAGGCCCGCGTGTCGTCGGCGTATCCGAGTGCCGGGAAGCGCGCACGCGCAGCCGAGCGCGGTAGCGGGTCAGCAGGTCCGGGAGGGGGGAGGGACGGCCCCGACCTCGGGTCCGGCGCCAGGCCCGGCGGAGCCGACGCGGCGGCAGTGCCCGCCGCCCGAGCGGTTCGGGGCCCGTACGGCCCGACCCGGCGGCGTGTCTCCGCCCGTGCGGGCCGCCCGCCACGTTGACTCGGCAAATGACCGAAACAAGTAGGTTTATCCGTTACGCGCACCGCGTGCGCCGTACGCGCCGCACTCGTTACGTCCTCGCCGCCGCGCTGACGCTGACCGGTCTGCTGTTTCCCGCGGTGTCGGCCGTCGCCGACAGCGATGTCCCGGCGGCCAGCGCGGGCCCCGCGAGCGCGGGGGCAGCGGCGGCCGACGGGCACATCGACCCCGTCGACAACAGGACGGACCCCGCCGGCTGGATCGCGGACGCCGAAGCCCAAGCCGCGGCCGCCGAAGCCCAGGCGTCGGACGACGGCCAAGCCTCGGACGACGGCCAAGCCTCGGACGACGGCCAGGTTCCGGACGGCGCCCAGGCCCCCGACGGTGCCCAGGCCCCCGACGAGACCGGATTCCCCGGCACCGACGACGCGTCCGACGACGCCGCCACCTTCCCCGAGGACGCCGCCGTCGCCCCGCGCGTCTTCAAGGGGCGCGGCTTCGACACCTGCCAGGCCCCCGACCTCGCCACGATGCGCGCCTGGCGCGCCTCCTCCCCGTACCGCGCCGTCGGCATCTACTTCGGCGGCCGGGCCCGCGCCTGCAAGACGCAGCGCAATCTGACGAACAACTGGGTACAGCAGACCACCGCGGCGGGCTGGAGCCTGCTGCCGATCTACGTCGGTTCGCAGAGCCCCTGCGTAAGAGGGTCTAACAAGAACCCGTTCCGCATCGACCCCCAGCGGGCGACGGCCCAGGGCACGAGCGAGGGCGCGGACGCGGCGAAGGCCGCGGGCGCGCTCGGCATGAAGCGCGGCAGCGCGCTCTACCTCGACATGGAGGCGTACGACCTCAGGAAGGCGAGCTGCGCGAACGCGACGCTGTCCTTCGTACGCGCCTGGGACCGCCAGGTGCGGGCGCGCGGTTATGTGCCCGGCTTCTACAGCAGCGCCGACTCCGGCATCGCGCACATGGAGAAGGCCCGCAGGGCGGGTACGTCCGACCTCCCGGGCGCCATTTGGTACGCCCGCTGGGGCGTCGCCCCCACCCTCACCGCCGAACCGGTCCTGCGCCCCTCCGCCTGGGCCTCGCACAGCCGCATCCACCAGTACACGGGCGCCGTCACCGAGACGCACGGCGGTCACAAGCTGTCGATCGACCGCGACCTGATCGACGCGCCGGTCGCCAAGCTCTGAGCGCCCGCTCCTGAGCGCCCACCTCCTGAGCGCCCCAGTCGTGAGCGCCCCCTGCTGAGCGCCCACTCCTGAGCACCGGTCCGAGGCCGGTCCGAGCTTCCAGGACGCTCGGACCGCGCTGATGTACGACCACGGGCTGACGCCGAGGTCGTACGGGGCTGACCCGGGGATGACACCGGGACCGCCCCGGGGCGGACGTCAGGGCCGACCCCGGCGCGGCCCGTGGCGGCGACGGCCGCACGCGTACGGCGACGGCCCCCCGCGTACGGCGGCAGCCCGCACACGTAAAGCGGCGGACCGCCTGTACGGCCACCAGGGCAGCGCCCGTACGGCGGCCACGGGCCGGTCCAGGGACCGTGTCCGCCCCCTGGACCGCGCTCTTCTCCGGAGGAACCCCTGCGGGACCCCGACCCCCGGCTCCCCCCTCGGGGGGTGGGGACAACCCCCGTCCTACGACCTGAGAGTGATCCCGCTTCGGCACCTGCGGCCGATCCGCCACGGGCATGTCGGCTCCTAACGTGAAGCCATGACCACGCCTGTGTGCACCAGCGCCAATACGACGCAGTTCACGGCCTACGTCCGGACCAAGGGCCCGACGCTGCTGCGCACCGCGCGCTCCCTGACCCCCAACCCTTCCGACGCCGAGGACCTGCTCCAGACCGCCCTGACCAAGACCTATCTCGCCTGGGACCGGATCGACGACCACCGGGCCGTCGACGGATACGTCCGCCGTACGCTCGTCAACACGCGCACCTCGCAGTGGCGCAAGCGCAAGGTCGACGAGTTCAGCACCGACGAGGTGCCGGAGCCCGCCGCGACCGGCGCCCCCGACATCACCGAGCAGCAGGCCCAGCGGGACGCGCTGCTGCGCGCGGTCGCACGGCTGCCGCCGCGCCAGCGGGCGATGGTCGTCCTGCGGTACTACGAGGACATGAGCGAGGTGCAGACGGCGGAGGCGCTGGGCGTCTCGGTCGGCACGGTGAAGAGCGCGGTCTCGCGCGCCCTCGGCAAGCTGCGCGACGATCCGGAGCTGGAGCTGTGCGTCGCCTAGGGCCTGCCCGGGCCCGGGGGCGGGCGCCGCACACATCCCCACGACACGTGCCACGCCGTCCGGCGGGCCGCGCCCCGGTCCCCCCGACCGCCGCGCCGCCCGGAACGAACCGGCGGCAATACCGCGCGGGGTAGTGACGTACCGATCGGTATGCACGCAGAATCGCGAGGACATTACCCTCGCGTAGCCGCCGGAGGCCCCCTGTGCTGAGCACGATGCAGGACGTACCGCTGACCGTCACCCGCATCCTGGTCCATGGGACGCTGGTCCACGGAAAATCGCAGGTAACGACCTGGACCGGAGAGGGTGAGCCGCAGCGCCGCTCCTTCCGCGAGGTCGGTCTGCGCGCCGTCCGGCTCGCCAACGCGCTGCGTGACGGGCTCGGGGTCGCCGAGGGCGACCGGGTCGGGACCCTCATGTGGAACAACGCCGAGCACCTTGAGGCGTACTTCGCGATCCCCGCCATGGGCTCGATCCTGCACACCCTGAACCTCCGGCTGCCCGTCGAGCAGCTCACCTGGATCATCAACCACGCCGCCGACCGCGTGATCCTCGTCAACGGCTCGCTGCTCCCGCTGCTCGCGCCCCTGCTGCCGCGGCTCGACTCGGTCGAGCACGTCGTCGTGGTCGGCCCCGGCGACCGCTCGGTGCTGGACGGCGTACGTCCCTCCGTGCACGACTACGAGGAGCTGCTGGACGGGCGGCCGACCACGTACGCCTGGCCCGAGCTGGACGAACGCAGCGCCGCGGCCATGTGCTACACCTCCGGCACCACCGGCGACCCCAAGGGCGTCGTCTTCTCGCACCGGTCGATCTACCTGCACTCGATGCAGGTCAACTCCACCGAGTCGATGGGGCTCAGCTCGCACGACACGTCGCTGCCCGTGGTGCCGATGTTCCACGTCAACGCGTGGGGGCTGCCGCACGCCGCCTTCATGTCCGGCATCAACCTGCTGATGCCGGACCGTTTCCTCCAGCCCGGCCCGCTGGCCGAGATGATCGAGAGCGAGCGCCCCACGCACGCCGCCGCCGTCCCCACCATCTGGCAGGGGCTGCTGGCCGAGCTGACCGCCAAGCCGCGCGACATCACCTCGCTCAAGCAGGTCACCATCGGCGGCTCGGCCTGCCCGCCCGCCCTGATGAAGGCGTTCGACGAGCAGCTCGGCGTACGCCTGTGCCACGCGTGGGGCATGACGGAGACGTCGCCGCTCGGCACGGTCGCGCAGCCGCCCGCCGGGGTCACCCCCGAGGAGGAGTGGGCCTACCGGATCACCCAGGGCCGCTTCCCCGCCTCCGTCGAGGCCCGGCTCATCGGCCCGGACGGCTCCGTCCAGCCGTGGGACGGCGAGTCCGCCGGTGAGCTGGAGGTGCGCGGGCCCTGGATCGCCGCCGCGTACTACGGCGGCGTCGGTGAGGAACCGGTGCGGCCCGAGGACAAGTTCAGCCCCGACGGGTGGCTGCGCACCGGTGACGTCGGCGTCATCTCGGACGACGGTTTCCTCACCCTCACCGACCGGTCCAAGGACGTCATCAAGTCCGGTGGTGAGTGGATCTCCTCCGTCGACCTGGAGAACCACCTCATGGCCCACCCGGACGTCGCCGAGGCCGCCGTCGTCGCCGTCCCCGACGAGCGTTGGGGCGAGCGCCCGCTCGCCACCGTCGTCCTGCGCGAGGGCGCCACCGCCGACTACGCCGCCCTGCACGACTTCCTCGCCGGGCGCGTCGCGCGCTGGCAGATCCCCGAGCGCTGGGCGATCGTTCCGGCGGTGCCGAAGACGAGCGTCGGTAAATTCGACAAGAAGGTCATCCGCAAGGCGTTCGCCGAGGGCGAGTTGGACGTCACGCAGCTCTGACGGCGTCCCGCCGGGGGGGGTGGTGAGCCCCCGGAGTGCGACCGCTTGGCGACGGGCGGCTCCTACGAAGTGACCGTCCTTCGTACGCCTGTCGCCACGGCGGGCCGTGCCGCTTCGCAAACTTTCCCGGTTGCGCAATGATCAGGTAAAACGATCTGCTGGTGCGGCGGGAAGAGCCTGGTCGGCTCGGCGGACGCCGCTTTCGACGCGCCCTCGGCCAGGACGGACACGGGTACTCCCATGACGCACCGATGATCAGCGACGGCGGGTCCGAGGGTGTGCCTGACGGCGGGTCCGGCGGTGTGCGCGGCGGCGGGTCCGGCGGTGTGCCCGAAGACGCATCCGACGACGTATACGGCGGCGGGTCCGGCGGCGGGTCCGATGGCACGTCGTACGTCGGGGGCGCCGCGCGCCCGTGGCTCGCCGCCGACGCCCGCGGGTGGCGGGCGGCCGGGCCCAGGGCGGCGTGGCTGCGGCCGACGCTGCCCGCCGTGGTCCTGCTGGTCGCCGTGTTCGCCGCGGTCCTGATGAGTCCCGACCCCACCTGCACTCCGCAGGCGCCCTGCGGCGAGGAATGGGTGGACAAGACCGGCACGATGCTCTTCCTGCCCCACCTCGTGTGCCTGTTCTTCCTGCCGGAACTGGCCGTCCTGACCGCCCCGCTGCTCCTGCTCTACCTGGCCCGGCCCGGCCAGTGGGAGGGCGGGGCCGGCGAGAAGGTCGCGGCCGCGGTGGTCGTCGCCGCGCTGTGCTGGGGCTGGCTGGCCGTGGCGCAACGGCTGCGGGCCCGCCGCCGCCAGCGCGCCCTCATCGCGGAGGCCGCCGGGGGCGTCACCGCGTCCGCTCCCATGCCGGACGGCATCGAGCCGGGGCAGCGGGGCCTGTTCCGGCGGGTCGCCGGGCTGCTCATGTGCGCGGTGGGCGCCGCCCTGATCGTGACCGTCGTCGTACAGGACCGGTCCGATGACCGTACCGCGCGGGTGGCCGTGGCCCGGGACGTTCCCGTCGTCGCCTACAACCCGGACGATTACCTGCTCACGGTGCGCATGCCGGACGGCTCCCGTCACCGTTTCGACGTGGACGGCGACTACCGGGACGTCGGCACCGTGACCGTGCTGGTCCACGGCGACTGGGTACGGCTGGCGGGCGAGCCGTACCCCGACGACCTGTCCCACTTCCTCCGCCAGGCCGGCGGCATGGCCCTCGTAGGGCTCGGCCTCGCCTCGGCGCTCTCGGGGCAGCTCGCCCGCCGCCGCGTGCTCGCCCTCCGGCGCGGCCCGGTACCGGTCCTCCGGGCGCGCGCCCGGACGAGGGCGGACGGTTTCACCGAGATATACGGCGCCGATGGCCTCGGGCGCGAGGCCGTGCTGCACTACGAGCCGTTTCCGCACGCCCGTTCCGGCGTACACGACGTCATCCTCTACGGCGCGCTCAGCGAGGACGGCGCCCTCGTCCTGACGTCCGCCGAGAGCGGCCCCGCCGCGAAGCCGTCCGTCGAGGTGTCCCTGTCCCCGATACGCGGCGGGCCGGCCGTCGACCACGGCGACGCGGGCTCGACGGCCGGGCGACGCGAGGCCGGACACCGTCAGGCCGTCGAGGCCGACGTCCAGCGGGCCCTCGGCACCGTGGTGGCCGCCGCCGGGCCGGTGCGCTGGCACGCGGGGCCTGTCGCGCGCTGCGTCGGTGCGGTCATGCTCGTGACCGGAGCCGGAGCGGTGACGTCCGCCGCCGTCGGCGACTGGCCCTGGTCGCGCGTGCTCTGGTTCTCCTTCGTGGCCCTCACCTGGTTCTACGGCGGCTGGTGCCTCATGACCTGGCAGATCACCGCGGACAGCGTCGGCCTGCGCGTCCGCGGCCTGCTGTCCTCCCGCGCCCGCCACATCCCCTGGGACGCGGTCGGCCATGCCCGCTACGGTCGCGGCGGCGCCCTGACCATCACGTGCGTCGAGGCCGACCCCGAGGGTTCCGGTGCCCCGGGCGGCTGGGACGGGGGTTCCGGTGCCCCGGGCGGCTGGGACGAGGGTTCCGGTGCCCCGGGTGGCCCCGGCCGTCACCGTGGCCTCGGCGGTTCCGAGGAGATCTCCCTCGGCGTGGTCGGCTGGCCCTTCGCCGAACGCCTCCTCAAGCGGCCCGGCCGTGCCGCCGTCGCCGCTGCCGAGATCACCGCCATGATCCGCCGGCCTGGCCTCCGGCCCGGCCCTCCCGAACACCTTCCCTGACCCACGCCGCGTCTGCCCTGCCGGGGCGGGTGGTGACGTGCGCGCTCGTCGTGGTTGAGCGCGCAGTTCCCCGCGCCCCTAAATGCCCGTGCCTGGCCCCCCGGCCGAGAGACGGTGCGGCCCATTGGGGGCGCGGCCAGCCGCCACCGGGCTGCCCCGCTGGGGCGGGTGGTGACGTGCGCGCTCGTTGTGGTTGAGCGCGCAGTTCCTCGCGCCCCTAAATGCCCGTGCCTGGCCCCCCGGACGAAAGACGGTGCGCCCCGTCAGGGGCGCGGGGAACTGCGCGGGCAACCCACCACCGGCGGGTGGTCCGGGGGCGACGGGATTGCCCCGTTGGGGCGGGTGGTGACGTGCGCCCGCGTCGTGGTTGAGCGCGCCCGCGCGGCGGCGGCCGCAGATTGAACACAGTCCCGCGCCCCTGAAAAGACCGGCCCACCGCCCGGACGAAAGACGGTGCGCCCCGTCAGGGGCGCGGGGAACTGCGCGGGCAACCCACCACCGGCCGGTGGTCCGGGAACAGCCGATCTGCCCCGCTGGGGCGGGTGGTGAGGTGCGGGAGCGCCGTGGCTGAGCGCGCCGCCCGCGCGCGGCGGCGGCGGCCGCAGATTAGACACGGTCCCGCGCCCCTTGAAGGATCGGCTCGCCGCCCGGGGGAGGGAACCGCGCTGGGGCCGCGCCCCCAAAGACGGGGGACCTCCCCGGAGGGGTCAGGCTCCGATTTTGGCGAGCAAGTCGACGATGCGGGCCTGGACGTCCGGGCTGGTGGAGCGCTCGGCGAGGAAGA
Source organism: Streptomyces sp. NPDC003300 (assembly GCF_040610915.1). Classification (NCBI taxonomy): domain Bacteria; kingdom Bacillati; phylum Actinomycetota; class Actinomycetes; order Kitasatosporales; family Streptomycetaceae; genus Streptomyces; species Streptomyces sp. NPDC003300. The sequence continues at coordinate 153,039 of NZ_JBEXNE010000005.1, read as the reverse complement.
GGACGGTCTCGCCGGAGGCGAGGCGGGGGAGCTCGGCGGGGTCGATGTCGGCGGAGGTGTAGACGACCAGGGGGGTGTTGTTGAGGCGGGCGTTGCCGCGCAGCCAGTCGACGATGCCCTGGCGGCGGCGCCGGATGAGCATGAGGTCCATGACGACCAGGTTGGGATGCATCTGGGCGGCCTTGGACATGGCGTCGGTCTCGGAATCGGCGTGCGAGACCTGCATGCCGCGCCGTTCGAGCGTGGCGGCGAACGCCTGGGCGATCGGCTCGTGGCTCTCGACGAGCAGAACCCGCGGGGGGTGCTGCTCGCTGTCGCGCGGGGCGAGCGCCTTGAGGAGTACGGCCGGGTCGGCGCCGTACGCGGCCTCGCGGGTGGCCTGCCCGAGACCGGCCGTGACCAGGACGGGCACGTCGGCCGCCGCGGCGGCCTGCCGTAGCGACTGGAGGGCCGTACGCGTGATGGGCCCGGTGAGCGGGTCCACGAAGAGCGCGGCGGGCGGCTCGGCGATCTGCGCGTCGACCTCCTCGCGGGAGCGCACGATCACCGGCCGGTAGCCGCGGTCGGTCAGGGCCTGGCGGGTGGAGGTGTCCGGCTCGGGCCACACCAGCAGGCGGCGCGGCTCGTCGAAGGACTCCTCCATGCGGTCGTCGGCGATGTCGGTGACGTCGACCGCGCCATTGGGGCCGTCCAGCGGTTCGGGACCCTCGGCGGCGCCCTCCGCGGGCGCGCCTATGGCGTACGCCCGGCCGCCCGCCTCACGCGGCACCGGCGGCTGGGACTTCGGAACGGGATCGGCCGCCGGGACCGGCCGCAGCAGCGCCGTCTCGCGGTCGTCGTCGTCCGGCGCCGGGGCCTGGCCGGGGATCGCGGACCGGCCCGCGCCGCGCTGCGGCTGGGGTTCGGGGCGGCGGATGGGGAGTTGACCGCTGTCCGGGTCGGCCTGCGGGTGCTGACGGGCCTGCGTCTCGCCGCCGGGACCGTGCTGTTGCTGTTGCTGTTGCTGCTGTTGCTCGGGCCGGCCGTTCTGCTCGGGCTGGCCGTTCTGCTCGGGCTGACCCGGTTGTACGGGCTGCGGCTGCTGCGGCGGGTTCAGCCTGCGGCGGCGGCCGGAACCGCTCGCCGTCACCTGCGCGGGCAGCCCCGACTGGGCCTGCACCGCCTGCGTCTGGGTCTGCGGATCGCCCGCCTGCTGCCCGAACGGCATGCCCTGCCCGAGCGTACGCACGCTTATGGCACGGCCGTGGCTGCTCTGCGACGGGTCCTGCTGCGGCGCCGGGCCGCCGCGCTGCGGGGACGGTCCCGCCGTACCCGGTCCGGCCGCCGACGCGGCCGGAGCCTGCGGCGGCTGACCCTGGCCGGGCGACGGCGGCTGCGAGGACGGCGCCTGCTGCTGCGACGGCAGCGAGGTCGACGGCTGCGGATTCTGCGGCGCCGCGGGCCACGCGGTCGGCTGCGGCTGCGGGGGCTGCTGCGACGGCGCGGGCCACGACCGCGGCGGTACGGGGCCTTCCGGCTCCTCGTCCGCCGCCTGACCCGCGCTCTGGCCGGGGCTCGGCCAGGTCTGCGGCTGCGGCTGCCGCGGCGGCTCGGGCGCGTGGCCCTGCTGCTGCGGTACGACGGCGGCGCCGCTGTCCGGCGCGGCGGTCTCGATGGCGCGGCGCGCGCGACGGCCGGTGCCCGCCTCGGGAGCGGAAAGCCCGCGCGGGTCCTGGCCGGGGCTCGGCAGAACAGGCGGCTGAACAGGCGGCAGGGCGTGCGGGACCTGGGCCTGCGGAATCTGCGGCTGCGGAAGGTGGGTCTGGGGGAGCGGGCTCTGCGGTAGCCCCGCCTGGGCCTGCGGAAGCTGGCTCTGCGGAAGCCCCGCCTGCGCCTGCGGAAGCGCGAACTGCCCCTGCGGAAGCGCGGACTGCCCCTGCGGGAGGGCGGGTTGACCCGCCGCGCCCCCGCCTCGTTCCTGCTCCTGGTCGTCGGTCCTGGCCCGCCGCGCCCTGCGGCCGGTGGGCTGCGCCCCGTCGGCGGGCGCGATCTCGCGCCCCGCGCCGCCGTTGCCGCCCGCGCTCCCGCCGTCCGACTCGTCGCCGGGCCGACGCAGCGCGCGGCGGCGCCCGGTCGGGGCGGAGTCCTGGTCGGGCGCGGCCGGGATCGACCAGGGCGCGACCGCCGCCCCGCTGTCCTGCGGCGCCTGCCGCTGGTGCGGTGCCCGCCGTACGCCGCTCCCGGAGTCCGGCCCGGTGCCATTGCCCGCGCCCGGCGCCGCGTTCGACCCCTGCCCGGTGGTCCCGCGCATCGGCTCGGTCGGCAAGGGCATCACGGTGGTCTCGGACTCACGCGGCTGCTCCGACGCGTCGCCCGAGCCCGTACCCGAGCCCGTATCCGTACCTGATTCCGTACCGCCGTCCGTACGGCCACCCGTGGCCGATTCCGTACCCGTACCCGAGGCGTCGGAAGCGGCGGCCGAACCGTTCTTCTGACGGGCGCGGCCGACCGGGACCTCCAGGACGTACGCGCTGCCGCCGGGCACCTCGTGGGTCTGGAGCACGCCGCCGTGGCGTTCCACGATGCCGCGGGCGAGCGGGAGATGGACGGGGTCGCCGCCCGCGTGCGGGCCGCGGACGTCGATCCTTATGACGTCGCCGCGCTGGGCCGCCGCGACCACGATCGTCGAGTCGCCGGCGTACGCGATGGCGTTGCCCGCCGAGTCGACGCCCGCGACGTCGGCGACGAGGTGGGCGAGGGCCTGCGCCATCCGCTCGGCGTCCAGGGACGCCTCGATCGGCGGCGCGTGCACCGCGTACTGCGCGCGCCCCGGCCCGATCAGCTCGACCGCGCCCTCCACGGCCGCGGCCACCACCTTGTCGAGCCCGACCGTCTCGCGCCGCAGCTTGTCCTCGCCGCGGTCGAGCCGCTGGAAGGCCAGCACGTTGTCGATGAGGGTGGTGATGCGGGAGTAGCCGGCGGACAGGTGGTGCAGGATCTGGTTGGCCTCGGGCCAGAGCTGCCCGGCCGGGTCGGCGGCCAGGCCCGTCAGCTCGCCGCGCAGTTCGGCCAGCGGCCCGCGCAGCGAGGTGTCGAGCAGCGCGCCGAGTTGCAGTGCGCGGGCGGCGAGCGCGTCGTACGCCGTACGGTCGGTGAACGTCATCACCGCGCCGACGAGCTGGTCGCCGTCCCGTACCGGCGCCGTCGTCAGGTCCACCGGCACCGCGCGGCCGTCCTTGCGCCACAGCACCTGGCCGCGGACGCGGTGCTTGCGCCCGGAGCGCAGCGTGTCGGCGAGCGGGGTCTCCTCGTACGGCAGCGGAGAACCGTCCCTGCGCGAGTGGTGCACCAGCGGGTGCAGCTCCTTGCCGCCCAGGTCGGTCGCCCGGTGGCCGAGGATCTGCGCGGCCGACGGGTTGACGAGGACGACCTTGCCCGCGGTGTCCACACCGACCACGCCCTCGGCCGCCGCGCGCAGGATCATCTCCGTCTGGCGCTGCTGGCGGGCCAGTTCGGCCTCGGTGTCGAGCGTGCCGGTGAGGTCGCGGACCACCAGCATCAGCAGCTCGTCGCCGGTGTAGTGGGGCGGCTGGGGCTCACCGAAGTCGGCGTACGGGGTGCGCGGGTCCTCCAGATTGGCGCTGGTGACCTCGACCGGGAACTCCGTGCCGTCGGTCCGCCGCGCCACCATCCGGGTGGGCTTCGTGCGGGTGTCCTCCGCGGCCTCGCGCGGGCTGCGCATCGAGCCGGGAATCCGCTTGGAGTCGAAGGAGGGCAGCAGGTCGAGCAGGCCCCGCCCCACCAGCGCCGTACCCGGCGACTCGAACGTCTCGATCGCTATCGCGTTGGCGTTGACCACCGTGCCGTTGACGTCGACCAGCAGCAGCGCGTCGGGCAGGGCATCGAGTATCGAGGCGAGGCGAGCAGCGCCTCTGGATGGCCTGCTGCTCACGAGACGCGTCCTCCCTGTTACCGCACGTGCCGCACTGTCCTGCGCCGCCGTTTTCCCGCGCTGATGTCCGCTCTTGCTTGCGCTTTCGTTTCCGCTCTTGTGCTGCCAGCTCTCACGGGCGGGCGGCTTGTCACGGGCGGCCCATCTTGCCGCCACCCCCGGGACATGTCACTAGACCGAGTGTACGGGTCGGGCCCCCTCGCGCGGCCCCGGATGTCCATGTGCCCCTTGGGAGCGGGGTGTTCGGGCGCCGCGTTCGGCCGGGGGCGCGCGGGTGTGGCGTACGTCACGAACGTACGGTCGTGTCCGTCCGCGTACCTCCGGCGCTCGCGTCGGCGCTGTTCACCGCGTCGCTCGCGGTATTCGCGCCGTTCAGGCCGTTCGCGCCGTTCGCGGCCGGGATCGCGGGCACCATCCGCTGCCAGCGCGACACCTCGCAGCCGTTCGTCCTGCTGTACTCCTCGTCGACCGTCCGGCCCCGCCACACGCCCGTCACATGGGCCGTCTGCGGTCCCCCGTAGATCATCGAGCACATCTGCCCCGCGGGCACCGCACGCTCCGGTCCCCCGATCTCCACGAGATGCTCACACGCCGGGTCGGTCTCCTCCTTCGCCCCGGCGGGGCCGCAGTCGAGGGTGTACGTCCGCGGCTGGGCGTCGGGCGCCGCCGCGTACGTCACGGTCAGGCGGCTCTCCATCAGCCGCTCGACGGGGGTGGGGCGCGGGACGCCGACCGCCGCGGCGCCGTCGGCGGCCGCGAGGGGCGCGGCGAGGGGCGCGGCCAGGGTGAGGAACGCGAGGACGGTACGGGTGCCCTGGGGTGCGCGGGCGCCCTTCGGGGCGCGGTTCCGCGTCGTACGGGGTGCGGTGGCTCGGGGGTTTCGCATGCGCCCCTCCCTACCCGTGCGGGCCCGCCCGCCCCCGCAACCCACTCCTTCGTGGGCGCGTCCCCGCACTACCCCTTTGCCCTGCCCACCGGCGGCCTTGTACCGTAGTCTGCGATTGGTCGCGGCCCGCACGGCTGTGTCATCATCTGCACACGCGCCCGCTCACCCGGGCACGTACCAGGAGGCGTCGCCTAGTCCGGTCTATGGCGCCGCACTGCTAATGCGGTTTGGGCTTTACCGTCCATCGAGGGTTCAAATCCCTCCGCCTCCGCCACCACCCCGGAGCCCCGCCCGTCCTCCACCGACGGCGGGGCTCCTTCCGTTCCACCCCCCGGCCCCCACCCCATTCCCGCAGGTCACCCCGCCTCCCGGTTATGGATTTCACCTCCCGCCACACCTCATGTAATGTTGTTCCCGCAACGCCGACCGGCCCAAAACCCCGCGAAGCGCTCGCACTCGTAGCTCAACGGATAGAGCATCTGACTACGGATCAGAAGGTTGCAGGTTCGAATCCTGCCGAGTGCACAGCAGGTCAGAGGCCCTGTGCCCCTTCGGGGGTGCGGGGCTTCTGTCATAATTTCTCACAATCGCCGAATGATCTTGCGTCAGCGCAACAGCTCGGCAAGCTTCTCCGAACCGGCCCGCAGTGACTGAGGGTCAGGGTGCACGTAAGTCCGCTTCGTGAACGACAGATCCGAGTGGCCCGCCCACGCCGACACGGAGGTTTCCGGGCACCGGGCGGGCAGCGGGCGGATCTCGAAGCTGGGCACCGGGTTGGCGTATTGATGGTGCTTCGGATCGAGGCTCACGACATCCTCGCTTGCAGGTCGCTCTGGTTTCGGGTGGCTCGGAGCTGGCCGACGCCGTAGCGGTCCTTGAGTACGCGGATCGACGCTGCGCGGCCCTGCGGGTGGCAATCCGCGTCTACCGGTCACGGGTGATCTGCGCCGCGTCCCGCCCCCGCTGGGCCAGGCCGAACCGGGACAGCAGCCGCTCCCGCAGCTCCCCCCCGGTCACCACCCACACCAGTACCCCTGGCGTACCCGGCACCCCGAGGGCGCCCAGGTTTTGCCGGGCCATCAGCGCCATGGAGAACAGCGCCACCTCGGCGGCGGCGAACATCACCACCCGCTCCGTACCGGACGCTCATGGGGTGCTCCGAGACGGGTCGGAAAGGCCCGCTACGGTGGCAGCCATGGAAAAGCGGGGGGACGGGTCGCCGCTGAGCGCGATCAAGTGGGCGTTGGTCACCGGGGTGGTGCTGGCCGCGGGGGCGCTGGTGCCGATGCTGTGGGGCAACGCCACCTGGCCGCAGTCGCGGCACGCGCTCTGGGTCACCGTGCCGGTGCCGGTGGTGGCGGTGCTTGTCGTCAGGCTGGTGCTGCCCTGGCGCGAGCGGCGGGCGGCGCGGCGGGCGGCGGATCGGGCTGCGGATCGGGCTGCGTTCACTTCGTCCTCCGGATCGAATGACCAGTGATTCGCGGCCGGGCCAGCTGGCGAACGCGACGGCGTCGGCGCGGTTGGTGGTCCGCAGCAGGTCGCGGCCGTCGTTGCCCTCCCAGATCACCAGGTGCGTGGTCCGGTCCTCCTCGGAACTGACGTTGACGACGAGCGTCGCGCCCGGCGTGGTGATGTCGGCGAAGGTCGCCTCGCACACCCCTTGCTGGTGCCACACGCCGTCGCAGCCGGGGATGCGGTGCTGGTCGACGGTCTGGTCGACGGCGACCATGTCCGGCCGAGCAACGGTTGCGACGTAGTCGGCGATCCGCGGGTACGTGGCGAACGCCCTGTCGAGCACGGCGGCCTCGTCGGGCAGATAGCCGTTCACGCGGCGCCACTCGTGTCGGCCGTGGCGTTCGCGTGGCGGTGTGAGGTGACGGTCCGGCAGATGTGAAGAGGGGTAAGCACAGTCGGGGGCGGCGGGGGGTGAGCGACGCGCCGGGGGATGTGGTCTGAACGGGGCAAAAATGGTGTGAAGGTGTGTGAATAAGTCACATTATTCGTATCTATGACTTCGTTGGGCACGTACGTCCCCCTTCTCGGGCCATCAGGGTCCGAGGGCGTGCCCTCGCGAAGGAGTCCCATGCGTTCCGCTCGTGCTCTCGCCGCTCTCGCCATCTCCAGCATTGCCCTCAGCGGCGGCGCTCTGGCGCTCTCCGCCCCGATGGCGTCCGCCGAGACGGGTCCCCACTCGGAGATCTGTGAGCAGGCCCAGGTCAAGACCCATGAAGCGCAGAAGGAGCTCGACCGGCTGGAGAAGCTGCCGAACAAGACGCCGGAGATCCGTAAGCAGATCGCCACGGCCGAGGAGATCCTGGAGCAGGCGCAGGTCGGCGAGCGGGACGCGTGTGCGAGCGTCACCGGTCCGGTGCACGCCGGTTCCGGCGGCCTGGCGGGCGGGATCAGCGGCACCGAGATGACCGCGGGCGCGGCTGTGCTCGCCGTCGCGGCCGCCGGTGGTGTCGTGATGATGCGCCGCCGTTCCGTCGAGGGCTGACCTCGGTTCCACCTCCGCCCCTTGTGGCCGCGCGCCCCGCTCGAAGCGGAGCGCGCGACCGCAGGGGGCGTCATACGTCCGCAGCTCGTTCGGCGTCAGACACCAGGCACCAGGCACCAGGCACCAGGCACCAGGCGCTAAGCGCCAGGCATCAGGCGCTAAGCGCCAATCGCCAATCGCTAAGCGCCAGGCGCCACGCGCTGATCGCTGGGCCCCGGCCCGAGGCGGACGGACGCAGACTTCGAGAAAGGCCCGCCCCGCATGCAGCACCCCCGCGCCGCCCACCGCCGCCGCCAGGCGGGCCTCGCACTGCTCCTGGCAGGCATGGCCGTGGGCGGCTTCCTCGTGGTCGACAGCGCCTCCGGCACCGGACTCACCCCGCCCAGGCCCTCGGCCGCCGACGCCTTCTCCGGCCCCGCCGCACCGGCCGTCCCGGCCCCCGCGGTGGACCCGCTGCCGCCGTCGCCGCCCACCCGCATCACGATCCCCGAGATCGGCGTCGACGCGCCGATGACCGGTCTCACCACGGACAAGGACCACACCCTGCAACCCCCGCCGCCGGACGACAAGAACCTCGCCGGCTGGTACCGGAACGGCCCCACGCCCGGCAGCACCGGCACCGCGGTCGTCGTCGGACACCTCGACACCCACAGCGGCCCCGCCGTCTTCTACCGCATCGGCCAGCTCCACAAGCAGAACACCCTCACCGTGCGGCGCCAGGACGGCCGCACCGCCGTCTTCACCGTCGACGCCGTCGAGCAGTACGAGAAGAGCGACTTCCCCAGCGAGAAGGTCTACCGGCAGGCCACCCGCCCCGAACTCCGCCTGATCACCTGCGCCGGCACCTACTCCCGGGCCACCAGCTACAGCGCCAACATCGTCGTCTACGCCCACCTCACGAAGGTCGGCCCGCCCGCTCCCGCCCCGGTGGCGTCTCCCGTGGCCACGGCGGCCCCGGCGCCTCCGGCCTCCCCCGCCGCTCCGTGGACCGCGCCGTGGTGAACGGGAGGAGCTGAGCCGCGGTCTGCGGCGGCGACGCAGCCGCAGACGCAGCCGCAGCCTCGGCCTCGTCCGTGTCGACCACCTCGCCGCCGGGGTCGGCTGGAGCCGCGAGCGCCTGTGGACCCGCTTCCACGCCCAACTCGGCTTCCTGCCCGAACCGTTACGGCGCGGGCGCGGGCGCGGGCCGTCGCGGCGGGCGAGGTGATCCTCAGTGGCGGAGTCGAACCCGGCGCCCTCGTGGCCTCGTTGACCCGCCTCTCCTGCCTCCCCGGCCTCGCCCCGGACGCCGCCCGGACGATCGCCCACCGCCTCGGCGCCCGGCTCCGGCGCGCCGCGCACCACCCGTAAAGCCCTCGCGCCCCGCCCGCCCGGGTCCGTAGCATCCGGCCCGTGCTGACGATCCCCAGTCGGGAACTGACCCCCGCCGACCACGAACTCATCGCGTACGCCCGCGCCGTCGTCGACGAGAACACCGACGGCGACGGCGGCGTCCACACCATGGGCGCCGCCGTCCGTGACGCGGACGGACGCATGCACGGCGGCATCAACCTCTACCACTTCACCGGCGGGCCCTGCGCCGAACTCGTCGCCCTGGGCCACGCCCGAGCCTGCGGGGCGCGGCAGTTGACCACCATCGTGGCCGTCGGGAACCTCGGCCGCGGCCCCGTCGGCCCGTGCGGCCGCGACCGCCAGATCCTCTTCGACTACCACCCGTCCATCCGCGTCCTCCTGCCCACCCCGGACGGCGTCCGGAGCGCCCGCATCACCGACCTGATGCCCCTCGCCGCCCTCTGGACCCCGGACGAGGGCACCCAGCCCTTCGACCCGGCGCTCTTCACCGACCCCGCGCCGGAGGATCCTCCACCTGGAAGGTGACCCCTTCTGCCTCGGCCGCGCCGCAGACGCGGAGCATGCGGTGTTGCGACGGGGTGCAGCGCACCGTCGTGCCCCGGGGGAGGCGGAGGGTGGTGCCGGCGCAGTGGGCGTCGAGGAAGGAGAGGGGGGTGAGGTCGAGGAGGGCGGGCGGGGGGTCGCTGGTGAAGGCGGCGCGGAGGGTGAGGTCGAAGTGGAGGCGGGTGGCGAGGTCGGCGGTGCCGGTGAGGCGGAGGCAGGAGCCGGTGCGGTCGGCGTGGAGGGTGTCGAGGGAGGGCAGGACGGCGAGCGGGTGCAGGGCGGCGATACGTGAGAGCAGGGGCGCCGGGACGGCGCCGTGGTCGTACTCGCAGATCGCGGTGAAGCCGGTCCTGGCCGAGAAGGGCGTCAACTCCGCTTCGTAGGAGGAGAGTTCGGACTCGGGGAGGCCGGAGTGCGCGGCGGCGGCCCACGTCATGTCGCCGACCACCCGCATGCCGGTGAAGCCGCGCCGCCGCGCGGTGCTGGTGCCCGCCGCCCAGAAGGCCGTACGGGCCGCCGGGTCGAAGGCGCCGGACGCGGGGTCGTAGCCGGGGGCTTCGGAGGAGAGCGCCAACTGCCCGGTGCGCGCGCAGCGTTCGGCGGGGACGCCGTGCGCGGAGAGATGGGCGAGGGCGTCAGGACCGGCGGTGCCCCCGCCGGTGAAGATCATGACGCGCTCACCGAGGGCGAGGCCCGCGACGGTGAAGGCGGCGCGCACCGCCCACCGGTCGTCGTCGCCGTGGATTCCGAGGCAGGCGTGGTCACCGGGGCCCATACGGTCGACCGCGACCGCCCGCGGTATCGCCTCGGCCACCGACGTACACCCGGCCCCGCTCCCGTCATGGCCGCCTGCCGCGACCGACCGGTCGCGCTCCGCGCCCACGGGGTCACCGCGGCCACCCCCGCCGCCCGCCATGCCACCTCCCATGGGCCGAACGTACGCCGCCCGCACCAACCTTTCGGCCCGCGCATCGCATATCGGCCGCCGATGACGAAAAGTGCCCAGGAAGATGCCCAGAACGACCGCCGAACCGTCCGCCTCCGACCGTTCACCCCTTGACCGTTCACCCCTTGATCGTTCTCCGCGCCGGAGTCGGCACCCGGTCCCGCGCGGCACCCGCCGCCGTACACACCGCCGTGCGCAACTCCGTACACACCGCCGTACGGCCCGCCGTGCGCAACTGCGTACGCACCGCCGTGCGCACCGCCGCAAACAACCCTCACCGCGATTCTCAGACGATTCACAGAATCGGCCAAGGCTCCTCTCATAGCGCGCGCACAGGGTGAACACCATGCCTTCCACATCGATGAGCACCGCCACCGCAGCCCCCGCGACCGCGCACGCGGCCACCACCGCCACCGCCACCGACCTCGCGCGCCCCGACGGCTCGCCGGTACGCGTCCTCGTCGTCGACGACGAGGCGCCGCTCGCCGACCTGCTGTCGATGGCGCTGCGCTACGAGGGCTGGCAGGTACGCACCGAGGCCGACGGCGCGGGCGCGCTGCGGGCGGCCCGCGAGACCCGGCCCGACGCGGTCGTGCTCGACGTGATGCTGCCGGACATGGACGGCCTGGAGGTGCTGGCGAAGCTGCGCCGCGACACCCCGGACGTCCCCGTGCTGTTCCTGACCGCGAAGGACGCGGTCGAGGACCGGATCGCCGGGCTCACCGCGGGCGGCGACGACTACGTCACCAAGCCGTTCAGCCTGGAGGAGGTGGTGGCCAGGCTCCGCGGCCTGCTGCGCCGCTCGGGCGCCGCCGCCGTACGCAACGAGTCGCTGCTGGTCGTCGGCGACCTCGTACTGAACGAGGACAGCCACGAGGTCAGCCGCGGCGGCGACAACGTCCACCTCACCGCGACCGAGTTCGAGCTGCTGCGGTACCTGATGCGCAATCCGCGCCGGGTGCTGAGCAAGGCGCAGATCCTCGACCGCGTGTGGTCGTACGACTTCGGCGGTCAGGCCAACGTCGTGGAGCTGTACATCAGTTACCTGCGCCGCAAGCTCGACGCCGGCCGCGCCCCGATGATCCACACCCGGCGCGGCGCGGGCTACCTGATCAAGCCCGGCGAGCCCGCCGCCTGACGACCCCGGAAGCCGAGACGATGCCCCACGCCTCCCCGCCCCCTACTCCCCACGCCTCCCCGCCCCCCGCGCCGCGCGCCGACCCGAAGCCCAACTCCCGTACCCGCAAGCGCCCCTGGTCCCGCCCCTGGTCCCTGCGCCGCAGGCTCGTCGCGTCCTGCGTCGCGCTCGTCGCCGTCGTGTGCGCGGTCATCGGCGCGGTCACCATATTCGCGCTGCACGACTTCCTGTACGGGCAGCTCGACGGCAAGGTGCAGGACGTGGCGGTACGGGCGGCGGGGCCGCACGGCGGCCCCGGGGACGGCCCGGAGGCCAACCGGGCGGCACGGCTTCCGCAGAGTCCGCTCACCGAGCGGCCGTTCGGATTCCTGGCGGGCGGCGGCCAGCCCGGCGAGACCGTCGGGGCGATCGTCGGCGCGAACGGCACGGTCACGCGGGCCGCGGTCAGCGCGACACCGTCCGGCGGCGGCCTGCTCGAAGCGGACCCGCTCACCGCGCGGCAGACCGCCGCCTTCGCCTCCGTACCGAGGGACGGCAAGGCCCACACCCTCAGCGTCCCCGGCCTCGGCACGTACCGCGTCGCGTCGGCGCAGCAGTCCTCGGACGGCAGCACCGTACTGGTCGGCCTGTCCACCAGCGGGATCGAGGACACCCTCAACACCCTGATCTGGGTGGAGTTCTCGGTCGCCGCCGCCGGTCTCGTCGCGGCGGGCCTCGCGGGCGCGGCGCTGATGCGGATCGCCCTGCAACCACTGCGCCGGGTCGCCGCGACCGCCACCCGCGTGTCCGAACTCCCGCTGCACAGCGGCGAGGTGGCGCTGCACGAACGCGTTCCCGACTCCGACACCGACCCGCGGACCGAGGTCGGCCAGGTCGGCGCGGCGCTCAACCGCATGCTGGGGCACGTGGGTTCGGCCCTGCACGCGCGGCAGGAGAGCGAGACACGGGTCAGGCAGTTCGTCGCGGACGCCAGCCACGAGCTGCGGACGCCACTGGCCTCGATCCGCGGCTACGCCGAACTCACCCGCCGGGGAAGGGAACCCGTCGGCCCCGACACCCGGCACGCGCTCGGCCGGATCGAGTCCGAGGCCGGACGGATGACGACCCTCGTCGAGGATCTGCTGCTGCTGGCCAGACTGGACGCGGGCCGCCCGCTCAGCTTCGCCGAGACCGACCTGTCCCCGCTGGTCGTGGACGCGGTCAGCGACGCCCGCGCGGCGGGCCGCGACCACGTCTGGCGGCTCGACCTGCCCGACGACCCGGCGACCGTGCACGGCGACGCGCAGCGCCTCCACCAGGTGCTGACCAATCTGCTGGCCAACGCCCGCACCCACACCCCGGCCGGTACGACGGTCACCGCCCGCGTCGTACGCGACGGGCCCGGCGTCCTGCTCCAGGTCCAGGACGACGGCCCCGGCATCCCCGCCGACCTGCGACGCCATGTCTTCGAGCGGTTCGCGCGCGGCGACGCCTCCCGTACCCGGACGGCCGCCGCCGCGCGGTCCGGCAGTACGGGGCTCGGCCTGGCGATCGTGCGCTCGGTGGTCACCGCGCACGGCGGCGAGGTGTCCGTGGACAGCGTGCCCGGACGTACGGTCTTCACCGTCCGGCTGCGCGCCGCACACTCACAGCCGCCGCTCAGGCTCGCCACAACGTCGTGACAGCGCGCCCGCCGAGGGTCGGATCATGCGAACCCAACTCGGCAATCTGCCCGCCCGGCAGCACCTGCCGGCCGCGGGCACAGCTCCGGAACACCCGGCCGGGCCCGGTGCCCAGGCGGCCCCGGTCCTCGACGTCGTCATCCCCGTGTACAACGAGGAGAACGACCTGGAGCCCTGCGTCCGCCGCCTGCACGCGCATCTGTCGGGCACCTTCCCCTACCCCTTCCGGATCACCGTCGCCGACAACGCCAGTACGGACCTGACGTCCGCGGTGGCGAAGGCGCTGGCCGCGGAACTCCCCGAGGTCGAGTCCTTCAGGCTCGAACAGAAGGGCCGCGGAAGGGCGTTGAGGACGGTGTGGTCCGCCTCCGACGCGCCCGTGCTGGCGTACATGGACGTGGATCTGTCCACCGACCTCAACGCGCTGCTCCCGCTCGTCGCGCCGCTGATCTCCGGCCACTCCGACCTGGCGATCGGCTCGCGGCTCGCCCGCTCCTCGCGGGTGGTGCGCGGCGCGAAGCGGGAGTTCATCTCCCGCGCCTACAACCTGATACTGCGCGGCTCGCTGGCCGCGCGCTTCTCCGACGCGCAGTGCGGATTCAAGGCCATCAGGGGCGATGTCGCCCAGCGGCTGCTGCCGATGGTCGAGGACACCGGCTGGTTCTTCGACACCGAGATGCTGGTGCTCGCCGAACGCGCGGGCCTGCGCATCCACGAGGTGCCGGTCGACTGGGTCGACGACCCGGACAGCAGCGTCGATCTCGTCCGCACCGCCACCGACGACCTGCGCGGCGTCTGGCGGGTCGGCCGGGCCCTGGCCACCGGGCAGTTGGCGCTCGACCGGCTGCGGCGGCCCTTCGGGGACGACCCGCGCGACCGCGAACTCACCGGCGTGCCTGCCGGGTTGGCGCGGCAGCTCGTCGGCTTCTGCGTCGTCGGGGTGCTCAGCACGCTGGTCTACCTGGCGCTCTTCTCGCTCTTCCGGCTCGGCACCGGCTCCCAAGTGGCCAACGCACTTGCGCTGTTGCTCTCCGCCTTCGGCAACACCGCCGCCAACCGGCGGCTCACCTTCGGCGTACGCGGGCGCGACCAGGCCGTACGCCACCAGGCGCAGGGCCTCGTCGTCTTCGCCATCGGCCTCGCCCTGACCAGCGGTTCACTGGCCGCCCTGCACGCGGCGACCGCCCACCCGGACCACGGCACGGAGCTGGCCGTCCTGATCGCGGCGAACCTCGCGGCGACGGTGCTCAGATTCCTGCTCTTCCGGGCGTGGGTCTTCCCCGAGGGCGCGACCGGCGGCTCGGCTTTCCGCGACGGTGAGACGGCCACGGCGGCCTTCCGCGACGGTGAGACGGTCACCGGGGCCGGCCCCGTCTCGTACGGGACCCGGTCTGCCGACCTCCCGGCCCACGAAACCCCTTCCCCCCGCGACGACTTGAGGAGGGCGCGATGAGCGCGCCGGGCAACACCACAGTGGACACGGACGTGTTCGGGCATCCGGTCGCGGAACCGGCGCCGCGACCAGCGGGGCACCGGGGAGGGCTCGCGCGGCGGACCTGGCGGGGCCGGGCGGAGGACGCCGCCTGGGTGCGCCCCGCGTTCTTCGCGCTGCTGCTCGGCACCCTGGTCCTCTACCTGTGGAATCTGAGCGCCGCCGGATACGCCAACTCCTTCTACTCCGCGGCCGTCCAGGCCGGGAGCCAGAGCTGGAAGGCGTTCTTCTTCGGCTCCTCCGACGCCGCGAATTCCATCACCGTCGACAAGCCGCCCGCCGCGCTGTGGCCGATGGCCCTGTCGGTGCGGCTGTTCGGCCTCGGCTCCTGGCAGATCCTCGTGCCGGAGGCGCTGATGGGCGTCGCCACGGTCGGCGTGCTCTACGCGGCCGTACGCCGCCGGTTCAGCGCGGGCGCGGGCCTGATCGCGGGCGCCGTCCTGGCGCTCACCCCCGTCGCGGCGCTGATGTTCCGCTTCAACAACCCCGACGCGCTGCTGGCGTTGCTGATGGTCGTCGCCGTCTACGGCGTGCTGCGCGCGCTGGAGGACGCCCGGACGAAGTGGCTGCTGATCGCGGGCGTCGCGCTCGGCTTCGCCTTCCTCACCAAGACCCTCCAGGCGTGGCTGATCGTGCCGCCGCTCGCACTGGTCTACGCGGTCTGCGCGCCGACGACGCCGCGCCGCCGTATCGGCCAACTCCTCGCCGCGGGCGGTGCGATGGTGGTGTCCGGCGGCTGGTGGGTGACGATCGTCGAGTTGTGGCCGACGTCGTCCCGCCCGTACATCGGCGGCTCGCAGGACAACAGCTTCCTGTCGCTGACCTTCGGCTACAACGGCTTCGGCCGCATCACCGGCAACGAGACCGGCAGCGTCGGCGGAGGCGGCGGGGGCCGCGGTGGTGGCGGTGGCGGTGGCGGGATGTGGGGCGAGACCGGCATCGGGCGGCTCTTCAACTCCGAGATGGGCGGCCAGATCGCCTGGCTGCTGCCCGCGGCCTTCGTCCTGCTCGCCGCGGGACTGTGGCTGACCTGGCGCGCCAAGCGCACCGACACCGTCCGCGCGGCGTTCCTGGTGTGGGGCGGCGCGCTGCTGATCACCTTCGCGACCTTCAGCTTCATGTCCGGGATCTTCCACCAGTACTACAACATCGCCCTCGCCCCCTACATCGCCGCCGTCGTCGGCATGGGCACGGCACTGCTGTGGGCCCGGCGCACGCACATCGCCGCCGCGGCCGTGCTCGCCGTGACCGTCGCGGGCACCGGCGTGTGGTCGTACGTACTCCTCGACCGTTCCTCCGACTGGCTCCCGTGGCTGCGCGGCGCGGTCCTGATCGGCGGTTTCGTCGCCGCCGCGGGGCTGCTCGCGGGTGCGATGCCCGGGGTACGGGTCGCCGCCCGGCTCGGCGTGATCGCCGCGTTCGTCGGCGTCGCCGCGGCGCTCGGCGGGCCCGTCGCGTACACCCTCAACACCGTGAACACCGGTCACTCCGGCTCCATCGTGACCGCGGGGCCCGCCGTCCAGGGCGGCATGGGCGGCTTCGGCGGCGGCGGACGTCCCGGCGGCGGTGGCGGTGGCCGCGGCGGCATGCCGCCCGGCATGGGCGGCGGCCCCACCAACGGCCAAGGTCAGGGGCAGGGGCAGGGCATGCCCGGCGGCCAGAACGGGCAGACCGGCCAGGGCGGCCCCTTCGGCGGCGGCCAGAACGGCCAGAACGGGCAGACCATGCCCGGCACCGGCCGCACCGGCCAGGACGGCGCCCCCGGCGCCCCCGGCGCCCCCGGCGGCAACGGCGGCGGCATGGGCGGCCTGCTCAACGGCACCCAGGTCGGCTCCGCCATGAAGAAGCTGCTCCTCGCCGATTCCGGCGACTACACGTGGGTCGCCGCCGCGATCGGCTCCCAGAACCAGGCCAGCTACCAGCTCGCCACCGGAAAGCCGGTGATGTCCATCGGCGGCTTCAACGGCAGCGACCCCTCGCCCACCCTCGCCCAGTTCCAGAAGTACGTGGCCGCGGGGAAGATCCACTACTTCCTCGGCGGCGGCCAGGGCGGCGGCGGTGGCATGGGCGGCAGCGGTACCGCGTCCGCCATCACCACCTGGGTCAAGGCCCACTACACGGCCAAGACCGTGGGCGGCACGACGGTCTACGACCTGACCGCGCCCACGTCCTGACGCTCTCGTCCCCCGACCGCGCCGCGGCGGCGCCCCGCACACCCGGGGGCGCCGCCGCGGCGCATTCCTTTACGGCTTCGCAATCCCCCCCATGTTTAGCTGAATCTGGCGCGACGGGTGCGACGGCCACGACGTACCCCCACGCACGCCGTACGCGGCACGCGTGAGCGCGCCAGGACGTACGGAACAGCGGAACAGGCGGAAGCGAGGAAGCCATGCGGGTGCTCATCGTCGAGGACGAGGTGTTCCTGGCCGAAGCGATCCAGACCGGCCTGCGCCGGGAGAGCATCGCGGCCGACGTGGTGCACGACGGCGACACCGCCCTCGAACACGTCGCGGTCAACGACTACGACGTGGTCGTCCTCGACCGCGATGTCCCCGGCACGCACGGGGACGACGTCTGCGCGCGGATCGTCGCCGACCACCCCCGTACCCGTGTGCTGATGCTCACCGCGGCGCGGACCCTCGACGACAAGGTCACCGGCTTCGAGCGGGGCGCGGACGACTACGTCGCGAAACCGTTCGACTTCCCCGAGCTGGTCCTGCGGCTGCGCGCCCTGGAGCGGCGCAATCAGCCCGCCGCGCCCCCGTCCCTGGAGGCGGCCGGGGTCGGCCTCGACCCGTACCGCCGCGAGGTGAGCAGGAACGGACGGCAGGTACGGCTCAGCCGCAAGGAATTCGCCGTCCTCGAACTGCTCATGCGGGCCGGCGGCGGTGTGCTCAGCGCCGAGCGGCTGCTGGAGAAGGCGTGGGACATGAACGCCGACCCGTTCACGAACACCATCCGCGTGACCATCTCCAACCTCCGCAAGAAGCTCGGCAAGCCGTGGGTGATCCAGACCGTCCCCGGCAGCGGCTACCGCTTCGGCGCCCCCGTACCCGACGCGACCGACCGGGACCGGCCGTGACCGACAGGACGTCCCCCCTCGGCATGCTGTCCTGGCGCCCGCGGATGACGATGCGCGCCCGCCTGACCCTCACCTACGCGACCCTTCTGACGGCCACCGGCGCGCTGATGCTGGGCACCGTGTACGTCTTCATGCGGTACGTGCCGACGTACGCGATCCTGCCGTCGAAACTGGAGGAGGGCATGTCCGTGCCGGGGGTGAAGGTCGTCCCGTCGCCGGTCAGCCCCACCAACGGTGACGCCGACACGGCCTCGGCCCTGCACCTGAGCAGCGCCTCCGACATCCTCAACACGCTGCTGATCGTCTCGGCCGTCGTGCTCGTCGTCCTCGCGGTGATCGGCGCGGTGATCGGCTGGGTCGTCGCGGGCCGGGTGCTGCGCCCGCTGGCGGCGATCAACTCGGCCGCGAAGCTCGCCGCGACGGGCGCGCTCGACCACCGCATCGGCATGCGCGGCCCCGGGGACGAGGTGCACGACCTCGCGGACACCTTCGACGACATGCTCGAAAAGCTCGACAGCTCCTTCCAGGCGCACCGCAGGTTCGCGGCCAACGCCTCCCACGAGCTGCGGACGCCCCTGGCGGCCAACCAGACGATGCTGGAGGTCGCGCTGGCCGACCGCGAGCCCGACCCCGAGGTCGGCTACCCCGAACTGCGCGAGGTCGCCGAGCGCGTCTACCGGACCAACCGGCGCAACATCGAGACCGTCGACTCGCTGCTGACCCTCGCCGAGATCGGCGCGCGCGGCGTCCGCCGGGACGGCCTCGACCTCGCCCGGATCGCGGCGGACGCGCTGCGCGACCTGCACGACGAACTCGACGCCTCGGGCGTCCGGGCCGGCCTCGACCTCCGCCCCGCCGCGGCCGTCGGCGATCCCGTGCTCCTGCACCGGGCGGTCGCCAATCTCCTCCAGAACGCGGTGCGGCACAACGTGGCGGGCGGCTCGCTCCAGGTGCGTACGGGACCGGCCCCGGAAGGCGGCGCCGAGGTGCGCGTGGTCAACACCGGACCCGTGGTGCCGGAAGGCACCGTCGCCTCCCTCACCGAGCCCTTCGTGCGCGGCACGGGACGTACGGCCGGGCGGTCTGAGGGGCGCGCCGGCGGGCAGCGGCATCACGGCCTCGGGCTGGCGATCGTCGCCGCCGTCGCCGACGTGCACGACGCGGCGCTCGGCATCGCCGCGAACCCCGGCGGCGGGCTCACCGTGACCTTCGCGCTGCCCGCGCGCGGTGTCATCAAAAGCTAAAAGAATCCCTTGACTCCCTCGCAACCGCGCGATCGATGGACTGTCCGGGACGAGCGGCACCACGGGGTGCCGCGCCGAAAGGACGACACCATGTTCCTTACGAAGCAGCGCCGGCGCCTGCTCGGGTCCGTGGCCGCGGTACCGCTGACGATCGTGCTCCTCGGGGCCTGCGGCGGCGGCACCGACGGCGGCGGCACGGCTGACACCGGCAAGCCCACCGCCAAGGCGAAGAGCTTCGAGGACTGGCAGCTCGCCTTCTCCACGTGCATGCGCGACGAGGGCATCGACTTCCCCGACCCGGGCAAGGGCGGCCTCGCCGTCACCGAGTCGCAGGACGCCTCGGAGATGGCCGCGCTGGAGAAGGCCAGTACGAAGTGCCGCGGGACGCTCGGCGACCCGCCGCCCGTACCCGGCATGGAGAACAAGACGGACGAGCAGTTGCAGGAGGACGCGCTCAAGAGCGCCAAGTGCTTCCGCGACAACGGCGTGGACGTCCCCGACCCCGGCAAGGGCGTCATCGGCCTGACCGTCCCGCAGGACGCGCCCAAGGACGTGGTCGCCAAGTGCGCGAGCGGCGGCAACGCGGACATGGGGGGCGTGCGCCCCAATGGCTAGGAAACGCTTCGCCGTGACCGGCGCCGCCCTCGCGGTCGTCCTCCTGCTCGGGGGCGGCGGCGCCGCCGGGATCTACGCGTACGGCAGTGACCGCTCGCCCGCGACCGCCAAGGAGACCCCGCACGTCGAGACCGCGCCGGTCGAGCGCGGCACGCTCACCGGTACGACCAAGAACTCCGGCACCCTCGCCTTCGCCGTCGCGCGCGACATCGCGGGCGGCATGGACGGCGTGGTCACCCAACTGCCCGCCACCGGCACGCGGATCAGGCTCGGCCAGCGGCTCTTCGCGGTCGACAACGTGCCGGTGTTCCTCTTCCGCGGGCCGCTTCCCGCCTGGCGCGCCTTCCGCGCCGGGATGGACGACGGGCCCGACGTCAGGCAGTTGGAGCGCGGCCTCGCCAAGCTCGGGTACTTCGGCCTCGCACCCGACGAGAAGTTCACCGCGCGCACCGCGGAGGCGGTCCGCGCCTGGCAGAAGGCCACGGGCCAGCGCCGTACCGGCACCGTCGAACTCGGCCGCGTCGTCTTCGTGCCGGGGGACGTACGCGTCGCCGCCGTGAAGGTGTCCGTCGGCGACCGGCTCGGCGCGGGCGCGCCGGTCCTCGGCATCACGGGACTCGACAAGAAGGTGGACGTCGACCTCAAGCTCGCCGATCAGCAACTGGCCGTCGTGGGCGGCAAGGTGACCATCGACCTGCCCTCGGGCACGTCCACGAAGGGCACGATCACCGGTGTCGGGGTGCCCACGGAGAAGGAGGGCGGCACCGGCAAGGCCGTGGTGATCCCCGTCGTCGTCTCGCTGGCCGACCCCGCCGCGGTGGGCGCGCTCCAGCAGGCGACGGTGACCGTCAACTTCCCCTCGGCGACGCGCGAGCACGTGCTGTCCGTACCCGTCGGCGCCCTCCAGGCCCTCGACGGCGACCGGTTCGGGGTCGAGGTCGTCGGACCCGACGGCAGGACCACGCGCGTCCCCGTGAGGACCGGCCTGTTCGCGGGCGGCCGGGTGGAGATCTCCGGCGACGGCGTCGCCGAGGGTCAGAGGGTCGTGGTGCCGGGACTGTGAGCGACACCAGGGAACTCAGCGGCGGCCGCGACGAGTTCGGCGGCGGCGACAGCGGCGACAGCGGCGACAGCGTTGGCATCGTCGTACTGCGCGATGTCGAGCGCGGTTACGGCGAGCCTCCGGTACTCGCGTGCGCGGGAGTGAGCCTGACCGTGCGGAAGGGCGAACTGGTCGCGCTCGTCGGCCCCAGCGGCTCCGGCAAATCGACCCTCCTCAACCTGATCGGGACCCTTGACCGGCCCACCGCGGGCTCGGTCGCCATCGAAGGGGTGGATGTGAACGACCTCTCCGACCGTGCCCTGTCCGCCTTGCGCGCGCACCGGATCGGCTTCGTGTTCCAGCAGTTCCACCTGGCCGACGGCGTCACCGCGCTCGACAACGTGGCCGACGGGCTGCTCTATTCGGGCGTCCCCCGCTCCGAGCGGCGCGAGCGCGCGCGGGCCGTCCTCGACCGCGTCGGGCTCGCCCACCGCCACGACCACAAGTCGAACCAGCTCTCCGGCGGCGAGCGGCAGCGCGTCGCCATCGCACGCGCCGTGGTCGGCGACCCGCCGCTGCTCCTCGCGGACGAGCCGACCGGCAACCTCGACTCGGCCTCCGGCGCGGGGGTCGTCGAGCTCCTGCACGAGATCAACGCCCAGGGCACCACCGTCCTGGTCATCACTCACGACGCCGAGCTGGCCGCCCGCCTGCCCCGCCGGATCGCCATCCGCGACGGACGAGTCCTGTCGGACTCGGGCCCGGCCGGGGCGTCCAAAGCGCCCCAGCCTGCCGGAGCGGCCGAAGCGGCCGAGTCTGCCGGAGCTGCCAAAGCGGCCGGTGCGGCCGGAGCGGCCGGTGGTGCGGGAGCCGGTGGGGACAGCGGGCCCTCCGGGGGAGTGGCGCGAGGGGCGTCCTCTGTCGCCTCCGGCGAAAGGGCGTCGGCGTGAGCGCCCAGGCCACGGCGGCGGCCTCTCCACCGCGTCCGGGCCGGAGGCCGCCCCGCTCGCGCCTGCTCGGCCGCGACCTGCTGCGACTCGGCACGGTCGGGCTGCGCACCCGTCCCGCCCGCGCGCTCCTCTCGGCGCTGGGCATCGCGATCGGCATCGCCGCCATGATCGCCGTCGTCGGCATCTCCGCGTCGAGCCAGGCGAAGCTCAACGCCCAACTCGCCAAGCTCGGTACGAATCTGCTGACCGCGCAGGCGGGCAAGAGCCTCTTCGGGCAGGACACGAAGCTGCCGCAGGACACGATCGCGAAGGTCGGCCTCCTGGACGGCGTCGAGAGCACCAGCGGCTACGGCGACCTCAGCGTCCCGGTGTACCGCAGCCACTTGTCCGACAAGGACGCCACCGGCGGCATCACCGCCCGCGCGGCCGACCTCCGCCTGATCGGCACCGTGGGCGCCAGACTCGCGGCCGGATCGTGGCTCAACGCCGCCACCGCGAAGTTCCCCGCCGTCGTCCTCGGCTCGAAGACCGCCGAGCGGCTGGGAGTTGTCACCCCCGGCTCCCAAGTGTGGCTGGGCGAACGGTACTTCACCGTGGTCGGCATCCTCGAAGCGGTGCCGCTCGCCCCGGAGCTGGACACCTCCGCACTGGTCGGCACCCCCGTCGCGCGCTCGCAGTTCGGCTACGACGGCAGCCCGACCGTGGTGTACGAGCGCTCGGCGGACGCGGCCGTGGACTCCGTACGCTCCCGCCTCGGCCGTACGGTCAACCCGCAGGCGCCCGACGAGGTCACCGTGTCCAGGCCCTCCGACGCGCTCGCCGCGAAGAACGCCGCCGACCAGGCGTTCACCGGGCTGCTCGTCGGGCTCGGCTCCGTGGCCCTCCTCGTCGGCGGCATCGGCGTGGCCAACACGATGATCATCTCCGTGCTGGAACGCCGCCGCGAGATCGGGCTGCGCCGCGCGCTGGGCGCCACCCGCCGCCATATCCGGGCGCAGTTCCTCGCGGAAGCCCTGCTGCTCTCGGCGCTCGGCGGCGTCCTCGGCTCGGCCCTCGGCGTCGCGGTGACGGCGGGCTTCGCCGTCATCAAGGGCTGGCCGCTGTCGGTGCCGCCGGTGACCCTGCTGATCGCGGTCGGCGCGACCTTGTTCATCGGCGCGGTGGCCGGGCTCTACCCGGCGATCCGCGCCGCCCGCACCCACCCGACCGCCGCCCTGAGCGGCTGAGGGCAACGACCGCTCAGGGCGCGGGAGTCGGAACCTCCGACGGGACGGGGAGTGCGCGCTACGCCAGCCGGGCCGGGAAGCCGCCGGTGGCGATGGGGCCCCACCGCTCCGGGGTGACGCGGATCAGGGACTTGCCCTGCCGCACCATCGCGGAGCGGTACTCGTCCCAGTCGGGGTGCTCGCCCGAGATGTTGCGGAAGTACTCGACCAGCGGCTCGACGGACTCGGGGCTGTCGATGACCTCGGCGGTGCCGTCGACCTGCACCCAGGGGCCGTTCCACTCGTCGGAGAGGATCACGAGCGAGGCGCGCGGATCGCGGCGGGCGTTGCGCGTCTTGGCCCGCTCGGGGTAGGTCGACACGACGATCCGGCCGGAGTCGTCGACCCCGCAGGTGAGCGGGGACGCCTGCGGGCGGCCGTCGGAACGGGTGGTGAGCAGGATCGCGCGGTGCCGCGGGCGCACGAACTCCAGCAGCTCATCCAGCGTGACGGACGTATTCGTGGCGATGTTGGGAGCCATGCCAGCACCCTACGTCGGGCACCCGCGGATGCGGCCGCAGGCGCCTTCGGCCTTACGCCGAAACGGCGTCCGACGAGAGGGGGCGGGCCGCCGTGCCGTGACATCGGCTCCGGCGGCACGCCCTTCGTGCTGGGTCCCGGTGGACGGCCTCGGCCGTCCCCTGCTCCGGCCGTCCTCCGGGACCCGGTCCCGTCCGCCGCCCTGGACCTCTCCGCTGTGGGAACAGGACAGTCGGCCGGGAGTTCCTGCGGGCCGGGTGACCGGCCCTCCCGGTTACCGGGTCTGGTCGCCCGAGCGGTCCCGGACGGCTTCCGCCTCGGGCGTACCCGTCTGGGTGGCGGCGATGTCCGCCGCGCCGGTCTCGGCCGCCGCCAGCTCCGCGACGGCGACTTCCGCCGCCCGGCCCGTACCCGCCTCAGCCTGCTGCAAACCGCTGCGGGTGCGCAGGGCGGTCTCCTTGACGAAGATCACCAGCAGGAAGGAGAGCAGGGCGAAGGGCGCGGCGTACAGGAAGACGTCGCCGATGCCGTGGCCGTACGCGCTCTCCACGATCCCCCTGACGGGGGCGGGCAGTTGCTCGACGTCCGGGATGCCGCCGCCGGTCCCGGCGCCGGTGATGTGGTGGTCGGCGAGGCCCGTGGTGACGAAGTGCGTGACGCGGTTGCCGAGCACCGCGCCGAGCGCGGTGACGCCGACCGCGCCGCCCAGCGAGCGGAAGAAGGTGACCAGGGAGCTGGCCGAGCCGAGGTCCGCGACGGAGACCTGGTTCTGCACGGCGAGCACCAGATTCTGCATCATCATGCCGACGCCGAGGCCCAACAGGGCCATGTAGACGGCGACTTCCCAGTACGGGGTGTCGTTGCGGATCAGGCCGAGGGTCGCGGAGCCCGCGGTGAGCAGGACCGCGCCGGAGACCAGGAACGCCTTCCAGCGGCCGGTGCGGGTGATGATCTGGCCGGAGACGGTCGAGGCGATGAACAGGCCGCCGATCAGCGGGATCGTCATGATGCCGGACATCGTCGGGGTCTTGCCGCGGGCGAGCTGGAAGTACTGGCTCAGGAAGACCGTGCCGGCGAACATCGCGATACCGACGAAGAGGCTCGCGATCGAGGTGAGGGTGATCGTCTTGTTGCGGAACAGCCGCAGCGGGACGATCGGTTCGGCCGCGCGGGTCTCGGTGTAGACGAACAGCGCGCCGAGCACGAGGGACAGCGGCACCATCACGTAGCTCTGCCAGGACACCCACGCGTAGCTCTCACCGGCGAGCGAGATCCACACCATGAGCAGCGAGACGGCCGCGGTGATCAGGAAGGCGCCGGTCCAGTCGATCCGCACCTTCCGCTTGACCACCGGCAGGTGCAGCGTCTTCTGGAGCACGACCAGCGCGGCGACGGCGAACGGCACACCGACGTAGAAGCACCAGCGCCAGCCGAGCGTGGAGTCGACGATGACACCGCCGATCAGCGGGCCGCCGACGGTCGCGATGGCGAAGGTCGCGCCGAGGTAGCCGCTGTAACGGCCGCGCTCCCGGGGCGAGATCATCGCGGCCATGATCACCTGCGACAGCGCGGACAGACCGCCCGCGCCGACGCCCTGGACCAGGCGGCAGGCGATCAGCATGCCGGGGTTGGTGGAGAAGCCGGCCACGATCGAGCCGACCACGTAGATCACCAGCGAGAGCTGGATCAGCAGCTTCTTGCTGAACAGGTCGGAGAGCTTGCCCCAGATCGGGGTGGTCGCGGTGACCGCGAGAAGCGAGGCGGTGACCACCCAGGTGTACGCGCTCTGCCCGCCGCCGATGTCGGCGAGTATGCGGGGCAGGGCGTTGGAGACGATCGTGGACGACAGGATCGCCACGAACAGACCGAGCAGCAGCCCGGACAGCGCCTCCATGATCTGCCGGTGCGACATGGGCGCGGATTCCTGGCCGCCGTGGCCCGGTTCCGGTGCCTGCCCGTCCCGCTTGCCGGCCTGGGTTGTTGTTGCCATCTTCAGTCCTCTTCAGCCCGTCTGGGCGCGCGATATGTGGTGGGCGCCGCCGCGCGAGGCGGCGGAGCGGCAGTCGCCGAAGCTGTCACGCAGCCGGGCGAGCAGTTCGGAGAGCCGGGCCACGTCGGCGTCCGGCCAGTCGGCCAGATGGTCGGCGACCACGGCGGCGGCCCGGTCGGACGAGGACCGCAGTGTCCGCGTGCCGTGTTCGGTGAGCCGCAGCAGCCGTGAGCGGCGGTCCAGCGGGTCGGGGGCCCGGTCGATCCAGCCGCGCTCGACGCCGAAGGCGACATGACGGCTCGTCACGGACATGTCGACGTCGAGGAGTTCGGCGAGCCTGCTCATCCGCAGCTCGCCGTGGCGGTCGAGGGCGCCGAGCACCATGACCGCCGTGAGCGGGGTCTCGGGCGGCAGCCCCCGGGCGATCTCGCGGCTGACGACGAAGGTGGTGCGGAGCTGGTGTGCGAGTTCCACGCACTGCTCGCGGTCCGCCATACGACGGTCACCTGTCCTTCCGCTACGGGAGCTGCCTGTGAGTCCGCTGTGATCTTTGGTTGCCTGAAGCAACTGTAAAGTAGTTGGTTGTGCCAGACAAATTCTTTGCCCGGAATCGCGGCAAAGATTCAGCAAAGGAAACGCCTGTATCCGCCCAAGAGGTACGTGTCTGGGTTGCCTGAACGGCTCGGGCCGGAGGCCGTGTGGCCGCCGGGCGGGCCGGGGGTGCGGGCCCTTCCGTCGAGACGCTAGGGTCAGGCGGCATGTCGAACCCTGAGAACAACTACGACCCGGCCGGCAACACCCAGATGTTCCGTGCCTTCGTCGACGAGCAGCCGCCCGCCGCCGAGGTGCAGCGGGCGCAGGGCCGCAGCAAGGTCGGCCTCGTGATCGGTGTGATCGTGGCGGTGGCCGTGGTCATCGGAGTGGTCGCGCTCGCGATGCGCTGACCGCCCGCCCTGCCCGTCCCTACGCAGCAGGATGTGCCAACGGGGGCATATCGCCACGGATGTCCGTGGACAGGTCCGGGTACAGGTCGGTGGGCAGGTCCGTGGACGGGTCTTGACGGGTCCGTTGTCGGGGCTGTCACGGGGTCCACGGGCGGATCGGGGGACAGGCCGGGACCGGGTCGGCGCCAGGGCGGCGCCGGTCAGGACAGCGTGACGTCCCTGGTCTCGATGTGCATGCCCAGCGGCACCCGCCAGGCGTCCACGCACAGGTCCCAGGAGGCGGTGCGCGACGCCCCGCCCGCCAGCGGCACCGGCACGGGCTTCGCCGTCTCCACGGTCGCCCAGTCGATGCCGAGCCCGCCGATGATGTGGGTGCCGAAGGTGACCGTGCCCGCCGTCACCGGCAGACCCCCGGCGTTGGTGAAGGTGACGGCGACCTTCTCGCACCAGCGGTCCGCGTCCGCCGTGCGCGTGGGCGCGCTCACGGTCAGCCGCGCGGCCGTCGGCGGCGCCGTCGTGGCCCCGCCGGACCCGCCGCCCGGTCCCGTGCCCCCCGAGCCCGTACCCCCTGAACCCGTGCCGCCGCCCGTAGCCGAGCCCGGTCCCGTAGCCGAGCCCGGTCCCGTACCGGAGTCCGTGCCGCCGCCCGCTTGGGCCGTCGAGCCGCTGGCCGGTCCGCCGGGGGTCGTGGGGGTCCCGTGGGGCGAGGAGGGTGTCCGGGGCGCTCCGGAGGAGGGTGTACGCGGCCCCGTGCCGGTGTCCGTGCCCGAGGGCGTACGGGACGGCTTCGCGGCGCCGGGGGCCGGGCCGTCGAGCGGGACCAGGACCACGTCGCCGTCCGGGGGGACGTCGTGGGGAGCGCTCGGGGAGGGGCCGACGCCGCCGATCGCGACATGGCCGGTGGTGCCGCCGCCCGCGCAGCCGGTGGCCATGACGAGCAGGCCCAGCGCGGCGAGCGCCGGAGCCGTGGTGCGCAGCAGTGCTTGGGTCTTCCTCAACGCGACGTACGAGACCAACGCGACCATCACGTCAGTTTACTGACGGGGTGTCAGGTCGTCACCACCCCGTCAGTGCCACCTCATGCCTCTGCGGTGAGGCCGTCACGGAGCTGTGCGAGGGTGCGGGTGAGCAGCCGGGAGACGTGCATCTGGGAGATGCCGACCTCCTCGCCGATCTGCGACTGCGTCATGTTCGCGAAGAACCGCAGCATGATGATCTGCCGTTCGCGCGGCGGCAGTTGGGCCAGCAGCGGCTTGAGCGACTCGCGGTACTCGACGCCTTCGAGCGCGGTGTCCTCGTAGCCGAGGCGGTCCGCGAGGGTGCCCTCGCCGCCGTCGTCCTCGGGCGGCGGGGAGTCCAGCGAGCTGGCGGTGTACGCGTTGCCCACCGCGAGGCCGTCGACGACGTCCTCCTCCGACACCCCGAGGCAGACCGCCAGTTCGGCGACAGTCGGCGACCTGTCCAGCTTCTGGGAGAGGTCGTCGCTGGCCTTGGTGAGCGCCAGCCGCAGTTCCTGGAGGCGGCGCGGGACCCGGACCGACCAGGAGGTGTCGCGGAAGAATCGCTTCACCTCACCGACGATCGTCGGCATCGCGAAGGTCGGGAACTCCACCCCGCGCTCGCAGTCGAAGCGGTCGATCGCCTTGATCAGGCCGATCGTGCCGACCTGGACGATGTCCTCCATCGGCTCGTTCCGACTGCGGAAGCGAGCGGCTGCGTACCGCACGAGTGGCAGATTCAGCTCGATGAGCGTGTCACGTACATAGGTGCGTTCCGGGCTGTCCACCGGCAGTTCCGCGAGGCGCAGGAACAGCGATCGGGACAGCGTGCGGGTGTCGATGGCCTCGCCGTGAAGAGCATCGTGCGGTGCGGTCGCCGTGTCGGGCTTGAGCACCTTGGGACTGCCCACCTGTACGGACATGCCACCCCCTTGAGGTCGCGGACGGGTGTCGCGAGCGACGGTTGTTCCTCCACTGGAATACCGGAGGCCGGCTCGCGACAAACGCGGTACCCGCAGAATGTCACATGTCGGCAACACGCTGTAGCGCCATGTCGACATATCCGTGCAGGTGACTTAATCCTCTTCAGCTACGCTTCGAGCTGGTTTGCGGACCTCAGCCGCGCGAAGCTCCGGGACAGCAGACGGGACACGTGCATCTGCGAAACCCCCAGTTCCGCACTGATCTGGGACTGCGTCAGGTTGCCGAAGTAGCGGAGCAGCAGGATTCGCCGCTCCCGCTCGGGAAGCTGGACCAGAAGATGGCGGACGAGGTCGCGGTGCTCGACCCCGGACAGCGCCGGGTCCTCGTAGCCGAGCCGGTCGAGCAGCCCCGGCGCCCCGTCGCCCTCCTGCGCCGCCTCCAGTGAGGTCGCGTGGTAGGCGCGGCCCGCCTCCAGGCACGCCAGCACCTCCTCCTCGGCGAGCTTGAGCCGCTCGGCGATCTCGGCCGTCGTCGGCGACCTGCCGTGCAGCACGGTCAGGTCCTCGATCGCGCCGCTCACCTGGACCCACAGCTCGTGCAGGCGGCGCGGCACGTGCACGGTCCGCACGTTGTCCCTGAAGTAACGTTTGATCTCGCCGACGACGGTCGGCATCGCGAAGGTCGGGAACTGCACGCCGCGCTCCGGGTCGAACCGGTCGATCGCGTTGATCAGGCCGATCGTGCCGACCTGGACCACGTCCTCCATCGGTTCGTTGCGGCTCCTGAAGCGGGCCGCCGCGTAGCGCACCAGCGGCAGATTCACCTCGATCAGCGCGGCCCGCACCCGTGCGTGCTCGGGGGTGCCGGGCTCCAGCTTGGTGATCTGCTCGAAGAGCACCTGGGTGAGCGCTCTCGCGTCCGCCGCGTTGGCACTGGGCGTACGGGTTCTGCCTCGGGGATACGTTGTTGACGCCGTATGGGCCGACACCGGCACACCACACCCCTTATCGGTCCACTCATCCGGCAAAAGCGGTCATAGCATCACAATTCATGTCCGCTTTGTGCAAGCACCGCATATTGCCGTGTTGTACGAACCGGCGGCCCAGAAGTCCCCCGTCCGGCGGTGTGAATCCGGAGCGAAGGGTGCGCGGAGGTGGCGCGCGAGGGGGCTCAAAGGGCGCGAAAACGCCCCCCGCGGGTCGGCGGGGGGCGCGTGAACGCTCGTCGTGCGCTCGGCCGGGAGGTCAGATCTCCAGGTCCGCGATCACCCAGGTGGCGAACTCCGACCAGAGCGCGACGGCCGCCCGGTGCTCCGGGTGTTCGAGATACGCCGTCAGCGCCGCCGCGTCCGCGACGGTGGAATTGATGGCGAAGTCGTAGGCGATCGGGCGGTCCGTGATGTTCCAGCCGCACTCCCAGGAGAGCGTTTCCGGCACCTTCTCGCCGAGCTCGGCGAAGGCCCGCGCGCCCGCCTGGACACGCGGTTCGTCCTGCCGCACGCCCTCGTTGAGCCTGAACAGGACCAGATGCCGGATCATGGGACTCCCTCGCCGCCGGCATGCCGCCGCGTGCCGCTGGGTACTGGTGGTGCGCCGCCGGAGCGGCCGGGACGGCCCGCCGGTCAGTTGGCCAGGTCGTGCATGAACTTCCCGATGCTCTTCGCGGCGTTCGATATGCCCTGGAAGCCTACCTGGACGAGATCAGCGGCTCGGGCCGGCTGATTGATGATCGTGTAGAGGATGAAGATCACCAGTACGTACATGGTGATCTTCTTCGCCTGCGCCATGCGCCTTTGCCCTCCCCAGCCCGCAGCCCGCACCGACGGTCACAAGTGTGCAATCACGGAAGTCTATCCATCAGATGGCGTAATCAGACGGCCTGTTGTCCCAATCATCCTCTTAGAAGATGAAGGTCGGGCTCGGGTTCGTGGCAGGTCCGGAGCGTGGGATCGGCCTGTCGGCACCGCTTGCCGCCGCTTGCCGCGGCTTACCGCCGCTTGACCTCGCTTTGCCGTCGCTTTGTTTCCGCCCGCCCGCTGTCACGTCCTGCGGCGCCGGAGCAGCAGCCATGTGCCGCCCGCCGCCGCCAGCAGCACCACCAGGGCGGACCCGCCGGCGATCTCCGTGCCGGTCAGCCGGGCGCCCGGCCCCGAGGCGGCGGGCGCGCCCGTACCCGGTCCCGCCGTCGTGGCGTCCGCGGCCGACGCCGCGCCCCTGCTCGTACCGCTGCTGGTACCGCTGCTGGTACCGCTGCTGGTACCCGTGGTCGTACCGCTCGCCGTACCGCCCGACGCGCCTTCCGGGAGCGGGGTCCTGCGGCCGGGCGCCACCCGTACCGGCACGGTCTTCGCGACCGAGCCGTCCGCGTTCAGCAGCACCGCGCGCTGCTGGGGCCGGGCGAAGTCGAACATCGGGTCGAGCGGGTGCGCGGTCGCGTCGAAGGAGCCGTCGCCGATCCGGCCCGTACCCCAGTTGTCCTCGATGAAGCGCAGGACGGACGACTGGGTGGTCAGCGCGTGCTCGACGTGATCGCGCCGGGTGTAAGGGGACACGACCAGCAGCGGCAGCCGGGGTCCCGGACCGCAGCGGTCGAGGTAGCCGCCCGCGGCGGGCGGGCCGTCGGCGCACATGGCGGTGTCCGCGCCCGCGTCGGTGGAGCCGTTGGTGATCGCGGCGGCGACCTGGTCGTACCAGCCGTCGGAGTCGTCGTACGCCACGATCACCGCCGTGCTCGCCCACTGCGGCGACCGCTGGACCGCGTTGATCTCGCGGACCAGGAAGTGCTGCTCGTCCAGGGGGTCGGAGTAGCCCGCGTGCCCGTCCTGGTACTCGGCCGCCTTCAGGAACGACACCGCGGGCAGATTCCCGGCCGCGAGCGCCGTGTCGAAGTCGGTCAGGTCGTACTGGTGGTTGGCCCGGTCCTGGCGGCCGATCATCGCGGCGGACGTCGGCGGCAGGTGGTGCGGGTTCGCCGTCGACTCGTAGTACTGGAACGGCTCGTGGTGCGGCGAGTAGTCCACCGACGCGTTGCCGCCGACATTGGCGTGGGTCGCGCCGCAGACCGCCGTGCCGCCCGGCGAGGACGTCGGCGCGAAGCCGCCCTGGAACCAGCCCCAGGTCACGCCCTTGTCGTTGAGCAGGTCCCCGACGTTGCGGCCGCGCATCGCGGTGAGCTGGCCGCTCGCGGTGTGGTTGTTGTCCGAGCAGTCGTCGTACGCCGGGTCCGGGTCGGTGACGACCGTGCCGACCCCGGTCGTGGGGTCGGGGCTGCGTACGGTCGTGGACCGCTCCACCGGGACCTGCTCGCCGGTCTTCGGGTCGATCGAGACGCCGCCGTGCGTCTGCCCGGAGACCAGGCCGAGCGCGCCGGGCGTGGAGGGGCCGAAGACGTCGCCGAAGCTGTTGTCGCCCAGCGTGTAGTTCTGGGCGTAGTTCCACAGCGCGGTGACGGTGTTCCCGTCGAAGTAGTCCATCGTCAGGCCCGGACTCCCGTACAGGCCCGAGCACTTGTCGCTGCTCGTGTGCTGCACGAATTGGTCCATCGCGCCGCCGTCGTACGCCTGCTGCTCGGGCGTGTAGCTGTGGTTCTGGTCGCAGGTGAGCGCCTGCGACGGGCTCAGGCGGCGCGGCTGGTACTGGTTCGGGTTGTGCGTCAGCAGCCGGGAGCCGTCGCTGAGCAGATTCACCGGGGTCGGGGTGCCGGGGGCGGCCGTGAAGCGCGTGCCGTCGGTGTTCGCGGCCTTCGGATACGTACCGAAGTAGTGGTCGAAGGAGACGTTCTCGTCGAAGATGACCACGACGTGTTTGACCGGCGTGGCCGTCGCGGCCTCGGGTCCCGGAGCGCCGGACGCCCCGGACGCCCCGGACGCCCCCGGCGCCACGGCCAGCACGGCGGCGGCGGTCAGGGCCGTCGCGGCCAGCGCGATCCGCCCGCGGTGCGCGTGTCCGCGGTGTGCGTATCCCCGGTGTGCGTGTCCCTGGTGTACGTGTCCGCGCCGGACCCGCCCTCGGCTTCTCGTCCGCTCAGCCAGGTCCATGCTCCCGATCCCACCTTCGCTCTCGTGCCGCCCACACCAGACATATCAGGACACACCGACCGGAGTGCCGCCTTCGCCGATCCGCCCTTCGGTGAACGCGACCCCGACTCCGTACGAACGTACGGAGTCCGCCCCCCAAGGGGAACGCCCCCGCCCGCCCCGGACGCCCCCCGCGCGACGAGATCAGGCCACGCTGGCCAGCCCCGCGAGGTAGGTCGCGTTGAGAGACGGTTTGACGTATTGACGGGATGATGGTGTCATTGCGTCATGTTGTATGAAACGCCTGGCCTGGACGACGTGGATGAGCGGGTCCTCGGTGAGATCGAGGGGATGCGCGACCGGCTCCGGCTCCACCTGCGGACGCCGCGCCGTTGGGAGGGGCAGCTCCGCCGCAATCTGACAGCGCGGGCGATCGCCGGCTCGAACACGATCGAGGGATACGCGGCGAGCGTCGCCGATGTCGAAGACATCATGCTCGGCGAGGCGCCGATCGAGGCCGACCAGACGGTCTCCGCCGAGATCGAGGGCTACCGGCAGGCCATGACGTACATCCAGCGACTGACGGACGCCGGGCCGGACTTCGCCTACGGCAAGGGTCTGCTCAACGGTCTGCACTTCATGATGCAAGGCCACCACCTGCTCAAACGTCCGGGCTGGTGGAGGTCCGGTGCGGTGTACGTGACCTCACCCGAGGACCCGACCATCGCGGCCTACACCGCGCCTGACGCCGACTCGGTGCCGGATCTCATCGCGGAACTGGTCGTCTGGCTCAACGAGGGCGACCTGGAAGCGCCCGCTCTGGTGCGAGCCGCGATGGCGCACCTCAATCTCGTCGCGATCCACCCCTGGGCGGACGGAAACGGCCGGATGTCCCGCGCGCTCCAGACCTTGGTCCTGGCGCGGGAAGGGATCGTCGCGCCGGAGTTCTCCAGTATTGAGGAGTGGCTGGGCCGGGCCCGCAACACCTATCGCTACTACGACGTACTGGCGGAGGTCGGCGGCCCGGTCTGGACGCCGGACCGGGACACCCGCGCCTGGGTCCGGTTCTGCCTGCGCGCCCACCATCAACAGGCCCAGGCCGTACAGCGGCAGGTCGAGACCACCCGCACGGTGTGGTCCGCGCTTGAGGAGGCCGTCGAGCGACAAGGGCTGCCCGAGCGCACGCTGTACGCCCTGTACCCGGCCCTGATGGGAAACCGGGTCCGGCGGGCGACGTACCAGGCGGACGCGGAGTTGAGCGAGCAGCAGGCCCAACGTGACATCCGTGAACTCGTCAGGGCGGGATGGCTGTCGGCCCACGGTGAAGCGCAGGGGCGCTACTACGCACAGGGCCCCGGGGTGCCGGAGGAGATCGTTCGCGGAGTACGTGATCCGCGACCGCTCATCGAGCCGTACTCCGCGACGTGAGGCCCGCGAGGTAGGTCGTGATCGCTTCGGGGGGCCAGGTGTGGGCTTCGCGGAGGCCCGCGGCGAGGTGGGCGAGGTAGGCGGGGGACGGGGGGACCGGCTGGGCGTCGGGGGCGTGCCAGGGGGCGGTGAAGGTGAGGAGGGGGTGGGTTTCGAGGTCGCCGAGGTGGAGGAGGGTTTCGTAGCGGCCAGGGCCGAGGCGGTCGCGGCCCTCGGCGAGGACCCGGGTGAGGTCGAGGTCGTGGCCGGGGGCGGCGTACATCTCCTGGGCGGCGATGTCCGAGAACTGACCGAGGGTCAGGAGGTGGGCGCGGGCCCAGGCGCGGCCGGGGGCCAGCGGGTCGTAGAAGGCGCGTCCGCCGTGCCAGACCGGCGACCAGGTGGCGAAGTACACCGTCCCCGGCAGCTCGATCCCCACTGAGCGCTCCGGCATCCGCGGGTCGCGGCAACCGGGATACGTACGCCCGCCGCCGTCCGCGGTGTCCCGGGCCGTACCGCCCGTCAGGTAGCAACGCAGGCGCGCCAGCGACATGTTGGAGCCGTACGACACGTACCAGACCAGGCGCTCCGACATGGCGGGCATCGGTTACGGGCGGGGGGCCGTGGGTTCCGTCGCGGGCAGGCCGCGCGGGAGGACGTCGGGGAAGAGGCCGAACCTCGGTTCGCCGTCGCCGGGTTCGAGGGCCTGGGGATTGCGCCGGTGCGGGCGCGAGGCGCGGGCCGCGTCACCCGGCACCGCGAGGAATTCGTCGTGCGTCGACCCCGCCGGCCACCGCGGCGCGCCCGGCACCGCGCCTTCGCCGGTCGTGGCACACACGGGGGAGGGCATGGCTCCGATTCTACCGGGGGAGCGGGCCGGGTTTACTGAGTAACCGCTGGTCACTGAAGAGGTGAGGCTCGGGAGCAGTGATGTCCCAGCTTCCTACTGCTGTTGTCGATGACTCCGTTCGCGGAAACGGGTTCCGACTCAATCGCCGCGCGCGGAGCTCAGCAGTGGTCCTCGACGTAGAGCATGCGGTGTCCCGGCTCGGCGCGGAACTCGTGAGCCAGGTAGCGGCCGGTCGACCATGTTCCGCCGGGGCCCATGTACTCGTCTTTGATCCGGTCCCAGAGCAGGGGACGTTCGGCCGCCGTCGTGAGCCGGGGGCTCATACCGCCCATGTCTCCCCAGAAGACAAGTGTGGTGGCGTCCTTGACCAGCCGACGGACGATGCGCAGGTCAAGCCGCTTGCGATGAAGAATCCAGCTCGTCCCTTCGTCGTCAAGGAGGGTCAGGGGTCCGCTCAGACTGTCGGGGCTGGCGGAAAAAGACTGCATACGTCGATTCTTCCATGCGCCTTCACCGCGGCGACGTCGGCGAAGGCCGCCAAGGCGTCTGGGAAGTCGAACCTGTCCAGGCTGCCACCGACGGCGGCGAGGAACTCGGCTCCGAGAGTCGTGCCGATGCCCGGGACGCTCAGCACGATGTCAGCGAGCTCGTGCTCGCGAAACCGGTCCTCGATGAGCTTGTCCAGCTCGACAACATGCTCGTTGAGGGCCATCGCCAGCCGAGTGACCCCGGCACGGCGGATCGCATGCGGAGTCTGGCAGCCCGTCAGCAGCCTGAGTGGGCCGGTGTTGGCCATGTCCAGGGCCCTCTCCAGGGCCGGGAACATGGACAGCGGGGTGCCGCGCAGGCGGTTGACCACGCGGGTGAGGACCTCCTGGCCGTGGCTGACCAGCAGCGCCAGCAGCAGCGCGGGCTCACCGCTGGTCACCCCTGGGCGACCCAACCCTACGAATGGCTCGATCAACCCGATCAAGAAGGTAGAGCCGTTTGGGGGGGCGACAGGCGCGCGGCGCGGCTTGGGAGCCATGCGCTCATGGATCGTTGTTCTTCGGCCGGTCCCGGAACGCCGCAGGCCGGGGCAAGTCCGCCTTGGCGATGGCCGCGGTGGCATGCAGACTCGCAGGAGCAACCGCGTCAGTCGGTTGCAGGCGCTTCACTGGCTCGGGTGCCGGTTGAACCCACCGTACGGAGGAGTCGTGACCGAAGCAGCGGACCCGCAGGTCTACGCACGTATGCGGAAGATCGCGGAGGAGCTCTGGCCGCTGGCGGACCGCTTGCAAGGGGCTTGGGCGATCGAGATCGGAGCTGCCGGGGTCGTCGTGATGATGAGCCCGGTCAACCGCCACGAGGCCATCGCCACCCGCGTCGTCCGCCAGCTGAACGCTCAGCTCCCGGCCACGCATCCGGACCGTGACATCGTCGCCCAGTCAGGTGCCGAAGTGGAGCACCCGGCGGTGGGGCGGATGCGCCGACCGGACGCCGTCGTCCTCCCGCTCGACATCCTGGAAGAGCCGAAACCGACAGTCGACCCCGCTGACCTGCTCGCGGTGGTCGAGGTGGTCTCCGAGTCCAACCCGGACAACGACTACGTCGAGAAGGCCGCCGACTACCCCGCGATGGGCATCCCGCTCTACCTGCTCATCGACCCTCGCAAGGGTCTCGTCTTCACCTACGCCGACCCCGCCCCCGGCTCCAGCGGCCCGCACTACTCCACCGTGCTCCCCTACGTCTTCGGCGACCAGGTCCCCTTCGGCCCCTGGACCATCGACACCAGCGACTTCAAGCGCTACGACGACGAGTAACGGCCACGAAGGGTTCCCCGGCGAACGGCCCTCCGACGAACACGTTGAGGGGCCCGACCGCAGTGCGGTCGGGCCCCTCAACTTCGCTGTTCATGGCGGTAGCGGTGGGATTTGAACCCACGGAGGAGTTGCCCCCTCACACGCTTTCGAGGCGTGCTCCTTAGGCCGCTCGGACACGCTACCGAGAGAGATCCTAGCCCACGCGGGGGGGTGGTCAGAAATCGGTTGTACGGAAGAAGCGGGTGAGGAGGGCGGCGGAGGGGGTGGGGAGGACGTCGGGGATGACTTCGGGGCGGTGGTTGAGGCGGCGGTCGCGGACCACGTCCCAGAGGGAACCGGCGGCGCCCGCCTTGTCGTCGGCGGCGCCGTAGACGACGCGGTCGAGCCGGGAGAGGACGATCGCGCCCGCGCACATGGTGCACGGTTCGAGGGTGACCGCGAGGGTGCAGCCGGTCAGGCGCCAGCCGCCGACGGAGGCGGCGGCGCGGCGGATGGCCAGGACCTCGGCGTGGGCGGTCGGATCGCCGGTGGCCTCGCGCTCGTTGCGGGCACGGGACAGCACCGTGCCGTCGGGGGCCAGCACGACCGCGCCCACCGGTACGTCACCGGTGAGCGGGGCCTGTGCCGCCTCTTCCAGGGCCAGCCGCATCGCGGCGACCCAGGGGTCCTTCAGAGGGTCTGTCAGCGGACCGCCTCCAGCACGTCCCCGCACCCCAGCGCGTCGGCGATCTCGCCGAGCGCCTCACCGGTCAGCGCGCCGTCACCGCTGAGCGCCAGCAGTTCCCTGGTGCTCATGCCGAGATCCGTGAGGATGTCGGTTTCGCCGAGCGGACCGGTCGGCACATGGTCTTCCGAGGGGCCCGCCACGGCGTCCTCGGTCTCGTCGTCCTCGCCGTCCTCGGTGCCGTCGAGGTCCACGAGTTCGTCCAGGTCCTCGGGGTCGCGGCCCAGCACTTCGTCGGTGAGCAGGATCTCCCCGTACGAACTGCGGGCGGCGGCAGCCGCGTCGGACACATAGATCCTGGGATCCTCTTCACCGTCCACACGGATGACGCCGAACCAGGCGTCCTCCTGTTCGATGAAGACCAGAACCGTTTCCTCCTCGTCGCCGGCCGCGCGGGCCAGATCGCTCAGATCGGCGAGGGTTTCCACATCGTCGAGATCGGGTTCGCTCGCTTGCCAACCGTCCTCGGTGCGCGCGAGCAGTGCGGCGAAGTACACCGTGACTCTCCCACAGGGTCTCAGGCCGTCCGGACCGGATGGGGGCCGCTTTCGACTTCCGTTGGCCCCACCCACTCGGCATCGTGGCAGAAACCGGGGCGTTGCGAAGGGTCTTCTGCACCGCGACGTGCCAGGTCTTCGTCACTTCTCTGGAAAGTCCGGCCATCGGGGGCCCGGAACGGTCACCCGTACGGTACTGATCCGTCACGCTGTGTACGCGGCGCGTACGCGGCGTATACGTGATCCGTACCCGTTCACGCGCGCGGCGCGGTCACCAACGGAAGGTGCGCATCCGCATTTGCTGACGGAGCCGGGCGACCCGGGCGCGTCGCGGCTGGACCCGCTCGCGCAGCTCCTTGGCCTCGTTCAGCTCCCGCAGGAACAGCGCGCGCTTGCGGCGCCGCTCGATGTCCGTGTCGCGGGCGGGGGAACGGCCGGGAGACCGGTCAGCGGATCGGTCGGCAGTACGGTCCGCGGATCGGCCCTCAGATCGGTCCGCAGCGTCGGCGGGGGCGCCGTCGGTGGCGCGATCCGGAGTGCGGTCGGTGCGATCCGCGTCACGGTCGATGGCTCGGTCGGTTGCTCGCTCGGGCTCCGGCATCTCGGGCACCATCCCTGGGGCTCGCTTCACCCGGAAGGCACACCGGGCGTATCTGGCCAGTTTCCCTCGTTCGCGCCGTTTACCCCACGCCAGGCGCAGAAGGTGCGCGGAGCCGGGCTGCTCATCGCACTGGCGACGCGCCCCCCACCCGGCGGATACAGTCATATTCATGCGTCTCCATGTTGTCGACCACCCGCTGGTCGCGCACAAGCTCACCACCCTGCGCGACGAGCGCACCGACTCGCCGACGTTCCGGCGGCTCGCCGACGAGCTGGTCACCCTGCTCGCCTACGAGGCCACCCGCGACGTGCGGACCGAGCAGGTCGACATCCGCACCCCGGTCGGCCCGACCACCGGGGTCAGGCTCTCCTACCCGCGCCCCCTCGTGGTGCCGATCCTGCGCGCCGGGCTCGGCATGCTCGACGGCATGGTGCGGCTGCTGCCCACCGCCGAGGTCGGCTTCCTCGGCATGGTCCGCGACGAGGAGACGCTGGAGGCGGCGACGTACGCCACCCGTATGCCGGAGGACCTGTCGGGACGGCAGGTGTACGTGGTCGACCCGATGCTGGCGACCGGCGGCACCCTGGTGGCGGCGATCGACCTGCTGATCGACCGCGGCGCCGACGACGTCACCGCGCTGTGCCTGCTGGCCGCGCCCGAGGGCGTCGAGTCGATGGAGCGCGCCCTGGCGGGCAAGCCGGTCACCGTGGTCACGGCCGCGGTC
This sequence comes from Streptomyces sp. NPDC003300, assembly GCF_040610915.1. NCBI lineage: Bacteria > Bacillati > Actinomycetota > Actinomycetes > Kitasatosporales > Streptomycetaceae > Streptomyces > Streptomyces sp. NPDC003300. The sequence continues at coordinate 114,438 of NZ_JBEXNE010000005.1, read as the reverse complement.
GACGAGCGGCTGAACGAGCGCGGCTACATCGTGCCCGGCCTCGGCGACGCGGGCGACCGGATGTACGGCACGGTGAGCTGACAATCGGCCCGGCCCGACCCGGCGTGTCGCGGACGCCCCGGAAGGGCTGAACGGTCCGGACGGGCTGAATGACCGAGACGGGCTGAACGGTCCGGACACCCTGAACGCTGTCCGGCCGCTGATCCGACAAGCGGAGGGGCGGGACCTGGCTCAGGTCCCGCCCCTCTCGCACGTACGCTGTCGGCCGCCACGAAGGGCAGTCACCCGCGCCAAGCCACCCGCGCCAAGCCACCCGCGCAAGCGCCACCCGCCAAGGCGGCGCCCGCCACGGCGGCTAGTGCTTCGCCGGCGCGCCCGCCTTCGTCGTGGCCCCCGTCTTGCCGGGGGCGGCCCCCGACGCGCTCGGGCTCGCCGTCACGCACACCGGCTTCGGCGGCGGCGGGTTCGCCGCCACGATCCGGGCCTTCGCCACGTCGGTCGGACCGGAAAGCGCCGTGAAGGCCGTGCCGATCATCACATCGACGGTCTTGTCGGTCCGCTTGGGGTCGATCTTCACGGTCGAGCCCGCCACCTGGGTGCCCGCCGTGCGGGCCGCCGCCTCGCCCGCGGGCCCGGCGACGATCAGCGCGGACTCGCCGACCTTCTTGTCGTACGGGTCGGGCGCGTTGCCGAATTTGTTGACCTTGAAGCCGCGCTTGGCCAGCTCGTCGGCCGTGGTCTTGGCCAGACCGCCCTTGGCGGTGGCGTTGAAGACGTTCAGCGTGACGCCCGCGGGCTGGGGCAGCGGGGCCGGTTTACCCGTGGGGGCGGTGGGGGCCACGGTGACGCAGGGGCGGTTCTGCGGTGCCGCGTTCGCCTTCGTGTCGCCGTTGTCGTCCCCGCGGAAGACATGGACGAGTTGCAGCGCCCCGTAACCGAAGAGGCCGAGCACGACGACCGAGGCGAGCACGGCGGTGACGACACGGCCGCGGCGGCGCGGGCGGCGCATCCTCGGGTACTGCTTGCCGGTGACCCGGTACTTCCCGCCCATACCGGAGGGGGTCAGCATGCTCATGAGCGCAGCGTAAGCGGATTGTCAGTCCATCTCCAGGACCCGGGCGTGGAGCACCTGGCGCTGCTGGAGCGCGGCGCGTACCGCCCGGTGGAGTCCGTCCTCGAGATAGAGGTCGCCCCGCCATTTCACGACATGGGCGAAGAGGTCGCCGTAAAAGGTGGAATCCTCGGCGAGAAGTGTCTCCAGGTCGAGCTGTCCCTTGGTGGTCACCAACTGGTCCAGCCGCACGGGACGTGGGGCGACGTCGGCCCACTCGCGCGTACTCACCCGGCCGTGGTCCGGGTACGGCCGCCCGTTTCCGATGCGCTTGAAGATCACACGGAAAGCCTACCGGCCCGGCTTGTCCGGGCGCAGCACCGCTGCCGGGGTGCGATGGTGGCAAAAGCCTCATCGTCGTATGAATCGGGAGCATGTGATGACCGATCCCCAGCCGAATAGTTCCGCCGGTGAGGCCGTCACGGGTGAGGCGGCCGTGACACCGGGGTCGACTCCCGCACCGTCCGGGCCGACAGCCCCACCGTCCGGGCCGACTCCCGCACCGTCCGGGCCGACAGCCCCACCGTCCGGGTCGACTCCCGCACCGTCCGGGCCATCAGCGGCGCCGTCCGGGCCGACACCGCCGTCCCCCGCCGCCGACATCGCCCGCGGCTACGCCTTCACCGGCCCCGCGCTGGACCTCGGCGCGCTGCTCTGGGAGGGCGAGTGCCACCCCGACGCGCCGGTCCGCATCCCGCTCGGCATGCTCAACCGGCACGGCCTGGTGGCGGGCGCCACCGGCACCGGCAAGACCAAGACGCTCCAGCTCATCGCGGAACAGCTCTCCGCGCAGGGCGTCCCGGTCTTCCTCGCGGACGTGAAAGGCGACATCTCCGGCGTGTCGGCGCCGGGCCAACCGGGTGAGAAGGTCCAGCGGCGGGCGGCGGAAGTCGGCCAGAACTGGACGGCCACCGGTTTTCCGGCCGAGTTCTACGCGCTGGGCGGCCTCGGCCCCGGCATCCCGGTACGGGCGACCGTCACCGCCTTCGGCCCCGTCCTGATGTCCAAGGTGCTCGGCCTGAACACCACGCAGGAGCAGTCGCTCGGCCTGATCTTCCACTACGCCGACACCAAGGGCCTCGAGCTGTACGACCTCAAGGACCTGCGGGCCGTCATCGCCTTCCTGACCTCCGACGCGGGCAAGCCGGAGCTGAAGGAGATCGGCGGGATCTCGTCGGCGACGGCCGGGGTGCTGATGCGGACGCTGACGGCCTTCGAGGCGCAGGGCGCCGCCGCGTTCTTCGGCGAGCCGGAATTCGACACGAGCGAGCTGCTGCGTACGGCGTCCGACGGGCGCGGGCTGGTCTCCGTGCTGGAGCTGCCCGCCGTGCAGGACAAGCCGCAGCTCTTCTCGACCTTCCTGATGTGGCTGCTCGCCGACCTCTTCCAGGACCTGCCCGAGGTCGGCGACCTCGACCGGCCGAAACTGGTCTTCTTCTTCGACGAGGCGCACCTGCTCTTCAACGGCGCCTCGAAGGCGTTCCTCGACGCGATCACCCAGACCGTACGGCTGATCCGCTCCAAGGGCGTCGGCGTCTTCTTCGTCACGCAGACGCCCAAGGACGTCCCCGGCGACGTGCTCGCCCAGCTCGGCAACCGTGTCCAGCACGCCCTGCGCGCCTTCACGCCCGACGACGCCAAGGCGCTGCGCGCCACCGTCTCCACCTTCCCCAACTCCGCTTACGACCTGGGCGAGTTGCTCACCTCGCTCGGCACCGGCGAGGCCGTCGTCACCGTCCTCAGCGAGAACGGCGCGCCGACGCCGGTGGCCGCCACCCGGCTGCGCGCCCCCGAGTCGCTGATGGGTCCCGTGGACGCGGCCGTGCTCGACTCCGCCGTCAAGTCCTCGCCGCTGTACGGGCGGTACGCCGAGGCGGTCGACCGCGAGTCCGCCTACGAGAAGCTGGCCGCCGCCGAAGCGGCTTCCGCCGCGCGGGCCGAAGCCGCCGAGAGCGCGCCCAAGACCGCCCCGAAGAGCGGCCGTTCCTCCGCCAAGGGCGCCGCCGCCGACGCCGGAATCGTCGAACAGGTCGTCCACAGCGGCGCGTTCAAGTCCCTCGCCCGCTCCATGGGCACGCAGCTCGGCCGCGAGATCAGCCGCTCGCTGTTCGGCGTCCGCAAGCGGTAGCGACGCCAGGGGACATGGCGGCGGCGACGCTCACGGGCGCAGCGGGCGGCTCCATGCCTGGCGGGGGCCGTGGGTGTCGCCGAGGTAGGTCCACTCCCAGGCGCGCAGGGCGTGGACGGCGTCGGCGTCGGGCGCGGTGAGGACGGTGACGAGGGCCGCGTCGCTGCGCAGCAGGAGCTGGTCGAGCAGACCGGTCGCGATGCCCTGCCTGCGGTAGGCGGGCACGACCATCAGCTCGGCGAGCGCGAAGACCTGTCCCGAGGCGGTGAGCTCCTCGATGTCCGTGCCGTCGGGCCCCGCGCCGTCGGTGCCCGCGACCGTGAAGTCCCGCCACCAGCCGTCGGCGCGGTCGAGGACGTAGCCGTACGCGACCCCGGTCAGCCGCCGCTCGCTGGCCACGATCATGTCGAAGCCGGGCCGCTGCGTGGCCTCGGCGAAGCGCCCCAGGAAATCCTCCCGGTCGTGGAATTCCTGGCCCGGCACACCTCGGTACGCCTCGACGTAGACATCCGCGACGGCCTCGCGCTGCTGCTCCGCCTGCCATCTGGACATGCGGCGCGTGAAGACCTCGGCCACGTGTTCCCTCCCCCATCGGCCCCGTGTCCCGGCGGTCCGGAACGGTGACCTTCCATCATCGTCCCAGACACCCCGGACGGAGTAGGGTGAACGGACCGAGGGCATTCCGTACACCGGCACTCAAGTCGGCGTCGTTCGCGGTGAGCGACGGTGCCGGACCCGTTCCAGCGGGCCCGTGGACGGATTTGTTCCATGCTCTCCTCTCAGGATTCCGCACACCCCTCGGCGGTCCGTACGGTCCCGCGGCCCCCTCCCGCGCCCCCCGCGCCGCGGCTCTCGCTGTCGCCCGGCGTCAGCGCCCTGCGGATCGGTTCGGCCGAGCTCGGCCACGGACCGGGGCCGCTGGACGGCGCCTGGTGGCCCAAGTCCCGTGACCTCTCCCTCGAACTGCCGTCCCTGGTCGGCGCGTTGGACCTGCTGTGGGGACGGATCACCCGGGTCACCGTCAACCCCCTGTACTGGCCGACCGTGCCGAAGAAGGTGCCGGTCGCCGGGCACGTGGTGCATGTCGGCTGGTTCGTCGAGGAGCAGGACCCGCACAAGCTGCTGGTGCTCTCGTACCGTACGGGCCGCTGGGATCTGCTGATCGTCCCGCCGCAGACTCCGGCGGCGACGGCGGCCCGGCTGATGGCCGCGGCGGCGGACCCGGCCAATGTCCGTACCGCGAGCGAACTGATGGCCCAGGCCGACCCCGACCGCGGCGCGGACGCCGCCTGGGAGGCCGAGGGCGGTCCCGCGGGGCTGGCCCGGCCGGAGCGGGCGGCCTGATGCCCCCGCGCGAGAACGAGTCGGGTGAGCCGCGCGCGGCCGGTGCGGGGACGGGGGCCGATCCGCGCATGGCGGGTACGGCCGGGCCGCCGCGGGGCCGTACCGGGGCCGGGCGCGACGACGCGGCGCGGAACGCGGCGGCGGCCACCGGCTCGGGCTCGGGCTCCGGCTCCGGCTCCGGCTCCGGCGGCGCGGAGCGGGCGCTGCCCGCGCCCGGCTTCGCCGAGGTCAGCATCGTGGCCGCGACCCCGGAGGCGGCCCGCAGGATCGCGCAGGTGCTGCGCTTCCGCTTCGCCGCGACCGAGCAGCCGCCCCCCGGCCGCCCGGTGGTGGACGAGGACGGCGGCACCCGGCTGCGGCTGACCGTGGACACCGTCCACTTCCCCGACGCGGGCCCCTTCCAGCTCCGCCTGGTCGGCGGCGAGGAGCGCGTACGGGACGGCACCGGGACGGCCGAGGTCACCGGCGTGACCGGCGTCACCGAGGCCGCCCAGGACGCGGACGCCGCCCAGGACCCGGACGTCAGCCGAGGCACGGACGTCACCGAGGGGGCCGCCGCCGACGACGTACCGCCGCCCGTACGTCCGCCGTCGCCGCCCCGCCCGCCGCGGCCCGCCCCGAACACGCGCTTGGCACCACCCACCACCCCGGACGAACCGTCCGGAGACAGGCCGACACCATGACGATCACCACCGCGACCGAGACACCGCCGCCGCTGCCCGCCTGCGCCCTGCCGGTCTGGGACGGGCCGCCCGCCCGGCTGTCCCTGATCCACCCGGGCGGCAGCCCCGTACGGATCGACGGCGCCTGGTGGCCGCGGACCCGTGACGTGACCAAGGAACTGCCGCCGCTGCTCGCCGCGTTGAACGGCCGCTGGGGCCGGATCACCGACATCACCCTCGACGCGGCGAACTGGCTCGACGGGCCCTCCGCCCTGCTGCTCGGCGGCCACACCCTCCGTATCCACCGCTCCACCACCACCGGCCACCGCGACTCGGTGTGCCTGCTCTGCCGGGGCGTCGGCCGCTGCGACCTGCTCGTCGTCCCGCCCGAGACCCCGGAGCGCCAGGCCCGTCAGCTCCTCACCACCTCGACGGTCCCCGTACGCGGCTGACCGGGCCCGCCCCTAGACCGCTCGCGCGTACCCGTCCAGCGCGTCCCGTACGTGGCGGGACATCGTGGCGCTGCCCTTGTGGCCCGCGTCGTCCACGACGGTGAGGGTGGCCTGCGGCCAGGCGGCGGCGAGGTGCCAGGCGGTGTCGAGCGGCGAGCTGAGGTCGAGGCGGCCGTGGAGCAGGGTGGCGGGGATGCCCCGCAGCAGGGGCGCGTCGCGCAGGAGGGCGCCCTCTTCGAGCCAGGCGCCGTGCGAGAAGTAGCGGGCGCAGATCCGGACCATGGCGAGCCGGGCGGCGGAGGGGCGGTCGCTGTACGGGCGGGCGGAGCCGCTGGGTTCGAGGGAGAGCACCGCGTCCTCCCACGCGCACCAGTCGGCGGTGGCCCTGGCCCGTACGGCCGGATCGGGGTCCTCGGTGAGGCGCGCGTACGCGGCGACGAGCCCGCCCGCGATGCCGCCCGCCGTATCGGACGCCATGCCGGTCGCTGAGCCGGTCGCTGAGCCGGACGCCGTGCCGGACGCCGTGCCGGGCGCCGTACGTGACCCCGTGCCGTCGTACGCCGGGCCGGCCGCCGCGCGGAAGGCCGCCCACTGTTCGGGGAAGAAGCGGCCGACGCCCCGGTAGAGCCAGTCGATCTCCGCTCTGCGGGTGGTCGTGACGCCGTTGATGACGATCTCCGAGACCCGCTCGGGGTGCCGCTGCGCGTACGCCAGGATCAGCGTCGAGCCCCAGGAGCCGCCCGTCAGCAGCCAGCGGTCGATGCCGAGGTGGACGCGCAGGCGTTCCATGTCGGCGATCAGGTGGTCGGTGGTGTTGTGGGTGAGGTCGGTCGCCGGGTCGCTCGCGTGCGGCGTACTGCGCCCGCAGCCGCGCTGGTCGAACAGCACCGCCCGGTACCGCTCCGGGTCGAAGTCCTGCCGGTGCGACGGCCTGCACCCCGAGCCGGGGCCGCCGTGCACGACGAGCGCCGGCTTGCCCTCGGGGTTGCCGCAGGTCTCCCAGTACACGAGGTTCCCGTCGCCGACATCGAGCATGCCCCGGTCGTACGGCTCGATCGGCGGGTGGCTCCGCTGCGCCTCGGTCATGGCGGTCCGTTCCTCTCGACGGGCGCGACGCCTCAACCGTCGAAGCGCCGGGCGGCTAATCTAACAGCGCTGTTATATCAGCCCACGCCCCGCGCCCCCGGCCCCGCCGAGCCTCTCCGGACCCCGAATCCCCGGACCCCCGACCCCGTGGGTACGGCCGCCGCGCGGCCCCTCCGCCGTCCCGATTCGCGGCCCCGCGACCCTGCGTGCACTGTGGAACAGGTGAACGCGGATGAGTCGCTGTGGCGCGCGCTGCTGGAGGGGACGGCGGCGGGTGTCGCCGTACTCGGCCCCGACCTGCGCTACCGGTACGTCAATCCGGCGCTCGCCCGGATGAACGGCGTCGAAGCGGCCGCGCACATCGGCAGGACCATCGCCGAGACGGTGCCGGGCGTGGACGTGGGCGAGGGCGTCCTGCGGATGGTGCTCGCCGACGGCACACCGCGCGAGCTGCTCTCCAGCGGCCAGACCCGGGCCGATTCGCCGCACACCACGCGCTACTGGCAGTGCACGTACCACCGGCTCCAGGGCCGGGACGGCGGGGTGGGCGGGATCGGCGCGGTGATCATCGAGGTCAGCGAGGACCACGAGGCGCAGCGCGAACTGGAACGGGCCAAGGAGCGGCTGCTGCTGCTCGACGCGGCGGCCGTCCGGATCGGCTCCACGCTGGAGATGGACCCGACCTGCCAGGAACTGGCCGACCTGCTGGTCGAGGTGATCGCGGACACCGCCACCGTCGAGGTGCTGGACAGCGGCCCGCGCGCCCGCCGCCGCCCCCCGCCGGACGGCGCGCTGCGGCTGCGCAGGGCCGCGATGGCCGCGCGGCCCGCGCTGCGCGAGCGGGTGCGGATCTTCGGGACGCCGGGGGAGTACGTGGTCTACCAGCGCGGCTCGGCGATCCCGACCTGCCTGGAGACCGGGCGTCCCGTGGTGCAGAATCTGCCGCGCGACGAGGAGATCGCCCACTCCGCGCCGAACGCCGAGCGGGTCGCCGCCTACCGCGCGGCGGGCATCCACTCCGTGCTGGTCGTGCCGCTGAGCGCCCGCGGCGACCGGATCGGCACGGTCACGCTGATCAGGGCCGGGACCTCGCCCGGCTTCGACGACGAGGACACCGCCATCGCCCGCGCGCTGGCCGACCGGGCCGCGATCAGCCTCGACAACGCCCGCCGCTACACCCGCGAGCACGGCATCGCGGTGGAGTTGCAGCGCGCCCTGCTGGCCACGCCCGGCGCCCCGCACCCCGGGGTCGAGGTGGCCACCCGCTATCTCCCGGCGGGCGCAACCGACCTGGTCGGCGGCGACTGGTTCGACACCCTGGCGCTGCCCGGCGGCGTGACGCTGCTGGCCATGGGCGACGTGATGGGGCACGGCGTCGAGGCGGCCGTCGAGATGAGCCACTACCGCTCGATGCTGCGCGTGGTCGCGGGAGAGGGCGACGCGCCGGACCGCGTCCTGCGCCGGATGGACGCGCTGCTGGCCGCCGCGGGCGCCCAGCGGCCGGGCACCTGTCTGCTGGGCCTCGCCGACCCGGCGCGCGGCGGCTGCTTCTTCGCCAGCGCGGGCCACCTCCCGCCCGCCGTCGTCACCCCCGACGGCCGTGTCCGGCTGCTCGCCGTACCGCCGGGACCGCCGCTCGGCGCGGACCTGCGGGGCACGTACGAGACGGTGTACGTGCCGTGGCGCGCGGGGGAGACGCTGCTGCTCTACACCGACGGGCTGGTGGAACGCCGTACCGAGGACATCGACGCCTCGCTCGCCCGGCTGGCCTCGCTCGTCCTCCCGCCCGACGGTGAACCGCTGGACGCGCTCCTGGCCCGGATCGTGCACCGCCTGGCGCCCTCCGCCGCCGAGGACGACGTCGCCCTGCTGGCCGCGCGGGCGCGGCCGTAACCTGGTACGTACGCCACCCGCTGCGTGCGCCCACGTGAGGAGCGAGGTATGACCGACCGCAAACCCGCCGGTGTCTCCTTCGAGACGTGGGTGGACAAGCAGATCCGCGAGGCGGAGCAGCGCGGCGACTTCGCCGAACTGCCGGGCGCGGGAAAGCCGTTGGCCTCGCTGGACACCCCGTACGACGACTTGTGGTGGATCAAGGGCAAGATGCACCGCGAGGGCCTGTCCGCGCTGCCGCCGACGCTCGTGCTGCGCAAGGCGGCGGAGGACGCGACGGCCGCGATAGCGCGGGCGCGCTCCGAGCGGCAGGTGCGGCAGATCCTCACCGAGATCAACGACCGTCTCCGCGAGGCCCTGCGCCGTCCCCCGGAGGGACCGCCCCTCAACCTCGGCCTGTTCGACGTCGAGAAGGTCGTGGCGGACTGGCACGCGGCGCGGGCCGTCGGTACGGGCACGGACGACAGCGCGGATACGGATACGGGTAGGGCTACGGCCGCCGATAGCGATAGCGATACCGAAACCGATACCGATTCCGGCAGGGGCGGGCGGCGGACGGGGTTCGGACGGCTGTTCCGCAGGGACCGTTCCGCCTGATAGGGATGGGCCGTGCGCTTTGACTCCGTGCCGATGCCGCCGACCGTCGAGGTCAGGCCCCGCGATCCGCGCGGCTACCCGGTGCCCGCGATCACCCCGTGGCAGGACGACCAGCCGCAGTTCGCGCTGACCGACTACGACCGCAGCGCCAACTGCGCCCGGCAGCGGCTGTGTTCGGTGTGCGACACGCTGATGCCGCGCGGCCCGGTGTGGCGGGTGGTGGGCGGTTCCGAGAGCGCCGCGATCGGCGAGGCGCTGGCGGCCGGGCGCCCGTACCGCAATCTCGCGCCGACCCTCGAAGGGCCCGGCCACCGCGCCTGCATGCTCTACGCCTCGATGGTCTGCCCGTATCTGGCGCGGCCCAACGCGCGGCGCGGCCTGGACGCGCGGAACCCGGACGACATGACCGCTCATGTCGTCCGGGGCGCGGTGCGCGGCACGCTGGGCGCCGTCGTCGGTTTCGCCGACTACGAGTTCGCGGTCACCTCGTCACAGGTGCTGTTCCGCTTCGTCGACGTGGTGGAGTTCCTGCCGCACGACACCGCCGACGCCCATCTGGAGGCGCTGCGGGCCGAGTTGGCTCAGGCGCGGTAGGCCGGGAGCCCGACGTAGTCGGAGACCTTGACCGGCGCCTGCGAGCCGTCCACGGGCAGCCGCACGATGCCGTTGGGCGTACGGGCCACGACCGTCCTGCCGTTCGGCTCGAAGGCGGGCTCGGTGTAGTCGGTGGTCGCCTGCGGGGTCAGGTCCTTGTACACGGGCGCGCCGTCGTGGGGCGTCTCCAGGAACAGGTGGTCGTGGCCCCCGACGGACCGGACGAAGACGATGCCGTCGTCCTCGGTCGGCCCGATGGCGGGCTCGGACCCCGGGGTGAGCGCGTAGCCCTGCTGCCGCAGGTAGTCGTCGCGGATGTAGACGTTGCCGTCGCCGGTGTTGGCGTAGACGGCGGTGCCGTACTTCCCCGCGGAGCTGGGCCATACGTTGCCGGTCTGGGGCAGCGGCTTCACGTTCTCGTCCGACTCGTGGTTCAGGCTCAGCACCTTGGGCGTGCCGCCGTGCGCGGTGGCCGGGACGCCGTACAGCCGGGCGGTGCCGCCCCGGCGGCCGGCGAAGAGGATGTTGTCGAGGGCGGGAAGGCCGTTCTGCGGGTCCTTCGCGCGCACCTGCCAGGTCGGGTGCGACCAGTTCTGGTCGCCCGGGTTCCTGGCCACGATCACGCGTCCGCTGCCGTCGGGGTCGCTGACCGCGAGGTCGCCGTCGCCGTCGATGAAGGCGGCCTTCGCGCCGTTCGGCGACCAGGCCAGGTCGCGGACCTCGGTGCCGAAGTCCACCCGGGTGCCGTTCATGACGACGTAGCGGGTGCCGTCGCTGATGGTCAGACCGGAGTGCGCGGTGCCGTTGAGCTTGGTGCTGCTGCCCACCGGGCTGGCCCCCGAGCCGTTGGCGCCGTCGTCCCCCGCGTTCCCCCCGCTGCCGCCGCTGCCGCCCTTCCCGCTGGGGGTGGGCTGACCGCTCGCGCCGCTCGTCGCCGAGGGCGCCGGGTCGGAGGCGGTGCCGTCCGTGGGGCCGCAGGCCGACAGGAGCAGGGCGGCACCCGCCGTGATCCCGGCGGTGAGCGCGATGGCGGCGGCGGTGCTGCGACGGCCACGGGCACGAACGGACATATCGGGTTCCCCCCAGGAACGGATGCGGTGCGGCGTTCTCCGGCCGCTCGCGGCGGTGTCCCGCTGTTCCGGCCGGCTCCGGCTGCTCGTGCCGGTGACACAAAGAGTGCTCCCGCAACGTCCGTCTCCTGTGCTGCCGTTGTCACGCCAGTGCAACAGCGGGGGCGCGCGCGGCGGGAGGGCCCGCGGTCCCGCGCCGACCAGGACCGGTACGGTCCGCGTGCCCTGCGGGCGGTTCGCGCGTTGTATCGATCATGAACGTAAGCCGAATCCTCACCACCGCCGCCGCCGGTTCCTTCCTGATCGCGGCGGGCGCCCCCGCCGCCATGGCCGCCGAGCAGTCCGCCGATCTGGGCTCCACCCTGAGCAGCACCGCGATCACCGCGAGCGCCGCGGGCGAGCAGGCCAAGGGCGCCACCGCCAGCGTGCTCGGCGACTACAAGGTCGACCAGAAGGTCCAGGACGTGAAGAACGTCGCCCAGGCGGGCACCGACGCGGTCACCGCCGCCAACGACCTGGTCCACTGACCCGAGCCAAACGCCGTACGCACGGGACGCGTGCGGGCGCGTAGGCACAGACCCACCACACGCAGGGGCGCCCCGCGGGACTTCTCCGGTCCGGCGGGGCGCCCCTGCGCGCGAGTGTCGGGCTCTAACCCTTGAGGGTGCCCACCGGCACCAGGCAGTGCGCGGCGGTGCCCAGGACGTCGGTGTCCCCGGCGAAGCCCTGGAGGGTCTCCTCGGTCACCGGGGTGCCCGGCTTGGCCTCGGGCCACGGGCGGGTGGCGAGGATGAAGTACACCGCGCCCCGGTCCTGCGCCGCGGCGACCCACTGCTCGGGCACCGGGCACGCGGCGTGCAGGTACGGCATCGTCAGCACGGCCTTGCCGCCCTCGACCAGCACCTTCACCGGGACGTTCGGCGCCTGCTTGACGTCGAGGATCGCGCCGCCGACCGGCAGCCCGACCTCCTCCGCGACGGCCAGCGCCGCCTCCTGCCCCGACTCCGGGCCGTCCGGCCCGTCACCGAGCGAATAGGCCATCAGGAACGGCATGTCGCGGCCGTCCTCGTGGTGTTCACCGGCCCACGGAATCACCACGAGGGTGCCGAGTCGGCGCTGGAGGGCGGAATTCAGGGCGGTATTGGTCTGGCTCATGCGCCGGACCCTAACCGCCGGGAGAGCCCGGCCGGGGCGGATATCACCTCCGCGGGCGACCCGAGGCTCCCGGATTCCTCCGTTAGGGGAGAAGTCGGCCGCGCGTACGCACCCTAACGGCCCATCAGGGTGATGTGGATCGGCAGCGGTTGAAAACAGGAAATCCGCAGTTCACACAGTTCGCGCCGCCACCCTCGTGGGCGGCGGCCATTCTCAGCAGTTGCGGTAATACCGTCTGCTTTTCACGGTGGTGGCGTAGCTGTTCACCACCGAAGGGAACTGTTTTCCATGCGTACCCACCGGATCACCGGCGTGGTCGTCGCCTCCGCGCTCGTCGCCACCATCGCCGGCGGCGCGCTCACGACGACCGCCGCTGCCGCCACTCCCGCAGACACCAAGCCCGCGGGCACCGTGACGGCACCGGCCGCGCCGGACGCGACCGCGCTGCTCGCGCAGGCCAAGTCACTGGGAGACGTGGCAGGCGTGCTCACCCCGGTCACGAAACTGGTCCAGGACGTGCTCGCCAAGCCCGGCACCGTCAAGCCCGAGACCATCACCGCCGACGCCGCCGGGGCCAAGTCGGCGATCGACGCGGCGAAGGCCGCCGCTCCTGCCGTCCCCGCCGCTCCTGCCGCCCCTGCGGCTCCCGCTGCCCCGGCGGCTCCCGCGGCTCCCGCCGCGCCGGCTCTTCCCGCCGCTCCCGCCGCCCCCGCGGTGCCGAGCCTCGGCAGCCCCTCGGGCAAGGTCGCCACGCAGCCGTCGGCCAAGCCGTCCGCCACGCGGGACCTGAAGGCCGACGCCCTCACCGCGCTCCAGACGGCCGTCGACAACCTGGTCAAGGCGTCCACGGCCGGTGACCCGGCGGGGCTGCTGACCGCCGCCACGGCCGTCGTCACCGGCCTGGTCAACGTCGTCGTCGCCACCGTCCTCGGCGGTGGCCTGCCGGCGCCGAACCTGCCCGGTCTGCCCGCCCTCCCGTCGCTGCCCGGCGGCCTCCCTTCGGCCCCCGGCCTGCCGCTCTGACCGAGCGCCGGGCGTAGCCGGAGCCGTGGTTCACAGGGTTCCTGAGCTGCGCTTCGAGCCGTGCTCCGGCCGGATGTGACACCCGAAGGGGTGAGCGCGAACCGCGCTCACCCCTTCGGCCTATTTTGATACGCCGTCACCGATTCAGCCCAACATGCGTGACTATTCGTGATCTCCCCCCGTTGCGCACAGCGTCAACGCCGCAGGTATTTGCGGTTGGGTTTCGTCTCAGGGAGATCTTGATGTCGCGTATCGCAAAGGCGGCGGCCGTCACCGCCGCGGCGGGTGCCGTTCTGGCCGCCGGCGCCGGTATGGCTGTTGCCGACTCCGGCGCGCAGGGTGCCGCTGTCGGTTCGCCGGGTGTGCTGTCCGGCAACCTCATCCAGGTGCCCGTGCACGTCCCGGTCAACGTCTGCGGTAACACCGTCGACGTCATCGGCCTGCTGAACCCGGCGTTCGGCAACCAGTGCGCCAACGTCTCCGGGCACGACGGCGGCGAGTGGTAATTCCGCGCCACCGCGGCCTCCCGTCACCTTGTGTGCGGGAGGCCGTTTTCTTTTCCCTCGGCCCGTCACCCTCGGCCCGTCACCCTCGGCCCGTCATCCTCGGCGCGTTTCCCTCCGCCTGTCACCCGCGGCCCGTCACCCGCGGCGCGAGCGCGTCAGCTCTCCTCGTAGCGGTAGAACGAGCGGTGGTCGAAGTAGTCCGACGGCTTCTCGTTCCACGGCGGCATCAGCTCGTTGCTGCTGATCACGCGGCCGTGCTCGGGGTCCTTGGCCGACAGCGGCATGGACGGCAGGTACGCCGACTTCGGGTGCAGCCGCTGCCAGCGGATCCACACCAGGTCGAGGAAGGCGTGGTGCATCCAGAACACCGGGTCGTTCGGCGAGGTGCCGCCGATCATGTGGCCGCCGACCCACTGGTGGACCCGGTTGTGCAGGTAGCCGCCCTTGGTGTCGCTGACCGTCCAGCCCTCGATCTTGTTCCTGAAGCCCTTGGTGGACGGGGCGGAGTTCCACGGCGCGACGTCGTAGACCGGCATCGCGAGCGCGTTGTCCAGCTCCGCCTTCGTCGGCAGCACGATCGGCCGGTCGGGCCGCCCCATGTTGCGGGTCAGGTACTTCTCCTGCGTGACCCCGTAATTGATCGGCCAGTCGCCGGTCTGGTACGCGAACGGGCCCGTCATCACCTGGCCGTCGCTGTCGCGGCCGTTGCCGCCCATGAAGTCCGGGCCCCACAGAGAAGAGCTCTGCGCGTTGTCGTACGTCCAGTCCCAGTACGGGATGGTGACGCCCGGGTCGAACATCTGGAGATCCGCCTCGAACTGGAGCAGGAACCGGCGGTGCCAGGGGAAGAAGGTCGGTGCCATGTGGGCGACCCGCAGCCCGCTCTCGCCGTCGGCGGCGAAGTACTTGCCGTGCGTGATGACGTACTTGTCGTAGCCGCCCACGCGCTTGAGCTCCAGCACGGCCTCGACGAACCGGGAGCGTTGGCTGCTGGTCAGATGCCGCTGATTCATTCGCGTGTACACAGGAACTGACCCCTCGGCGGTCGTACGGCGCTCAGCCGTCAGTGGTGGCGCGTGGTGCCGCGCTCAGTGGTGGCGCTCAGTGCGGGCGCCCGTGGACGGCGCTCAGTGGTGGTGCTCCGCGGTCGTGGACAGCTGGGCGCGGCCGAGCACGTCGACCGCGCCGCGGGCGGTGCCGAGGGCGGTGGGGAAGGGCTGGTAGTGGTTGGCCATGCTGATGAAGCTGCCGTCCACGCGCCGCATCACGTGCAGCGGGCGCCCGTCGATCCGGATGTCGACGCCGCTGTCCCGCGCGGAGCTGAATCCCTGGATGCGGCGCCCGCGGTAGACCTCGTCGAAGAGGGCGGCCCCCGCGCCCGGCACGGGAGCGGGCTCGTACCCGGCGGCGGCGCTGTCGTACCCAGCGGCGGGCTCGGCGACCGCGGTGTCCGACTGCCTCGCGGCCAGCATCGGACGCAGCGCCGCGGTGGTCCCCGATACGGCGGCCACGGTCGTGATGCCGCGCCTGATCAACCGCCGTCGCGTCGCCACCCGGGGTCGTGAGTGTTTTCCGCTGCCGTTCTCGATGGCTTCGCTCATGTCCGACACACTCCTCTCCTCCGGCCGTTTCCGCGGCTCATCATGCCGCCGTAGGGGTGAGTCACCCGGATAATCGGTGGGCGATGCAAGGAATTTCATCCGCCCGAGTGATATCGCGATCGGCCCGGTGCCGGTATTGACGGACCGCCAGGTTGTTTGAGGCCGGGTAGGAACTGTCGTGGGAACCGCTTTTGGTCTACGTCAGGGGGCGCGCTTATTACTCATACGTTATGACTGATCGTTAGGAGTCCGATTTCCGTGCGGTCGCACGGCGGTCACCGCACCACGCACCACGCACAGCGGACAGCGAACGAGGAGTGACCATGGCCAACCGACGCCAGTGGCTGACGGGTGCGGGCGTCGGATTCGTGTCGGCCGCCTTGATCGTGTCAGGACTGTCCGGCATCGCGGGTGACCCGCCGGGCGCGGGCCGCCGCCTGGTCACCGCGCTCGCCGGTGCCGTCGGCGCGGAGGGCGCCACGGGACCGGGCGGCCCGGACGGCGTCAACGGGTCGAGCGGCGCCAGCGGATCGAACGGCCCTGACGGCCCTGACGGCCCTGACGGCCCTGACGGCCCTGACGGCCCTGACGGCTCGAACGGTCCCGCCGGTGCTTCCGGGTCCACGCCCACGCCCCCGCCGCGCGCCTCGTACGCCCCCATGGGTGCCTTCACCGACTCCGGCGCCGAGGGCGTAGCACGGATCGGCGCCCTGGAATCCTGGCTCGGCGGTACGGAGGCGACGGTCGGCCATACGTATCTGCCCGGTGACGACTGGTCCGGCATCGAGGGCAGCGGCGGGCTGCTCCAGCCGTGGGCCGCCTGGAAACGCGCGAAGCCCGACCGGCTCTTCGTCCTCAACGTGCCGATGCAGGAGCACAACGAGGACCGCGTCCCCGACCGCGACGTACGCGAACTGATCCAGGAGGGCGCGCGCGGCGACTTCGACGGCCACTTCACCCGGCTCGCCCACCGGCTGGTCGACCTCGGCGTGCCCGACACCGTGATCGTCCTCGGCTGGGAGATGAACGGCACCACGTACACCCACCGCTGCGGGCCCGACCCGTCCGGCTGGAAGACGTACTGGAACCGGATCGTCAAGGCCATGCGCGCCGTCCCCGGCCAGCGCTTCCGCTTCGACTTCACGCCCAACCGCGGCCAGGACGCCATCGGCTGGACCGAGTGCTACCCCGGTGACGCGACCGTCGACATCGTCGGCATGGACTCCTACGACCAGCCGCCCGGCGAGACCTTCTACGACCAGGTCAACGAGGCGTACGGGCTCCAGGCGCAGGTCGACTTCGCCGACCTGCACGGCAAGGAGATCTCGTACCCGGAGTGGGGCCTGTTCAGGAACGGCGACAACCCCGACTACATGCGGCAGATGCTCCAGTGGATCAACGACCACCAGCCGGTGTACCAGACCATCACCGACTACTGCCCGCACGGCGTGTGGCAGTGCACGGAGAACCCGAAGTCCTCGAAGGTGTATCGCAACGCGCTGTTCGACCTGAAGCCGGCGCCTGCTCCGTCGGAGACGCCGACGCCTACGGAGACGCCCGCGCCTTCGGAGACGCCGACGCCCACGGGTACGCCCACGCCGACGGAGACTCCGACGCCGACCGGCACTCCGACTCCCACGGACACGCCGACCGTCACGCCGACGCCCACGGTGACGCCCACGGATACGCCTACGGTGACGCCGACGCCCACGGATACGCCTTCGGGCACGCCTACGGATACGCCGACCCCCTCGGTCAGCCCGTCCGCGACGCCGACCGAGACCCCGACGCCTTCGGACACGCCCACGGTGACGCCGACGCCGAGCGGCACGCTCACCCCGGAGCCGTCGCTGTCGCCGAGCCCGACTCCGACCGTGCCGACGACGCCCTCGGTGTCGCCGTCCCCCGACCTGTCGCCGAGCCCGGCGGTCAGCCCGAGCGCGAGCCCGACGCCCAGCGTGCTGCCGCCCGTGACGCCGACCCCGGCGCTCACACCCGTGGCCGTACCGACTCTGCTTCCGGCCGTCACGCCGGGCCCGACGCCGGTGCCGCAGGCCGGGCCCTCGCCGCTGCCGCCCGTGGTGGAGGCGTGCCTGCCGCTCCAGCTCAGCGAGGAGATGCAGAAGCAGTACGCCAGCGGTCAGGTCTGCATCAAGCTGCAACCGAAGGCGCCGGGGGAGCAGACGCCGACGCCGAGCGCGTCGACACTCGGTTCGCCGACGCCTGGTTCGCCGACGCCGACGCCGACCGCGCCGACGTCCGAGTCGCCGACGCCTGAGGCGCCGACTCCGGCCGTGCCGACGACACCGACACCCACGTTGCCGCCGACGGCCACGTCCGCCGTGAAGCCGGAGTCGGTGCAGGAGGCCGCGCCCGCGACGAGCCCGACGCCGCCGGCCGGCTAGCCGCAGGGCGGCTTACGCGCCCTGACGCAGGGCGGCTTACGCGCCCTGAGCGTTGCCGCCGCGCCTGGCGAGCCGGTCGTTCAGCCCGGCCCGCCAGGCGCGCAGCACCGGCAGGCGGCGCTTGGCGGTCGCGGCCAGGCGGGTGCGGGCGGCGGCCAGGGCGACGCGGCTGTGGAGGACGACGGCCAGCGGGCGGGTGGTCAGCAGCAGGCGGCGGTTGGCGAGGTGGTCGGGGCGCCAGTGGAATTTGTGCGGCTCCGCGCCGCGCAGCAGGCTGAGGGCGGCCCGGCCGCCGTCCTGGGCCTGCCGGACGCCGTGCTGCATCAGCAGCGTCGTGACGTCGACCTTGGTGGTGCGCAGGTCCGGGTGGGCGCCGTAGAGGTAGCCGCCCGCCAGACTCGGGCAGAGCACGGTGAGATTCGCGGCCACCACCTCGCCTCCGAGGCTGAACTCGGTGACCGCCGCGTCGCCGTTCGCCACCATCAGCCGCGCGGCGCGGGTCAGGTGCTCGGCGAAGCGCGGGCGTACGTGCTCGGGGGTGACCCCTCGGCCCTGCCACTGGAGCAGGTGCAGCCGCAGCATCGTCTCGACGGCGGGCGCCACCTCGTGCGCGGGCACCGCGCGTTCCTCGACGCCCGCCGCGTCCAGCTTGCGCAACTGCGAGCGGATGCGCTGGCCGCGCGAGCTGCCGACCCTCGCGATCAGGCCGTCCATCGGCAGGCCAGGCAGCTCCAGGCAGACCGAGTCCTCCAGGTCCTTGCGCGGGCCGCGCCACGCGCCGTACACCCGCTCGGCCGCCGCGCCCGGCCGTACCTCGCGCAGGTCGATCACCGCCGTCCGCGCCAACCGCCGCAGCGCCCCGGTCAACGCCGCCGCGTACGCCGGATCCGCGTCGTCCACCAGCACGTCCGCGTAGTCCGTGATCGCCCCGCCGAGCGCCACCAGCACCGGCACCGGCCGGTACGTCACCATCAACGGCGCCGCCGCGACCAGCTCCTCGCCCCGCCGCACCACCACGACCCGCAGCCGCCCGCGCCTGCCGTACGACAGCCACCACGAATACAGCCACGCGTGACTCTGGAACGGCGTCGCCGCCCCGCACCGCCCGTACAACCGCCCCCACTGCGCGGCCATCCCCCCGAACGCCTCGCCGTCCCGGCACACCTCCACCCTGAGCCCGCCCCCGTGCCCGTCCGGTGCGCCGATGTCGGCGCCGGGGGCGTTTCGCGGCTCGGATACGCGTCCGGCCGCGGTGCCGCCCGTGCTGCCGGTGGTCGCTCGCGGTGCCTGCGCTGGCGCGGGCGCAGCCATCGGGGTTGTGGCAGGCCCGGGGGCGGGCGGGGGCTTCGGGGGTGTCTCGGGCGTGGGCCGGGGGTGGGCGGAGGCGGGGGTGGTCATACGGATTCCCTGGGGATCGCTGTCGGGGCGTGGCCCGGGGTGGGGGCCGGGAGGGAGGCGCCGTAGGCGGGCTCGCGGCGGGAGCGGGGGCGGACCAGGAGGAAGAGGGCGCCGAGGAGGCCGCCCGCGCTCGCGCCGACCGCCGCGGACAGGGCGGTGGAGGGCGAGGAGGGAGAGGTCGGGGCGGTGGCGGGGGAGAAGACCAGCAGGCGGACGCCGGTGCTGCCGGCGTTGCGGTTGCCGGTCGCGGCCAGCGAATCGGCCACGGCGTTGGCGACCTTCGCGGCGGTCGCCCCGCGCCGGGCCGTCCCCGTGATCGAGATCATCGGCGCGTCGGGCGAGGTCGCGGCCTGCACGCTGCCCTTGAGGTCGTCCACCGCCATCCCGGACGCGGCCTGCGCTCCCGCGAGCACCGCGGAACCGGTGACGACCCGCCCGTACGCCTGCGCGAAACCGGTGGTGGTCGTCGCGTCGCCGTGCTGCGGCACCACGATGACGTAGCTGGTGGCGGCGTACTGCGGGGCCGCCGTCAGGCCGTAACCGAGGCCGCCCGCGAGGCCGATGCCCAGGCACAGGGGCAGCGGCAGCCAGCGCGGCGGCGTCCGCCACGAAGCGCGGCGCCCGCGCCCCTGCCTGCCCGCGGGGGCGCGGCCCTCGTCGCGGATCGCGGCCTTCTCCTGCACTGCGGTGTCCTGCATGAGCGGTCTCATTTCTTCTGTCCCGGCCCCACGCCGGTGGCGGATGCGGATGCGGATGTGGTTGCCGTTGCGTACAGCCGCATCACGCGGTCGGCGGTGTGGGCGATGTGGTAGCTGTCGACGGCGGCGGGCACCGGCAACCGCCGTACGCCCGCGCCCTGTTGGGCTTGGAGCGCAGAGACGAGGTCCCGCGGGCCGGTGCCGATCCGGCGGGCGCCGGGCGCGCTGTCCGGCGGCAGGTCCTCGATCGCGGGGCACGCGGTGTGCAGCACCGGCAGCCCGGCCGCCAGCGCCTCGACCATGGCGAGCCCGAAGGACTCCTCGCGCGACGCGGACACGAAGACGTCCATCGCGGCCAGCAGCGCGGGCATGTCGGGCATGACACCGCTGCCGTCCTCCCCGCCCGCCGCGCCCACCAGATGCACGCGCGGCGCGACGCCGGTCGAACGGGCCAGCCGCAGCAGGGCGTCGTGCTCGGGCCCGGTGCCCGCGACGAGGAGATGGGCGTCCGGGACACCGGCCAGCGCGCGGATGACGGTGTCGAAGTTCTTGCCCGGTACGAGCCTGCCGACCCCGCCGATGACGAACGCCCGCTCGGGCAGACCGAGTTGGGCCCGTGCGGCGGCGCGCACCGCCGGGTCGAAACGGAAGCGGGCCGGGTCGATGCCGTTGGGCACCAGGTGGATACGCGGGTCGGGCACGCCCCACTCGCGCAGCCTGCGCGCGACCGTCGAGGAGACGGCGACGGTGGCCACGCCCAGCCGTTCGGTGGCCCGGTACAGCGCGCGGGTGCCACGGGTGAGCGGGCGGCCCTCGATCTGGGAGTCGCCGAGCGAGTGCTCGGTGGCCACGACCGTACGCACCCCGGCCAGTCGCGCGGCGAGGCGGCCGTAGACGCAGGCGCGGTAGAGGTGGGTGTGCACGACGTCGTACCGGCCTGCCCTGATCTGCCGGGTGAGCCGGGGCAGCGCGGACAGGTCGCGGTTGCCGGTCATGCCCAGGTGCGTGACGCGTACGCCGTCGGCGCGCAGCGCGTCCGCGACCGGGCCGGGGTTGGTGAGGGTGATCACCTCGCTCTCGCAGGAGGCGGGCAAGTGGCGTACGAGCAGCCGCAGTTGCTGCTCCGCGCCGCCGATGCCCAGACCGGTGATGACGTGCAGGACCCTCACCTGGGCTCCTCCGGAGCGGCCGTCCCCCGGCCGGACCCCGGGCCGGACCGCGCGCTGGTCTGCCCGCCGTCCCGCACGCCGGGCAGGACGCTGATCCCGTCTCCCGGCACGGGCGTCGGCGCGGGCGCGGCGGGCGGCCCTCCGGCGGCCGTCGCCGTCCGCAGCTTGTGCAGCAGCCGCTTGGCGTTCAGCCGCCCCGCCGCGTCCCGTTGGCCGACGTACGCGCGCGGCAGCGCGAACGTCCCGGCGAGCGGGCCGGGGTCGACCGAGCACGCGTAGCGGTAACCGGCGCTGCGGGCGGCGGCCACCGTGCGGGCGTCGGTCGCGCCGTACGGGTAGCAGAAGCCGTCGGGCTCGTGGCCGGTGATCTCCCGCAACAGCTCGCGGCTCTCAGTGAGTTCGACGGTCAGCTCGTCCTCGTCGACCGCGGTGAGGTCCAGGTGCAGCAGGCCGTGCGAGCCGACCTCCATCCCGGCCGCCGCCGCCGCGCGGATGCCGTCGGCGGTCAACAGCGGCTTGCGCGGGCCCTGTTCGTCCCAGGCGTTGACGCCGCCGAGCCTGCCGGGCAGCACGAAGACCGTCGCGGTGTGGCCGTACCGGAGCAGCAGCGGGACGGCGTACTCCAGGAAGTCGGCGTAGCCGTCGTCGAAGGTCAGCCCGACCATGCGGCTCGCGCGTCCGGCCGCGTGGGCGCGCATCAACTCGCCGACGCCGACGCCGGTCAGGCCCCTGCGGCGCAGCCACTCCAGTTGGCGGCCGAGCCGTTCGGGCGAGACGGTCACCAGATACGGGTCGTCCCGGCAGTCGCCCACCGAGTGGTACATCAGCGTCCACGGCAGCGCGGCCTGCCGCCTGCGGCTGCGCGCGGCGCTGTGCGCGCGGGCCCGGTCGGCGGCGCTGTCGGGCCGGGGACCTGGGACGGGTCCTGAGCCGGAGCGGGCGCCGGAGACGCGCACGGGCGACGGGCGGAACGCGGTCGTCCGCGCGGTGGTGCGTACCGAGGCCGGTCCGCTGGGGGACACGGGCGCGGATTCGGGGGCCGGGCCGGGGGACGGCCTGCGTACGGATCGGAGGACGGATTCCGGCACGGAGCCGGGCATGGCGTTCGAACTAGGCATGGGACAGCCTTCGTTTCGCTGTGGCGAGCAGGTGCGGAACCTCCGGCACCCGCACCGCGGCGGCCGCCGCGGCGAAGGTGACGGGCACGGCGATGCAGCACACCGCCGTCGCGGCCAGCGGATCGGGGATCAGGGATCCGAGGCCCCAGCCGGCGACGGTGGCCACCGCCGCGGCAAGCGTGATCCGGCCTACGCCGGTGAGGAGTTGGCGTGCGCCGATCGCGATGGTGTGCGCCGCGAGGCCGCGGACCAGCAGTCCGGCGGTCACGATGATCCCGGCGGCGTTGCCCGCCGCGATGCCGTACGCGCCCCACGCGCCGACCGTCGCCGCGTCGGCGCCGATCGTGACGAGCAGGCCCGCGGACATGGCGGCGGCCGGGTACCAGGTCGGCCGGGCGGCCGAGAAGTACGGCCTGATGAGCGCGCCCACCAGGCTCTGGCCGAGCAGCCCGAGCGCGTACACCCGCATCACGGCGGCCGTCGCCGCGGTGTCGGAGGCGTCGAACGCGCCGCGCTGGAAGAGCACCTGGATGATCTGCGGGGCGCAGCCGATGATGAAGGCGGTGCCGAGCAGCACCACGACGCACACCACCGTCAGGTCGCGCTGCACCTGCCGTCTGGCCCGCTCCCGGTCGCCGCGGGCGAGCGCCTGCGAGACGACGGGGAAGGTGACCGTGCAGATCATCACCGACAGCACCATCGGCATCTGCGCCACTTTCTGCGCGTAGTTGAGGTGCGAGATCGCGCCCGACGGCAGGGGCGCGGCGAAGAACCGCTCGATCAGCACCTGGGCCTGGCGGCTGACGGTGAAGAAGATGACGGGCGCGACCAGGGCGAGGCCGAGGCGGGACGCCTTGGGCCGCGTGGGGAGTTGGGGGCCGGTCCGGACGCGCGGGGCCCGGTGGGAGCGGGCTCCGGCGCTCGCTCGGCCGCCTGCCGGGGCGGATTCGCGTGTCAGGGACGGCGCTTCGGGCCCGGACCGGCCCGCGTTCCTCAACTGCCCTTCTCGCTGCGGCTGTTCGGGAATGGCCGCGGTCTTCGCCGGTACGGTCCGCCGCCCGGCGCGCAACTCGGCCAGAAACGCGGGCAGTTGGATGAGCACCATCAGCAGGCCGCCGACCGCGACACCGGCCGCTGCGGCCCGCGCGCCCAAGCGGGCGTGCAGCGCGAACAGCGTGCCGATGATGCCGACGTTGTACGCCACGTAGATCGCGGCGGGCGGCAGGAAGCGGCGGTGGGCGCGCAGCGCGGCGCTCAGGTACCCGGCGAGGCCGAAGGTGAAGACCGTCACGGCGGTCAGCCGCGTGCAGTCCACCGCGAGGCGGTGGTCGGTCAGTCCGGGCGCGAGCACGTCGACCACGAGCGGCGCGGCCACCGCGATGGCGGCTCCGACGGCGGCCAGCAGCAGCGTCAGCCGCGGCAAAGTGGCGGCCAGCAGGGCCCGTACGGGATCGCCCGTCCGCGCCGCCCGGCCGTCGGCCGCCCTTCCGTCCGCCCGCCTGCTGAGGGCGGCGGCGAAGGCCGGTACGAGCAGCAGCGCCATCGCGTCCTCGATCAGGACGGTCGCCGCCAGCTCCGGGACCGTCCACGACACGAGGAACGCGTCGCTGGCCGCCCCGGCTCCGAAGAGGTGGGCGATGGCCTGGTCGCGCACCAGCCCCAGCACGGAACCGGCCACCGACAGCACGGCGGTGACCAGGGCGGCCCGCGCGAGCCCCTTCGACCCCCGGTCGCCCCCGGAACCGGAACCGGAACCGGAGCCGGAACCGGAGCCGGAGCCGGGACCGGAACCGGAGCTCGGGCCGGATTCGACGCTGGTGTCGACACCGCTTCTGGCGCCGCTTCCGGTGCCGGTGCCGCTTCCGTTGCCGTTGCCGTCGCCAGGAGCCGGGTCCGGGACCCGGAGCGTACGGCCGGTCGGCGCGTCGTCCTCGTGGGCGGCGGTCGCCGCACTCGCGGTCATCGGCGGCGGCCGTCCGTGGCATCGGCGCCGAGGTCCGCGTCGGCAGCGGCGTCCGCCGCGGGCGACAGCGCCCACCAGGCCGTCAGGCCGAGCAGCACCGCGGTCAGCACGGTGGAGGGCCCGCCGATGTCCGCGTAGAGGAAGTCGACGCACTGCCAGATCAGCAGCCCGACGGCGGCCAGTCCGCTCGCGGCGGCGCCCGGTGCGCGGTTGCCCGCGCGGCGGGCGCGCAGCAGACGGTCGGTGCCGCGGGTGAGGAAGGCGGCCCAGCCGCCGACGAGGAGAGCGAAGCCGATCAGACCCTGCTCGCTGAGCGCGAGCAGATACATGTTGTGCGGCGACAGCAGCGGTTCACGGGTGAAGCGCTGCCCGGCCCCCGCCGTGTCGCTGCCCGACGACAGCGCGAGCGAGGCGTGCCCGTCGCGCTCGTCGGGGAAGCGCTTGAGGCCGACGCCGGTCGCCGGGTGCTGGCGCCACATGCTGACGGCGGCGGCCCACAGCGTGTACCGGTCGGTGACCGAGGGGTCCGGGTCCGCGGTGACCTGCGTGATGCTGCTGACCCGCTGCCCGATCATCTGCGAGCCCACGCCGAGCCCGCCGACCAACAGCACGGCGGAGGCGGTCAGTACGCCGAAGACGCGCAGCGCCTGACGCCGCCCCGACAGCACGATCATCGCCGCGCACGTGACGGCCGTGGCGATCCACGTACCGCGGCTGAAGGACACCGCCAGCGGTACGAGCAGCGCCGCCGCGCAGGCCAGCGCGGCGGGGCGCAG
Organism: Streptomyces sp. NPDC003300; assembly: GCF_040610915.1. NCBI lineage: Bacteria > Bacillati > Actinomycetota > Actinomycetes > Kitasatosporales > Streptomycetaceae > Streptomyces > Streptomyces sp. NPDC003300. The sequence goes on along the minus strand of NZ_JBEXNE010000005.1, from coordinate 89,689 downwards.
CCAGCGGGGCGCTCCCGCCGCGGCCGGTACGAGCGCGCAGCCGGTGGCGATGACCAGGCCGTACGCGACGACCGTCGCCATCCCCATGATGTCCGAGGGGCCGAAGGTGCCGACCGCCCTGATGTCCTCGCCCATGTAGGAGGCGCCGGTCGCGGTCGCGTACTGCCACACGCCGATCGCGCCCTGGACGAGGGCGACCGCGACGACGGCTCCCGCCACCACCGCGAAGTCCCGCCGGTCGCGCAGCAGCAGCACCAGCGAGGCGGGCACCAGGACGAACACCTGGGCGTAGCGCAGGAATCCGGCGAGTCCGGCCGCCGGGTCGACCGAGGTCATCGCGGACAGCGCGAAGCCGACGACGGGCGCGCCCAGCACCACCGCGGCGGTCGCGGTCAGCGGCCGTGCCCGGTCGCGCAGCAGCCGTACGGCGACGGTCAGGATGAGTACGGCGGAGGCGGCGTCGGCCGGGGTGACCTTGCCCGAGGTGCTGACGTCGCCCGTGCTGACCGGCGCCGCGAGCAGCAGCACGGTCGCCAGGGCGGGCAACAGCGGTGCCAGCCAGCGGTATCGGGCGAGGCCCGGGGGGATACGAGGGGCGGGTTCGGCTCGGTGCGCGGGCGCCGTGTTTCGCGCGGGCGCGGGCGTGGCGATCGTGGCCATGATTCAGCTCCCACCGAACCGGAAGAGCGAAGTCGCCGTGCGGGCGAGGATTCTGACGTCCTGCCAGAGCGACCAGCTGTCGATGTAGTGGTTGTCGAACCGCGCGCGGTCGGCGATCGAGGTGTCGCCGCGCAGCCCGTGCACCTGGGCGAGCCCGGTGATGCCGACCGGCATCCGGTGCCGGTCCTGGTAGCCGGGGTGGGTCTGGCTGAACTGCTCGACGAAATACGGGCGTTCGGGGCGCGGACCGACCAGGCTCATGTCGCCGCGCAGCACGTTCCAGAACTGCGGCAGCTCGTCGAGCGAGGTGCGCCGCAGCAGTCGGCCGACCGGGCTCACCCTGCGGTCGTGCGCGATGCTCCAGCGCGTCGCGGACTCGCCGGGGTCGGCCGGCCGCAGCGTACGGAACTTCAGGAGCGTGAACGGGCGTCCGCCCAGGCCGATGCGCTCCTGCCGGAACAGCACACCGGGGCCGTCGGTCAGCCGTACCGCGAGGCCGCAGCCCGCGAGGACCGGCGCGAGCGCCAGCAGGGCGGCCGAGGCGAGCACGATGTCGAGGGCGCGCTTGCCCCAACGGCCGGGCGGCGCGGGCGGATACGGGTCGAGGCGGCGGCACGCGAAGCCCCACAGGTGGCCGGGGGCCGCCTGGCCGCCGCCGGGGCCGGGACCCGCGGTGACCTGCCACACGCAGGCGCCCTGCGCGGCCAGCAGCCGTACCGTCGCGGTCGTACGCGCGTCGAGCGGCTGCGGTCCCGCGACGACCGCGTACCGCACCGAGTTCTGGATCACCGCGCGCGTGATGTCGCCGTGGCCGGTCAGCACCGGCAGCGGGAAGTCGTCGGGCGCGGTGCCGTGTCCGGGCCCCGGGCCCTGCTCTTGCCCCGGCACCTGGCCGGTGGCCGCGATGCCCACCGGGTGCATCCCGTACTCGGGATGCGCGTGCAGCACGGCGGCGACCTCGCGTACGGACCCGTCGCCGCCCACGATCAGCGTCGATCCGGGGTGCAGCCGCGCGTACCGGCGCCGCGCGCCGTGCACGACCCCGCGCAGCACCCACTGGCCGAGCACGGTCAGCACGAGCGCCGTCAGCAACTCGCCCCATCCGAGGGCGCTTTCGGGCGCGGTCGCCGCGGCCGTCACGGCCACCAGGCCCCACGCCAGCGTCGCGCACAGCGCCAGCGCCGGGACCTCGTCCGACGCCGTCGGCGCGAACCCCGGCCGGTACAGCCGCGCCCTGCGCAGCGCCGGGACCAGGCACCCGAGCAGCGGCGCCAGCAGCAGCGGCCCCACATCCGCCCGCACCGCGAACGCGCCCATCAGCGCCGCCGCGCAGTCCGCCGCCACCAGCGGCCCCGCCACCCGCTGCCGAAACGCCCGATGTCGCGGTCGGGACACCGTCGCGGGCGTCTGCCGCGGTGCCGACGCGGGCGTCTGCCGCGACGCCAACACGGGAGCCCGCCCTCCGCCGTCACCGCCCTGCCCCACGACCACCCCGAGCACCCGCCCGGCCGAGGACGCCTCAGCCGCCTGCCCGTTGCCCCGCCCGGCTGAGCCGGTCCCGGGCCCCGTATCCAGCGCGACACCGACCCCCCGGTCGACGGCCCGCCCGGGCGCCGGGCCCGCAGCGGCTTCCGGCTCCTGGCCGCGCGTGACGGCGCGGGGGCGTTCCGGGGCGCGGGTGGCAGTCGCGGGGGTCGTGGACTCGGGGCGTGGGCCGAGGGTGAAGCGGAGGCTGCGGTCGCCGCCCCACCTCGGGGGCGTGCTGGACGCGGTGTCGGAGGCCGGGGCGAGCGCGAAGCTGAGCCTGCGGCCGGCGGCGCGCGCGGGCGCCGGTTCGGGCCCGCCCCCTTGGGCGCGGTCACCGCCCTGGCCGGGCGTCGCCGTGGTGTTCTCCGCAGCCTGGCCGACGACGCCTAGCACGCGCTCGCCACGGCCCCCGCTCGCGGGCGCGCGGTCGGCCGTACGGGCCCCGGGTGCGGCTGCACGGTCGGCCGTACGGGCCCCGGGTGCGGGTGCGCGGTCGGCGGGGCGGCTTCCCGACGCGGGCGCGCGGTCGGGCGTACCGCCTCCGGACGTGGGTTCGCGGTCGGGCGTACGGCCTCCGGACGTGGGTTCGCGGTCGGCCGTACGGGCCCCCGGTGTGGCTGCACGGCCTCCGGACGTGGGCGCGCGGTCGGGCGTACTGCCTCCGCGGTCGGGCGTACGGCCCCCCGGCGCGGGTGCGCGGTCGGCGGGGCGGCCTCCTGAGGGGAGGGGGCGGCCGGTGGGGGTGGGCGGCGGCACGCGCGCGCTCTCCCACGTCATCGGGTGACCCTCTCGGTGGGGCGGCCCGGCTGGGGCAGCGCGAGGACGTCGCGGTAGAGGTCGGCGACGGCGGCAGCGGTTCTTCGTACGTCGTGCCGTTCGCGGACGTGCGCGAGCGCGCGGCGACCGGCGTCGCCGCGCCGTACCGGATCGGTGAGGAGCCTCAGCAAGGCGTCGGCGAGGGCGCGTTCGTCCTCGACCGGGACGACGGAACCGGCGGCGTCGGCGGGCGGCACGCTCTCGCGGGCGCCGCTGACGTCGGTCTGGACGACCGGCCGTCCGCAGGCCATCGCCTCCAGGGGCGCGAGCGCCATCCCCTCCCAGCGGGACGGCAGGACGACGACGTCGGCCGCGCGGTACCAGGGCGCGGTGTCCACAGTGCTCCCGGCGAACAGCACACCGGGCGGCGCGTCCCGCAGCAGCGGCCGCAGCGCGGGGCCTTCGCCGACGAGCACGAGACGGGCGTCCGGCAGCCGCTCGCTGACCCGGGGCCACGCCCTGAGCAGCACGTCCTGGCCCTTCTGCGTGCAGAGCCTGCCGACGCACACGACCAGCGGGGTGTCGGGCCCGAGGTCCGACAGCGCGGGCAGCGCGGCCCGCGCCGAACCGACGTCCGCCGTGGGCGTGAAGTGCGTGAGATCCACGCCGTTCGGCACGACCGCCCACGTACCCCGTACCCCCGCGTCCTGTCCCGCGCGCCGCTCCGCGTCGCTGACGCACAGCACCCGGTCGGCCCAGCGGGCGGCGTACCGCTCCCAGCGCAGCGCGGCCCGCGCGGTCGGTCCCGTGACGGCGTCGAACGACCAGGCGTGCGGCTGGAAGACGGTCGGCAGGCCGCCGCGTACGGCCAGTCGTACCGCGAGCCCGGCCTTGGCGCTGTGGACGTGCAGCAGGTCGGGGCGGACGGCGCGGATCAGCCGGGCGACGGTACGGATCTCGCGCGGCAGGCCGGGCCCCGGCGAGCGGCCGGCCGGCCACCGTACGACGTGGCCGCCGGCCGCCGTGACGGCTTCGGGGAGCGCGCCGTGCGGCGGACAGGCCACCACCGCGCGCGTACCGCCGTCGAGCTGGGCCCGGACCAGGTCCGTGACGACGCGGGCGACTCCGCCCTCGACGGGCTGGGTCACATGGAGCACCGTCAGCCCGGCGAGTTCGTACTGGTGTTGCGGCATCGCGCGCCGTCTCTCTGTCCGTGACCATCTCCGTGACCGTCTCCGGTGGACCGACCGGGGCCGAGGAGAAGCCGATGGGTTTGCTGCGTGTCATGTGCGCGCCCGCGCGTTCGAGCGGGCTGCGTGGAGTCAACGAATCCCGTGCCTGTCAGGTAATCCTCGTGAAACAGGAATGCACGGTCGCAGACCTCGGCGCACGATTCACGTAAGGCGCGCGGCCCGCCGAGCAGGACGAATGTCTTATGACGATCACATGACCGGTATTGACGAGACGTCAACCCACGTCACCGCCGTCACCCTTCCGATACGCCCTGGCGCCCGGCCTCCGGGGGTTCTATCCATTCGGGTGAAACATCATTACTAATCGCCTGGGAGCCGGTTGGTCAGTGCGACCCATGTAGACCCATGTACAGGGCAATCTCACCCAAGAAGGACCAACCGTGATCAAGAAGTTCCTCGCCACGGCCGCCGTCGCCGTCTCCATCGCGGGCGTCTCGGCGTCGGTGGCCCCCTCCGCGATGGCCATCGGTGACGACCACGGAACCACCACCGCCAACGGCAACGGTTCCGAGCAGAGCTACGGCAACACGTACACCAGCGGTTACATGAGCCCGTCGTTCGCGCTGGTCCAGGGCTCGCTCAACAAGCCCTGCCTCGCGCTGCCGCTCAAGGGCAACGTCGGCTCGCTGGTCGGCGTCGTGCCGGTCACCGTCCAGGACATCAACGTCCTGTCGTCGCCGCAGAACCAGCAGTGCACCGAGAACTCCACCCAGGCCAAGGGCGACGAGCCGCTGTCGCACATCCTGGACAACATCCCGGTGCTGTCCGGCAACGGTGCCGCCAACCACTGAGCCATTCCCCTGGCTCCGTACGGCCCCGGCCGTCGACTTTCCGTCGACGGCCGGGGCCGTACGCGTTTTCCGCGCCGGGATTCTGCTCCGGGTTTCCGTCCCGCGCCTTCCGTCCCGCGCCTTCCGCCTCGGGGTTTCCGCTCCGGGCGGAAAAAGCCGAGCCATTCGAGTGGATGATGGAAGGCGCCGCACGCTGGGGAGTTGCTTACGGTCGGCACCCGTCGTTAGCCCGGTCGGTAGTGGTGTTCACGGACGCGGATTTCCTGTGTCCGGCCCGTACGAAGGACGTGCTGGTGCCAGACACCGCTCCGGAAAGGGAGCTCAACGTGAAGTACTCGAAGGTCGCGGCGGTCGCTGCCGGAACGCTCATGGCTGTGGGTGTCGCGGCCCCCGCGTTCGCCGACTCCGACGCCAGTGGCATCACCTCGCACTCCCCGGGCGTCCTGTCCGGCAACAGCATCCAGGTGCCGATTCACATCCCCGTGAACGTGTGCGGCAACACCGTCAACGTCATCGGTCTGCTGAACCCCGCGTTCGGCAACACCTGCGTCAACAAGTGACGAAGTGAAGTGACGTCGTCCTGTCAGGCCGTCAGGTTCTGATCCCGGACCGCCCCGGAGCGTGTGCGTCGCGCTCCGGGGCGGTCCGTCTTACGGGATGGGCACGGGACGGCCGCGGGACGTATTCGGCGCAGCCGAAGAACCGAGCGGAGAAAAGAAGTCGATGCGACACATCTTGAGCCGGAGCCTGCTCACCGTCGCCGCCGCCAGCAGCATCCTCGCGGCCACCGGGGGGTACGCGAACGCGGATTCCGACGCGCAGGGCGGTGCGTCCAACTCACCCGGCCTGCTGTCGGGCAACAGCGTCGAGGCACCGGTCGACGTCCCGCTGAACGCGTGCGGGAACAGCGTGAACGTCGTGGGAGCCGACAACGCCGCGCTGGGCAACCACTGCTCCAACGAATCGCATTCCCACCACCACACCGCTCCCGGCGCCCCCTCCTCCGCCCATTCGTCGGGCACCCAGGGCTCCGCGGGCGTGGCCTCAGGGAACTCGGTGCAAATTCCGGTCGACGTTCCGCTCAATGTGTGCGGAAACACCGTGGACCCCCTGGCGCTGCTGAATGCGGTGTCCGGGAATTCCTGCGACAACGACGGCACGGGCGCGCACGCGGTCACCGGCACCGACACCAGTTCGGTGCACACCGATCCGACGGTCGACGTCCGGAGGCTTCCGCCGGCTCCCGAGCCGAACCACGCGGTCCCCGCCGTCCTGGACGGGGTTGACCAGCAGTCGCTCGCCGAGACCGGCGTCGCCGGCGGCGAGTTCGGGGCGGCCGGGGCGACCAGCGCCGCGCTGCTGCTCGGCGGCGCCATGCTCTACCGCCGCGGGCGCGGACCGCGGGTCGCGCACGCCGCCGCCCACGGCGCGCACGCCGCGTCGGGCGCCCACGCGGCCTCCATGGCCCGTATTCGCCGCACGTATTCGTAACCCTGGGCAACGGAATTAATACGAGAATTGGGCGAGGCGGCTCTCACGTTCGGGTGATTGTCGAGAGGCCGGTTTACTCCTCGTTTCCGTTGCTATCCGCGGTCGTTGACCATGCCGACAGACACCGGCACTGAAAGGGTGGCAATGAAGTACTCGAAGGTCGCAGCAGTCGTGGCCGGATCGATGATGGCGGTCGGCGTCGCCGCGCCTGCCTTCGCCGACGGTATGACGGCGCCCGAGATGCCCACCGCGGCCACGATGCCCACCAGCATCAACGGCGGTGTCGAGCAGGCCCTGAACGAGCAGCCGCTGCAGCAGCTCAGTGACGGCCTCAAGGTCGACTCCGCGCTCCGGACGGTCAGCGCCGCCGCCGACCGCCTGCGCGGTGAGACCTCGACCGACGCGCTCCTCGGCCAGGCCACCTCCGCCACCAAGGATGCCGCCACCTCCACCGTGACCGGTGCGGTGCCCGGTGCCTCGCTGCTGGGCGGACTCCCGCTCGGCCGCTGACCCGGCCCCGCCTCCCCCACCTGCCGCGCGTCGGCTTCGGCCATCCTCGCGGCAGCACTCCGCCATCGGAGTGAATCGCCGGAACCAAACCCCACGTGAGCGGTTGATCAGATCGCTCCAGAACCGTGCAATCGAGCACCAAAAAGGGATTTCAGATGATCAAGAAGATGCTGGCCGGCGCTGCGCTCGCCGCCTCGGTTGTTGCTGTCGGCGTCACCGCCGCCCCGCAGGCCATGGCCCTCGGCGACGACCAGGGCACGACCACGGTGAACGGCAACGGCGCCGAGCAGAGCTACGGCAACACCCACACCGGCGGCACCCAGAGCCCGCAGATCGGCCTCGTCCAGGGCACCCTGAACAAGCCCTGCCTCGGCGTCCCGGTCAAGGCCAACGTCGGCTCCCTCGTGGGCCTCGTGCCGGTCACGGTCCAGGACATCAACGTCCTGGCCTCCCCGCAGAACCAGCAGTGCGCCGAGAACAGCAGCCAGATCAAGGGTGACGAGCCCGCCTCGCACATCCTGGACCAGATCCCGGTCCTGTCCGGCAACGGCGTGCACAACGGCTGATCCGCCCCCCACGGCTGATCTGCTCCACCGCACCGCACAGCGAACTGCCCGACCCGGCCGCACCGGCCGGATCGGGCAGTTCGTCGTTGGGAGGTGTTCCTAGCGCAGCGTGGACGCGTCGCGGCGGCGGGTGACGCGGGTGACGTACCAGTGGATGAGCAGGCCGGTCGCCATGACGATCGTGACGATCTGGGACCACACGGCGAGCTTCTTGTCGTAGAACCAGACCGGCTCGTACATGTTGGGGAACGGGCCGTGCGCGCCGACGTCCACATAGCGGTAGAGCATCAGGGCGAAGAGGCCGCCCGCGGCGACCAGCCAGGCCAGGGCGGCGCTGAGCGGGCGGCGCCAGACCAGGATGAGCAGGGCCGCGAACGACGCCATGCCCGCCTCGATCCGGAAGAGCGTGCCCTGGCTGATGTCGGCGGACACCGCGTCGTACTGGTCGGCGAGCTTGGCGTGCACATAGGCGTCCACGGCGAGCCCGGCGGCGGCGACGAGGCGTGCCGCCAGGTCGAGCGCTCGGCCGGTGGAGCTGACCCCGGCTGACGGCATGACGGATCCTCGTTTCCTCGTACGGCGCGTACCGGTCGTACGGCCACGGTGGGGGGAGCGGAACGCGCGGTGATCCGACGGCGCGTCAGTTCACGGTGAGCGTGCCCTTCATGAACTGGTGGATCGTGCAGATGTAGTCGTACGTGCCCTTGGCCGAGGGGGCCTTGAAGGTCACCGTCTTGCCCGGCGCGATGTCGTTGGTGTTGAACTGGCCGCTCTTGACCGAGGTGACCGTGTGCGCCGTCGAGTCCTTGTTGGTGACCGTCACGGTGGCGCCGGCCGCGACCGTCAGCGACGCGGGCGTGAAGGCGAAGTTCTGGATGACGATGGTGTCCGCGCCACCGCCGCTGGAGGCCGACGCGGAACTCGACGCGGAACTCGACGCGGACGAGGACGCCGACGTGGCAGCCGCCGACGTACTCGTACCGCTACCGCCGCTCGAACCCGAGCTGGAGCAACCGGTCAGGGCCAGCGCGGCGCAGGCGGCGGCCAGCAACGGCGCACGGCGTACGCGTACGGGGACGCGCGAAGGCACGCGTACGGGGACGGGAGCGGTGCGTGCGTGGAGCCGGGTGGCGATCAACTCGGGCTTTTCCCTTCGGAATTCGGGCGAGGCACGGGACGGCCCGTGTGGGGGTGCGGGCCGTCCCGTACAGGTGGGGTCAGACGGTGAGCAGGGTCGGGCTGGCCGCCTTGTCCACGGGCAGGAAGTCGTCGGGGACCGGGTACTGGCCCAGGACGAAGTTGAGGATCGCGGCGTGCTGCGCCTCGACCGGCGCGATGGTGGCGGCGGTCGCGATCCCGGCGGGGCTGGTGACGTTGTAGGTCGCGAAGAGATACGTCTGCGCGGCCTGGTCCTCCAGTTGCAGGGCCAGCTTGGCGACGGCGCCGTAGGTCTTCGCCTCGCCGAGCGCCTTGAGGGTGGCGGCCTGGTTGGACAGCGGCACATTGGTGATGGCGGGCTTGCCCGCACCCGTGAGTACCGCGTTCCACGCCTTCGCGTGGTCCGCGTGCTGAGCCATCGCGGTCGTCACGAAGGTGGCGACGGCCGGCGGCACCGTACCGAGCTTGCCCGCCTTGGCCGCCTCCAGCGTCGCCTTGTAGGCGCCGACGGCCTGGTTCTCCAGCGCCGTCGCCAGCGCGACGACCTTCAGGTCACCGGTGTACTGGCTGCTCCCGGACGCCGACGCCGAGGCGGTCGGCGAGCCGCCGGGCGCACCGGTCGCGGAGTCCGCGGAGGTCTTCTTGTCGCTGCTGGAGCACGCCGCGAGCGCGAACGCCGCCGCCACCCCGCCGGCGCCGAGCAGGAAACGCCGCCGGGAGGCGTCGGCCACCCCGCCGCGCCGGTCGCTTTGTGCCTTGTCGCGCTGTTCCGCTGCGAGGTCCGCGGCCGCCGCACGCATCGCGGGCAGCGTGTCGCGGTGGGCCTCTTCCATGTCCTGGGTGAGACGGGCGAGCTCGCGCTCGCTGATCTGCAGCTCCCAGCCGTCGCGTGCGGTGGTCACTTCACGGCCCCCTCAGAGATCGGTGAAGCGTTCTTGGTCGGGTAGAAGGCGTTGGGGAAGCCGACGCTGCCTGCCGCGGCGGGCAGCTTGGCGACGTCCGTCGGGATGGCGATCAGGTCGCCCATGTTCCCGGCGAGCAGCGCCTGTACGGCCAGCAGCGTCGCGCGGTGCTGGGCCTCGACGGGCGCGACGGAGGCGAAGAGCTTGCGCAGGTCGCCGTTGCTGACCTGGCTGACGTTCTTCGTGTACGTCTGGGCCGCGACGTCCTCCAGCGTGATCGCCAGCTTCACGACGTCCGCGGGGGTCTTGATCGACGGCAGCGCCTGCTTGACCACGGCCGCGTACTTCGGGTCCGGCTGGTCCTGCGCCTTGCCGCCCGCCTGGGTGGCGGCGGAGTTGAACGCCTTCGCGTGCGCCTGGTGCTGCGTGGTCGTCTTGGCGATGAACGCCGCGATCGTCTTGTTGCCGTCCTTGATGAACGGCAGTCCCGCGGCCGTCTGGTAGACGCTGATCGCCAGGTTCTCGATCGACGCCGCCGTCTGCAGCGCCATGATGTCGTCGCTGGAGGAGGCCGCGGCGACCCGCGAGGTGTGCAGCAGAGCGGCGGCGCCCGCCACTCCGGCGACCGCTCCGCCGCGGTGCCACCAGCGGCGCGAGGACGCCGGCGCGGGCTGTGCCGCCGCGCGGAAGTCGTCCAGCGCGCTCGCGGTGATCCGCAAGGCGTCACTGTTCAGGTCTTGTGACTGCTCCGTCAGTTCTTCGAGCAGCCGGGTGTCGATGCGCTCTACGCCCATCACGCCCCATCTCTCACGGTGCCCGCTCTTGTGAGGGCACTCCTGCGACAGGTTCGTGGCGGCGGCTCATCCGGATTGGTCCCGTCCTCCGTACGGGCACCGAGACCACTCTTCCGGGTGACGGCAGGGGGCCGTTCCGCCCAGTAAAAGCGTCTGTACGGTGCGTGGCGGTACCGCCAGGTGTCACATCGGGCCCGTCCGGCGGGTCACTGCCACGACGACGAGGTGACGGAGGTGGGTGGCCCGATGGACGAGCACGAGTTCCTGGCGGCGCGTTTCGAGGAGCAGCGCGGCCGGTTGCGCGCGGTGGCGTACCGGGTGCTCGGCTCCACCGGCGAGGCGGACGACGCGGTGCAGGAGACCTGGCTGCGGCTGAGCAGGATCGACGCCGACGAGGTCGACAATCTCGCCGGGTGGCTGACCACGGTGGTGGCCCGGGTGTCGCTGAGCATGCTGCGCTCGCGCGGCAGCCGCCGCGAGGAGCCGCTGGAGACGCCCTCGGGAGGCCCGGTCACGCGCGCCGCCGCGGCCGAGGACACCGACCCGGAGCAGCAGGCGCTGCTCGCCGATTCGGTCGGGCTCGCCCTGCTCGTCGTCCTCGACACGCTCGGTCCCGCGGAACGGCTCGCCTTCGTCCTGCACGACATGTTCGCCGTTCCCTTCGACGAGATCGCGCCGATCGTGGAGCGCTCGCCCGCGGCCACCCGTCAGCTCGCCAGTCGCGCCCGGCGCCGGGTGCAGGGGGTCGCCGTCGTCGACGAGGAGCGCTCCGCGGTACGGCGCCGCGCCGTGGTCGACGCCTTCCTCGCGGCCTCCCGCGGCGGGGACTTCGAGGCGCTCCTCGAACTCCTCGACCCCGATGTCGTGCTCCGGGCCGATCCCGCCGCCGCCCTCTCCGGCGCCACCTCCGTCCGCGGCGCCGCCGCCGTCGCCACCACCTTCCTCACCCGGGCCAAGGGGGCTCGCCGCGTCCTCGTCGACGGGGTCCCCCAGCTCGCCTGGATCCACGACGGCCGGGCCCGCGCCGTCTTCGCCCTCACCGTCAGCCCATCCGGGCGCGTCGCCGAAATTCACGTCCTCGCGGACGAGGCCCGCCTCTCGCTCCTGCGGGTCGTCGTCGTGGACGAGTGACCCTCCCCCGCGCCGCGAGGACGGTTCCTCTGCCGTGGGGGTTCGCCGATGGTTTTGGGGCGCGGCCCCGGGCGGTTCTTCTGCCGGGTGCCGGGTCCTAGCGGGCGCGGTAGGCGTCGATCGCCGCGAAGGTCGCCTCCGGCTGCTCGATCTGCGGGAGGTGGCCCGCCTTCGGGACGACCTCGAAGCGCGCGTCGGCGAAGGCGGCGGCGTACGCGGCCCCGTACCCCGGTGTGAAGACGCGGTCGCTCTCGCCCCAGAGGACGAGGGTCGGGACGCGGACGTCGGCGAGCCGTTCGCGCAGGCCGGGCGTGTGCATGTACGGGTCGCCCGCGATGATCCGCATGGTGGCCATGTTCGCCTGGCGCGCGGCCAGTTGACCGGCCGGGAGGGTGGCGGGGTCCACGAAGAAGCGGTCGGGGTCGTGGAAGGAGCGCTCGGCCACGCCCCGCGCGTCGAGCGCGAAGAAGTCCGTCATCGGCTCGCCCTCGACCAGCACTCCGGCCGCGTCGATCAGGACGAGCCCGGTGATCAGGCCCGCGCCGTCCCGTACCGCCATCTCGGCCGCGATCCAGCCGCCGAGCGAGGAGCCGATCACCAGGACGTCACGCAGCCCGCGCTCCCGAAGCAGCTCCAGGTACGCCACGGCGAGGTCGTCCACACCGTCGTACGCCTCGGGCCGGGGCGTGCCGTCCCAGCCGGGGAGGGTCGGGGTGAGGACACGCGCGGTACGGGCGAGGTGGGCGCCGAGGCCCGCGACGGTGAAGGGGCCTCCGCCGCCGTGCAGCAGCAGTACGGGGCGGGCGGTGGCGGCATCGGTCTCCGCGTCGGCGGGGCCGGTCTCGGCAACGGTGAGCTGCGATGGGGTCGTCATACCGTCGACTGTAACTAAGGATATTTATATAAGCAAGCTTAGTCGGAGTGTTAGGCTGTGCCCATGCCCGTTGAACTCCAGCTCCTCGGACGAGCCGTCAAGCAGGCGCAGTACCGCCAGCACCGCGCCCTCGACAGTCGCCTGGCCACCGTCGGCACCACCCTCGCCCAGTGGGACGCCCTGCGCGCCGTCGCCCGCACGCCCGGCGCCTCGGCCCGCGACCTCGCCGCCGCGACCTTCCAGACCGAGCAGTCCTTCGGCACTCTCGCCACCCGCCTCGCCGACCGCCACCTCATCGACCGCCGCCCCGGCCGTGGTCGCCGCATCGAACACCACCTCACCCCCGCCGGCGAAGCCCTCCTCTCCGCCGGCCACCGCATCGCCGACGACGTCCTCTCCTCCGCCTTCTCCGCCCTCGACGACACCGAACGCGCCACCCTCCTCGCCCTGTTGCGCCGCATCGGCGAAGAACCGACGTGAGCCCGTGACCCTGTTACGGGTCACGGGCTCACAAGGCGCGGTCGCGTGGCGTCAACGACCCCTGCGGGTCAGTCCAGTTCGGTCAGTCCAGTTCGGTCAGCCGGGTCAGGGTGTAGCCGGCGATGCCCTGGCCGGCGGCGATCGCGTCGTCGTCCTTGACGCCCGCGGTGCCGTTGTTGGGACCGGCGATCGTCGTGTAGAGGTAGCGGTCGTGGACGGCGTGGGTCACCGCGCACGCGACCTTCTCGCAGAAGTTCGGGATACCCGACTTGTTGGTGAGCGGGATCAGTTCGCCCTTGAAGGCGCTGTTCACCGCGTTCGCCTCCTTGGCGCTGGGGAAGACCATCACGCCGACGGTCACCGACGACTTCGCCGAGGTGTAGGTGGCGAGCACGACCTGGGCGCACTTGTTCGGCCCGAGCGTCGGCCCGAGACCGCTGCGGGTGGCCTTCCAGCACGGCGCTTCGTGGCTGGTGGTCTTGCGCGTGAAGGTCTGGCCGTTGACCCGCGTGGACGTGTCGGAGAAGAGGTCCTTGCCCTGCATCGTGGGCGTCGAGGTGGCGCTCGGTGATCCGCTCGGTGATCCACTCGGCGATCCGGTCGGTTCCGTGCTCGGCGAATCGCTGGCGACATCGCTCGGCTGGACGGCCGGCGCGGTCGTCTGCTTGTCCTTGTCGTCCTTGGCGACGGTGTCGCCGTCCTTCTTGGACCCGCCCATCAGGAACAGCGCGGCGCCGCCCGCCAGCGCGAGGACCACGACGGCGGAGACAGCGATGATCAGCATCCGCTTCTTGCGCGCCCGCTGCTCGGCGACGTGCTGGTCCGCGAGCGCCGACCAGTCGGGCTCGTTGGGGTTGGGCACATACGGCTGCGGATGCGGGATCTGCGGAACCCCGGGCCTGATCTCGTACGGAGAGCCCTGATGGACCGGCTGCGAGAACTGGGTCGGGGGGAAGCCGTAGCCCGGTTGTGCCGGTTGTGCCGGTCGCGCCGGTTGCGTCCGCTGCGCCGGTTGTACGGGCGGTGTCTGCCGCGCAGGTGGCGTCTGCTGCTGGTCGACCTGCGGTACGGCACCGTTCTGGTGCGGTATGCGAGGATCTTCCGGGGGCCCCGTGGGAGTACTCATGGCCGGAGGAGTTCGCCTTTCCCGTCACTCATTTCGGTGAATCATAGCGTCAGACATGTACGCGGGGTGTCTTCTCCCCTTATTGGGGCGCATCGGGAGTGACCGGCCACGGGCTCAGGGTGAGGGAATCAAGTCCCTTCCGGAATGCGGCCTTGGTCTGCGGATTGACGTCGAAGCGGTAGTCGTACTGGCCGCCTTCGTCCACGCTGTGCTGGAACCACACGAAGCCGATCACATTGGGCGTCCGCTTGATCCAGCGGAAGAGGTCGGCGGTCCAGCCGGGTTGCTGCGGTCCCGGTGAACTGCCGGTCTCGCTCAGCAGGATCGGCTTGTGCGAGAACTTCGTGATCTCGTCCACCGTGGGCTGGATCACCTCGGTGGCCGTCTTCTCGCCGAAGCCGTAGCCGTCGACACCGATCCAGTCGACGTAACTGTCGCCGGGGTAGAGCGGCTTGAGCGGGACGCCGCGGGCGCCGCGGAGCGCGTTCGGGCTCCAGACCCAGATCACCTCGGTCGCGCCCACGGCCTGGAAGAGGTCGTGGATGTGCCGCCACGCCTTCACGTAGTCGCCCCGCGAGTTGCCGCTGTTCTTCTCGGACCAGGGGTACCAGTCGCCGTTCATCTCGTGCGCGAAGCGCAGGGCGATCGGCTGTCCCGCCGCTTTGACCTGGCGTGCGAATCGGATCACATAGGGGTCGAACGACCCCGACGCGATCTTCTTCAGTGAGTACTCCGGCTGGTCGGCGGCCCGTGACTTGGCGAACGGCTCCCAGGTGAGCAAGGGCACCGCGCCCTGTTTGTAACTGAGTTCGGCGTCGGCGGCGGAGAAATCCTCGTTCCAGCCCTGGTAGTACTCCAGCATTCGCGGGTGACGCCCCGACGCCACGGTCACGGCCGCGGTGGTCGCCCATGCCGGTGCGTGGAATGTCGCGACGCCGAAATAGACGCCTTTCGGATGCAGATACTCCGCCTTGCTCAGGGTTTTGGTGCGCGTCACGGCGTCTGCGGCGGATGTTCCGGAAGGCGTGGACTGTGAGGGATTGCCGGAGTCGTCGATGCGCTCCTGGCCTCCGGAGGAGCACGCGGCCAGCGGCAGCAGCAGGGCGCCCACGAGCGCGCCTGCCAGGGCGTTCACCAGGAAGGGCCGCCGCCGCGTCCCTCGTGTGAGCACATTCATTCCCGGCCATTCTGCTCGGCGAACCGTCACGGGAAGCATCTCATCAGACGAACCTATGGTCGTCTCTAGGTGTCCGGGCGGTCCGGGCGGTCCGGGCGGTGCGGCCGTGGCCGGTTCCACGAGCCGGGCCTCCGGGTCGGCCGGGCCTTCGCGCACCGAACCGGTGCGACGGCTGCACGACCGCACGACCGCACGGGCGCGGAGGCGGGGAGGCGCGAAACGGGGAGGCGCGAAACGGGGAGGCGCGAAACGGCGTTGGGACGGGGTGAGTCACGGGCGGGACGGCAGTGACAGCAGTCCGATGGACACAGGACCTACACGACTGTGACCGGGATTTCACCGCTCCGGTCGTTTGTCCAGGTAATTCGCCGCCGGGCGGAACGGACTTGTCATCGGGGTGTAACACAGCTCACGCGACAGGGCCGTTGTGTACGTGGCAGAGGCGTTACTCAAGGTGATCCTGTGAGGGACGCTAAGGTTCATATGATAAAAATCGTGTCACCACTTACGCTCTCTGCGGCACGCCGCCTTGTATGTGGCTCGGGGGAATCGGCGCGATAAGGAAGACATGCTGGCGTTCTTGCTGGAGATCCGTGAGTTGCGGCTCCAGGGGGTGGTGTACCCCTTCGCCGCCTTCATGGCGCTGATCTGGTTGCTGTGGCTGATCAAGGTCGTCCTCGCGCGTCGCTACAAGCCGTGGAAGCGCCCGTTCCAGACCACCACCTCCGTGATCATTCCGGTGGTGGACGAGCCCGAGGACCTCTTCCGCGAGGTCGTCGGCCGGATCATCGACCAGCGGCCGACCGAGATCATCGTGGTCATCAACGGCCGCCGCAACGAGGCACTTGAGCACATCTGCGACGACCTCGGCGTGTTCTGGCGGTGGACCCCCGTCCCCGGCAAGCGCAACGCGCTCAAGGTCGGCCTGGCCGAGTCCAGCGGCGAGATCGCCGTACTCGTCGACTCCGACACCATCTGGACCGCCAACACCCTCAGCGAACTGGTCAAGCCCTTCCGCGACCCCCAGGTCGGCGGGGTGACGACCCGTCAGCGCATCCTCCAGCCGAGCCGCACCGTGCTCACCCGCTGGGCGGACTGGCTGGAGAGCGTGCGCTGCCAGTACGCGATGCCCGCGATGAGCGTGCTCGGCACCGTCGGCTGCCTGCCCGGCCGCACCATCGCCTTCCGCAGCCACATCCTCTTCGACTGCATGGACGCCTTCCTCGGCGAGAAGTTCCTCGGCGTCTTCCTGGAGGTGAGCGACGACCGCACGCTCACCAACTACACGCTCAAGGCCGGGTACAAGACCGTCTACCAGTCCACGTCGCTCGTCTACACCGACGCCCCGCTCCAGTTGAAGAAGCTGGCCAAGCAGCAGTACCGCTGGGCACGCGGCTCGCAGTACAACACGCTGCGGATGATGCCGTGGATGCTGCGCAACGCGAAGATGCTCGCGCTGTTCTACTTCGCCGACGTCGCGGTCCCCTTCGTGCTGCTCGGCACCTTCGCCTCCTGGCTGATCGCCGCCTTCCACCGGGGCCGGCCCACCATCTACCAGGACCTGCCGCTGCCCGGCGACCCCACCAAGGCCCTGGTGCTGCTCCTCGCGCTGGCCGCCGTGATGTCGCTGTTCTCGCTGATGTTCCGCTTCGGGCGGCACTTCGCCTACCGGCCGCAGGACCTGCTCTTCCTGCCCACCTTCATGGTGATCAACACCCTGCTGCTGCTCCCCGTGCGCCTGCTCGGCTTCTTCCGCTGCGCGCACAACGCGAGTTGGGGCACCCGCGCCGACAGCTTCGCGGGCGAGAAGTCGCACAGCGCCCTGGTCCTGGTGCCGTACCTGATCGGCGGCCTCATGCTCGGGGGGTCGGTGATGATGAGTGTCTAGCCACAACGGGCCGGCCGCCAACCGGTCCGGGAGCCGGGCGGAGGCCAAGCGACGGCGCAAGAAGCCGTCGCACTGGTGGAGCCGCGGCACGGGCATCCGGCTGCGGATCTGGATGGCCGTCAACGCGGTCCTGCTCTCCGCGCTGTCCTACGGCGTCTACATGGCAGTCGTCTCCAACGCGGAGGGCACCGGCTACTCCGGACTCGGCGGTGGCAGCAAGAGCAACCCGGGACTGCTGGACCGGCTCAAGGGCAAGAGCGACCCGAACGTGCCGACCAAGCAGCAGTTCATGAAGCCGGACGGCATCTACTTCGGCGCGGCCACCGTCAAGGCCCCCTACGACGCCAAGGAACTGGACGAGTTCACCACCGACGACGGCGGCATCCGGCCGACCATGGCCTCGTTCTTCCTCGACTGGGAGCACGAGTTCAACCCGTACTCGATGACGGCGGCCTACGAGCACGGCACGCTCCCCGTGCTGACCTGGGAGCCCTGGGCGGGCGGGGTGCAGAATCCGGCGGGCGGCGTCATCCTCGACACGAACACCGATCAGCCCAAGTTCCGGCTCGGCAACATCATCAGCGGCAAGTTCGACGCCTACATCACCCGTACGGCCACGGCCATCGCCGACGCCAAGTGGCCCCTGGTGCTGCGCCTCGCGCACGAGATGAACGGCGGCTGGTACCCCTGGTCGGAGGCGGTGAACGGCAACAAGCCCGGCGAGTACGTGCAGGCGTGGCGGCACGTGCACGACCTGTTCGACAAGGCCGGGGCCACCAATGTGATCTGGACCTGGTCGCCGAACATCATCCGTCCGAAGCCGAAGGTGAAACTCCAGCCGTACTACCCGGGCGACGACTACGTCGACTGGATCGGCATGACCGGCTACGGCGTGCGCGAGAAGACCCCCGCGATCACCTTCGGTGCGACGGTCAAGCAGGTGCGGACCTTCGCCGACAAGCCGCTGATCATCATGGAGACCGGCGCGCAGATCGACAAGCAGCAACTGAACTGGGTCCGGGCCTTCTTCCCCTGGCTCCAGGCCCATCCGGACATCGTCGGCTTCATCTGGATGCAGAAGGACCGGGACACCGGCGCCCGCGCCAACTGGCGCTTCACCTCAAGCAAGGCCGAACAGCAGGCGTTCCAGGCCGGTCTGGCAACACTGCGGCTGGCGACCGGGCAGACGAAGACGTCGTCCGGTCCTTCACCGGGCGCGCCGCCGAGCGGTTCACCCGGCACCTCCCCGTCTTCCGGGAGCACCCCATGAACGAGCGGGAAGTGCTGAATCCCCACCCCGATCACCCCGACACCATTCCCATCTCGATCATTCCGCAGCCGCGGAACTCCCATCACGGCCAGGGCGAGTGGGAGATCCAGGACGACAGCACCGGGGACCGCCCGGCCCCGGGCGGGCGGGCGGCGCGCCGGCGGGAGGAGAAGCGCCAGGAGGAGAAGCGGCGCGGGATGGGCCGCGCCGCGATCATGCTGCCGCCGATGCTGGTGACGCTCGGCGCGAGCGGGTACCGGGTGGGTGCGGCGCAGGTCAGGGAGGACGAGGCGGCGACGTGGTGGGCGGCGCATCTGTCGTGGTCGGACCTGGGGCGGCTGCTGGACAACACCGATGTGGTGCTGGCGCCGTACTACGTGCTGATGCACATCTGGGTCTCGGCCGCCGGGAGTTCGCCCGCGATGCTGCGGGTGCCGTCGGTGGTGGCGATGGCGGTGACGGCGGGACTGCTGGCGCTGCTCGGCCGCCGGATGTTCGACGCGCCGACCGGGCTGGTCGCGGGGCTGGTGTTCGCGGTGCTGCCGGTGACGACGCGATTCGCGCAGGAGGCACGGCCGTTCGCGCTGGCGGCGCTGTCGGTGGTGGCGGGGGCGCTGCTGCTGTACCGGGCGCTGGACCACGTGGGCGCGGACCGGTGGGGCGGATACGCGTTCGGGATGCTGTGCACGGGGCTGTTCCACCCGGTGGCGGCCACGGTCGTGGTGGCGTATCTGCTGATCACGCTGGCCACCGAACGCCAGCGCACCGGGGCGTGGTTGGCGGTGACGCTGGTGCCGGTCGCGCCGCTCTTCGCGGTGCTGATGCTGGCGCGCGGCCAGAACCACCAGGACCCGCAGGGCGGCACCGACGTGCACGCGCTGCTGCGGCTGCCGCAGGAGCTGATCGGCTCGCAGCACGCCGCCCTCGCGGTGGGCGGCCTCGCGCTGCTCGGGGTGCTGCTCGGCCGCAGGAACGGCGTACCGCTGCTGGTGTGGGCGGTGCTGCCGCCGGTCGCGCTGTTCGGACTGCGCTCGTACGGCAACCTGTTCACGCCGTCGTACTTCGTCTTCACCGTGCCCGCCGTCGCGCTGCTCGCGGGCGCCGGGGTGTGCGGTCTGGCCAAGCTGCTGCCGGGCAGGGAGCGCGGGGCGGCGACCCGGCAGATCGTGCTCGGCGCGGTCGCCGCCGTCGCCGTGGCCGCGGTCTCGCTGCCGGCCTTCAACGGCCTGCGCACCGACCCGCGGCCCGGACTCCCCGACTACCAGGCGGCGTCGGCCTGGCTGCGGACGCAGACGCGCGGCGGCGACGGGGTCGTCTACAGCGGTGAGCTGGACAAGGCGATGCGGGGCACCGCGTACCAACTGCGCGCCGTGGCCGACCCGCCGGACGCGGTGTACGTGACGGTGTCGCCGCAGCGGGACGGTACGTACACCGGACAGCCGTGCTCCGCGCCCGTGGTGTGCACCAAGGACGTCCAGCGGATCTGGCTGGTGGCCACCGCGCCGCGCACGCCGTACGCGGGGATGACGGCCGACGAGGGGAGATTCCTCCAGACCGAGTACAAGGCGGGCACCGCGAAGGACTTCGCGGGCGGCCTGCGGATTACGCTGTTCGACCGGCTGCCGCGGAAGTCGGCGCGGTAGCGGGCGCGTTGGGCGCGCCGACCGGACCGGTCGCCGACGTGGCCGGTCGCGGGCGTGGCCGGTCGCGGACGTGGCCGGGCCCGAAGGGGGCGGGGCGCCGGGGGCGGGGCGCGCGGGGCGTTCAGGGAATCGTCGGGGGTACGGGTGACGGAGGCGGGGGAGCATGCTCGGGGGAAGACGCGACCGGTGGACGCGCGGAGGTCCGCTCGTCAACTGGCCGGGGCGGCTGTCCAGCCCCTTCTACGGCCAGGTCTGGAGCCGGGCGAAGTACGTCGTGCCCGCCGCGGTCCTCGCGCTGCTGATCGGGGTCGCCGCGCTCGCCTGGGGTGACGGCGGGGACGGGGGCGGCGACCGCAGCGCGGGAGCCGACCGGGCGGCCGACAGCGGCGTGGGCGACGACGACGGGGTGTCGACCATCGCGCCGGGGCCGCCGCGGACCGCCGTGCCCGACAAGGACGCCATCCGCCGACCGCCCGCCGGGACCACGTACTTCGGCGTCGCCAAGCCCGACGCGCCCTGGAATTCGGCCGTCCTGGCCGGAGTCGGCCGCGACGCGGGCGGCGTCACGCCCAACATGGTGGAGTACTACGTCAATTGGACCCGCGGCTTCGACCCGGACCCGGTCCGCGCCGCCTACGCCCAGCACGCCGTGCCCGTCGTCTCCTGGGAACCGTGGGCGGGCTCCGCGAAGGGCACCGAGCAGCCCTCGTACGCGCTGCGCACCATCATCGACGGTGCGCACGACCCGTACATCAGGTCCTTCGCCGAGGCCGTCAAAGCCAACCGCTTCCCGATCGCGCTGCGCTTCGCCCACGAGATGAACGGCCACTGGTACCCGTGGGCCGAGCCCAACGGCGGCAACAGACCCGGTGAGTACGTCGCCGCGTGGAAGCACGTCCACGACATCTTCCAGCAGGCCGGTGCCACCAATGTGATCTGGGTCTGGGCCCCGAACACGCTGCGCGGCGCGGACGACATCAGCCTGAAGTCCCTTTATCCGGGCGACGGTTACGTCGACTGGATCGGCCTCGACGCCTACGGGGTCGCCGAGAGCTCGGCGGGCGAACTCCTCAACCCGTCGGTGAACGCCCTGCGCGCGTTCACCGCGAAGCCGCTGCTCATCACCGAGACCGGCGCCCAGCCGGGCGGGCGCAAGGCCCCCTGGATCGCCAGCCTCTTCCCGTGGCTGGCGAGCCGCCATGACGTCATCGGCTTCATCTGGTTCCAGTACACCCACGCCGAAGGCGGCGGCTCCGACTGGACGTTCATGTCCAGCACTGCGGCGCAGGAGTCCTTCACGGCGGGAGCGAGGACGTTGCGGCTGGCGCAAGTGCCGTAACGCGTAGGGCTGTTGGTACGCGGGCCGCCCCCGGCGCGTGCACCGGGGGCGGCCTTGGACGTTTACGTGCTTACGTGCTCACGTGCGCACGCGGTCCTGAGGGTCAGGTGCCGAGCACCTGGAACTCCCAGAGCGAGTAGCCGTACTGCGTGGCGCGCGCCGTCCCGTACATCCGCACGTACCGCCCGGTGCCGGTGACGTTCAGCGTCTGATTGCCGCCGGTGCCGGTGGTCGTGGAGTAGACGTCCGTCCAGGTGGTGCCGTTCGCGGAGGTCTGGATCCGGTACGCCGTCGCGTACGCGGCCTCCCAGTTGAGCTTGACCTGGCTGACGGTGTGGCTGGCGCCGAGGTCGACCTGGAGCCACTGCGGGTCGCTGAAGGTGCTGGACCAGCGGGTGCCGGGGTCGCCGTCCACCGCGCTCGCCGCCGTGAAGCTGCCGTTCTCACTGGACGAGGCCGTGGCCGTCTTCCCCTGCGACAGCAGGGTGGGTGTGCCGGGTCCGCCGGGGTCGCCGCCGCCGGACGTCGGTGTGCCGTACAGCGCCAACTCGTACAGCGAATCGCCGTATTGGGATGTTCTGGCGGTCGCGTAGACCCGCACGTAGCGGGCCGTGGCCGACAGCGCGGTGTCCTGGATGTCGGCCGGACTGTTGTTGTTGGAGTAGACCGTCGTCCAGGTCGTGCCGTTGGCCGACGTCTGTAGCTGGTAGGCGGATGCGGCCGCCGCCTCCCAGACCAGACTCGCGTGCGTGAGGTTGTAGGACTGGCCGAGGTCGACCTGGACCCACTGCGGGTCGCTGAAACCGCTCGACCAGCGGGTGGTGACATCGCCGTCGGTCGCGTTCGACGCGGGGAACTGCGCGCTCTCGGTCGAGGAGGCCGTGGTCGGCTTGCCCTTGGCGATGTTGGTGCCGGTGCTGCCGGGCGCGGCCTTGTTGTAGACCGCCACGTAGTCGACGTTCAGCGAACCGCCGCTGACCGTGGCCGCGTTGGGGCCGCCACCGAAGGCGGCGGGGAAGCCGCCGCCGATCGCCAGGTCGAAGATGATGTAGAAGCTGTGGTCGACGGCGTTGGCCCACGCCGTGGCGTCCACCTGGTTGGAGCTGAGCGTGAAGTAGTTCGCGCCGTCCAGGTACCAGCGGATCTGCTCGGGTGACGTCGAGCGGTCGATCTCCACCGCGTACGTGTGATAGCCCGTCTGGCAGCCGGAGCAGGCCCGTTCACCGCTGCCGACGCCGCTGGACTCGTTGCACGCGCCGCCCGGATTCGTCCCGCAGTGCAGGGTGCCGAACACCGAGCTGCGGCCGTTGATGTCCTCCAGGATGTCGACCTCGCCGGAACCCGGCCACGGCACGCCCACGCGCAGCGGCGACCCCAGCATCCAGAACGCGGGCCAGTAGCCCGCGCCGTTGGCCGTGGTCACGTTCGGCTGCTGGATCGACGCCTGCATCCGGACCACGCCGCCCGGCTGCGCGCCGAAGCCGTCCGCCTGGGTCTCGACCCGTCCCGACGTCCAGCCGGTGTTCGGGTCCGTGCCCGAGTGCAGTGCCTTGAGCACCAGATGGCCGTTGCCGTCCTGGTAGACGTTGGCCGTGCTGTTCGTCATCGTCTCGATCTCGCCGGTCCCGAAGGTCCAGCCCTCACCGGCGTCGTAGCGCCATGTCCCGGTGTCCAAGCCGGTGTTGGCGGCGCCGTTGAAGTCGTCGCTCCAGGTGGTGGTGAAGCCGCTCGGGGCGGCGGGGACGGCGTTCGGCTGTACGGCGGCCGGTTGTGCGGCCTGTCGCGTGGCCTGTTGTGCCGCCGTGGTCCGGGTCGCCGTCTGTGGGGAGACGGTGCCCTTTCCTACGGCGGACGCCGACGCCTGCGGCGAACCGGCCAGCGCCACCGCGGCCATCGCGCTGACGGCGACTAATCCGACGCCCAGCCGTTTCCGCAAGCGCTTGTCTCTCATCGACATGCCTGCTCCTTGTGTGGGGGGTTGCGTGAGAGCGCTCTCTCCACGCGAGAGTCGGCCTTGCCCCAGCCCCTGTCAAGGCTTCCGGCAACGTTTACGGAGCCGTCCGCGCGCCGTACGGGAGGAGGACGGTGCCCGGCCAGGGAGGTATGCGGCAGCGGTGTGCACCCAGTGCAATTCCGGGCCGTGGCCGTCCCCGCGGGGCGCGGCTCTGCGTAGCGTGGCAGCTCTGTCCGTCGAGGGGAGTGCGCGGTGTCGGGACGTCCGGAGAAGGAGATGGCGCCGGGCGACGACCCGGTACGCCAACTGGCGCGCGAGCTGCGCGACTTGCGGGAGGCGGCGGGCAAGCCGACGTACCGGACGATGGCCAGGGGCGCGGGTTTCGGCGCGAGCACGCTGTCGCGGGCCGCCTCCGGCGAGACGCTGGCGACGCTGCCGGTGGTCCTGGCGTACGTCCGCGCGTGCGGCGGCGATCCGGCCGACTGGGAGCGGCGCTGGCGTGCGGCGGCCACGCGGGCCGCGGGGCCGCGGGACGCCGAGGACGGCGACGATCCGGCGCCCTACCGGGGCCTGGCCCGGTTCGAAGCGGGCGACGCCGACATCTTCTTCGGCCGCGACCGCCTCACCGACCGCCTGCTGGAACTCACCGCCCGCCGCCGCTTCACCGCCGTCTTCGGCCCCTCCGGCAGCGGCAAGTCCTCCCTCCTGCGCGCCGGCCTCATCCCCCGCCTCCAGCAAGTCGCCGACCCCGCCACCCGCCCCGCCGCCCTCCGCATCCTCACCCCCGGCGCCCATCCGCTCCGCGACCACGCCCCCCACCTGACGCCTGCGGCGAGCTCCACGTACGACCCTGCGGCCAGCACCGCGGGCGGTCCGGCCCCCGGCCCGGCGGGCGGTCGTGCGACGGGTACGACGGCCGATCCGGAGGGTGGTCCCGCGACCGCCTCGGCCGCGAGTGCGGCGACGGATTCGCCCGGCGGTCGGGCGGCTGGGCTTGCGGCTGGATCGGGGCCTGGCCCGGTGGGCGGCCCGGCGACTGGGCACGTGATCGGCTCCGAGCCCAGCCCGGAGGGCGGTCGCCCTGCCGGGCACGCATCCGGTCCGGCGTCCGGCTTGGAGGGCGGTCGTGCGACGGGTACGACGGCCGATCCGGAGCGAGGCCCGGAGGCCGGTCTGGCGGACGGGCATGCTTCTGGTCCGGTGACCGCCTCGGCCGCGACCGCGGCGCCGGATTCGTCCGATGGTCGCGTGGCTGGGCTTGCGCCTGGTTCGGGGTCCGGCCCGGTGGGCGGTCCTGCGGCTGGCTACGGGGCCGGTCCGGCCCCCGGCCCGGCGGGCGGTCGTGCGACGGGCACCGCTGGTTCGGCGGCTGGGTACGCGGCTGACGCGGGGTCCGGCTCGTCCGGCGGTACGGCGGCTGGGCATGTGACCGGCTCCGAGTCCGGCCCGGAGGGCGCTGGCGCGGCTGGCTTCACGGCTGGTACGGCGATCGGCGCGACCGGCGGTCGGGGGGCTGGTCCGGGACTTGGGCCGGTGGGCGGTCGGGGGGTTGGTGCGGGGTCCGGTGCGGAGGGTGGCGGGGGGGATACGTGGCTGATTGTGGATCAGTTCGAGGAGCTGTTCACGCTGTGTGCCGACGCGGCGGAGCGGGAGGGGTTTATCGAGCGGCTGTTGGCCGCGGCGCATCCGGCGGGGCGGACGCGGGTGGTGATCGCGGTGCGGGCGGACTTTCTGGGGCGGTGTGCGGAGCATCCGCGGCTGATCGGGGCGTTGCAGGACGCGACGCTGCTGGCGGGGCCGATGGACCGGGACGAGTTGCGGGAGGCGGTGGTGCGGCCGGCGCAGGCCGCGGGGCTGATCGTGGAGCGGGCGCTGTCCGCACGGGTGGTCGCGGAGGTCGTGGGGGAGCCGGGCGGGCTGCCGTTGATGTCGCACGCGCTGCTGGAGACGTGGCGGCGGCGCGCCGGCCGGGCGCTGACCGAGCGGGCGTATGACGAGGCCGGTGGTCTGCACGGCGCCATCTCCCGTACGGCGGAGGACCTTTACCACCGGCTCACCGCCGAGCAGGCGGCCCTCGCGCGCCGCGTGCTGCTCCGCCTCGTCATGCCGGGCGACGGCACCCCCGACACCCGCAGACCGGTGGCCCGCGCCGAACTCGCCCTGGGCGCGGACGACACCGCCGTCGTCCTGGACGAGCTGGCCAGGGCCCGGCTGATCACCGTGGACGACGGGACCGTCGACCTCGCCCATGAAGCCCTCATCCAGGCGTGGCCACGGCTGCGGTCCTGGATCGACGCCGAGCGGACCCGGCTGCGCGTGCACCGTCGGCTCACCGACGCGGCGGTGATGTGGCACGAACTCGACCGCGAGCCCGGCGCGTTGTACCGGGGCTCGCGGCTCGCGGCGGCCGAGGAGGCGTTCCCGGCCGGGGAGGCGTTCCCGGCGGCGCAGGCGGACGGCGGACCCGACGAACTGACGCCCACCGAAAGGGCGTTCCTCGACGCCAGCACCGCTGCCCGCCGCCGCGAGGAGCAGGCCGCCGCCCGAACCACCCGCAGACTGCGGGCGTTGACGGCGACCCTGTCCGTACTCCTCGTGCTGGCCGTGGCGGCCGGGGCGACGGCGTGGACGCAGAGCCGCAGCAACGAGCGGCAGCGCAGGGCCGCCGACGCCGCCCGGCAGGTCGCGCTGTCGCGGCAGCTCGCCACCACGTCGGACGCGCTCGTCGGCTCCGACCCCGAACTCGCCTCGCTGCTGGCCGTCCAGGCGTATCGCGAGAGCCCCACCACCGAGGCGGTGGTCAGCCTCGAAGCCGCCGCCGCGCTGCCCCTCAAAGCCGTCCTGCGCCCGCCGGACCGCGAACACGACGTGGAGTCACTGGCGTTCAGCCCGGACGGCCGCACCCTCGCGACCGGCGACAGCGCGGGCACGGTGATCCAGTGGGACGCGGCGGGCGGCCGGGTCCGCTCGACGGTAGGCCACCCGAGCGCGGGCGCGACCGCGCTGGCGTACGGCGCGGACGGCCGCACCCTCGCGATCACCGGCTGGAAGGGGGAGTTGGACCTGCGCCCGGTGTCCGCCGAGGGCGGCCGGGGGGCCAGGACCGTGGCCCTCGGCACTGAGCCGCCGCTGGACTGGGAACTCGGCCCCGACGCCCGCACCGCCGTCACCGCGGACCGCGGCGGCGCGATCAGGCTGTGGGACGTGGCGACCGGCCGCGACCGGCGGATCGTCACCAGCCGCGAGAAGATCCCGGGACCGGTGGCGTTCTGCGCGGGCGGGCGCGTCGTGGCGATGTCCGACGCCGGGCGGATCCGCGAGTGGGACACCCGGACCGGCCGCCCGCTGGCCGACTTCGCCGCCAGGTCGCAGGCCCACGAAGTCCCGGACGACGGAGGGGACTTCCTTGACCTCGCGTGCGGCCCGGACGGCCGCAGCGTGGCCACGGGGGACTTCGCCGACGGCAAGGTGCGGATCCGGGACGCGGCGACCGGCCGCGTACGCGCGGTGCTGTCCGGGCACGCGGGCCAGGTCGGCGCGCTGGCGTTCAGCCCGGACGGCCGCACCCTCGCGACCGGCGGCGACGACCGGACGGTACGGATCTGGGACGTGGCCACGGGCAGGGCCCGTGCGGTGCTGTCCGGTCACACGGGCACCGTCCGCGCGCTCACCTTCAGCCCCGACGGCCGCACCCTCGCGACGGCGGGCGCGGACCGCACCGTACGGCTGTGGGACGTGACGAACGGCCCCGCCGTCCTGCCCGGCGTCGCGGCGGCGGCCTTCGGCGGCGGTGGCGTCGTACTGGCCGGAACGGACGGCGGACTCCGGCTGCGCGACACGGCCACCGGACATGTGCGCGTCCTGGCCGGTCCGTCCCCGGGACCGCCGCCGGTCGCGGTCGCCGTCACCAAGGACGGTCGCGCGGTGGCCAGTTGGGACGGCGACGGCTCGGTGCGGCTGTGGGACACCGTGTCGGGGCAGGTCACCGCCACCCTTGCGGCGGCCGGGAACGCGGGCGGCCTGGCGTTCAGCCCCGACGGCCGTACGCTCGTCATCGCCGACTACGACGGCCGGTTGCGGCCGTGGGATGTGCGCGCGCACCGCTTCCGTACGACCTTCCGGGTGTGGATCGCACCCGGCACGGGACCCGTCTTCGGCCCGGACGGCCGGATCGTGGCCGCGCAGACCGTGGACGGCGCGGTCGCGCTCGTCGACCTGGGCACGGGGGAGACCCGGTCCATCCTGAACGGCGCTCCTGTGCACGGCAGTTCGGGCAGCATGCCCATGGTGGACTCGGGCGTCGCTCTCAGCTCGGACGGGCGCACGGCCGCCGTCGGCACCTGGGACGGCCACGTCCTGCTCGCCGACCTGACGACCGGCCGCACCCGCGCGCTGGCCACCGGCCGTACCGCGCCCGTGACGTCGGTGGCCTTCACCCCCGACCGCCGGACCGTCGCGGCGGGCGACTGGGACGGGCCCGTGCACCTCCTGGACGTGGCCACCGGACACGTGCGGGCCACCCTCACGGCGGCGCCCCGCTCCGCAACCGACCTCGCCTTCGGCCCCGACGCGCACACGCTCCTCGTTCTCGACCCGCAACAGACCGTGCGGCTGTGGGCCGTTGACCTGCCGGACCCCGCGGCTGCCGTCACCGCCGTCTGCCGCGCGGTCGGCCGCGACCTCACCCGGCAGGAGCGCGGCACGTATCTCCCCGACGAACCGGCCCGCCCGGTCTGCGGCACCACCACGGCCCGCTGAGGCCCGCCCGGTCTGCCGCACCACCGCCCGCTGAGGCCCGCCCGGTCTGCCGCACCACCGCCCGCTGAGGGCCGCGCCGCGCGGGCCCGGCATTGCGCTCTCGGTCAACTCCCGTGCGCACAGGGCCGATGACGGGCGGCTCGGTCCCCGGCAGACTCGGTGGCCCGGCGCACGGGGGAGGGTGCCCGGGGCCGGTGGGCCGAGAGCGCGGCGCGCGGTGCGGGTCGTCAGTGGCGACGACGATCGGGGAGGACGACCGCAGTGAGCCGCGATGGGGGCAGGGGTCGCGCCTCGGCCGACCGGTCAGGTGGGGGCGGGGAGTTCGGGCGTACGGTCGCCCGCTCGGCGGGCGTGTGCGGGGGCGGTGTGGACGCTCACGCGCTCAACAGCCGCCTGCGGTAGGCGCCGGGCGCGACGCCGTACTCCTTCTTGAAGGCACGGCCGAAGACCGCCGCGTCCGGGAAGCCCCACCGCGCGCAGATCCGGTTGACGCTGCGGTGCGCCATCCGAGGGTCGGCCAGATCGGCCCGGCAGCGGTCGAGCCGTTCGGCGCGGACGTGTCCGCCGACCGTACGGCCGCCGTCCTGGCGGAAGAGGTGGTGCAGGTAGCGCACCGAGATGTGGTGCGCGGAGGCGATGGCGGCGGGCGACAGCCAGGGCGCGGCGAGGTGGCGGTCGATGTACTCGCCTATGGCGCAGCGGAGTTCGAGGGTGCGGGACGCGGGTACGGCCGCCGGTTCGGCGAGCTGGGCCAGGAAGGCCGTGGCCAGGCTCAGCGCCGCCGAGCCGAGGCGCGCGCCTTGCGGGGCGAGCACCGAACCGGCCGCCTGGTCGGCGAGCCCTTCGACGTAGTGCGCCAGCAGCGCGGCGGGTCCGGTGTCGGAGGGGAGCGGGCGCGCGACCAGGTGCCTCAGCGACCTGGCGGGCACCGGCACCGCCTCGCGCGGCAGGTGCAGCACGATCGCCCGCCCTCGCGGCGCGGCGGACTCAACCGCCCTGACGAGCAGCGGCCGTGAGGGCTCCCACAGCCCCAGCTCGCCGGCCTCCAGCCGCGTACCGGCCCGGTCGCGTTCCGCGTCCCCGCCGAGGTCTCCGCCACCGGTCCGGCCGACGTTCGCGGCACCGTTCCCGGCAACGCTCAGGTCCCCCCGGTCCACCCCGTCCGCCCTGCGCAGCGTCAGCGGCCCCTCCGACACCAGCGCCAGCCGCCAGTGGTCGACCCCCGGCCCAGGCCCATGCCCCGGTCCACGTCCAGGCCCCTGCCCAAGCCCAAGCCCAAGCCCCGGCCCCGATCCCCGCCCCGGCCCCGCCCCCGGCCGTACGGTCAGCGGTCCCGGCGGGCGCACCACCGTCAGCCAGACCTGCCCCAACTCCCATGCGTACGGACGTGCTTCGTCCATCGGCGGTGCTGCCCTTCCGCGACGATTCCCGCGGACCCCGTATGCGACGCCCGCGAGATTGATTCCACGGCAGCGCGCATTGATGGGCAGCCCCCGCCCGCCGGGTGAATCAATTCCGTTCGGGGCGGCGGCCGTTCGCCGGGAACGTCTCGACCAGCTCTTGCGGCGCGGCCTGCTGCCACGAGTCGAGCAGGATGTCGTACAGCTCGCCCTCGTCCTCGAGCGCCGCCAGCCGCGCCCGTACCCACGACGAGTGGGCCTCGTGCGCGGGCACCCAGAACTTCTCCGGCTCCGAGGCGATCAGCTCCGCGCGCTCGTGCCGCGGACAGCGCACCGCGAACGACGTCCCGTCGTCGGGCACCGTCACATACATCCGGCGGCCGACATGGAACGTGGGATGTCCCCACAACTCCTTCTCGACGGTCCCGGGCAGCCCGAGCGCCACGCGCCGCACATCCCCGCTCCCCAGCACTGCCCGCCGCCCCACGACTCTCCCCATCCCGGCTCCGTCCGCGTGCCCGCGCGCCCGCCTCGCTCGAACGCACCCAATTCCACCACGGCGGGGCGCGCGTGCGGGGGAGGCCGCCGCCC
The DNA here is from genome assembly GCF_040610915.1 of Streptomyces sp. NPDC003300. Taxonomy (NCBI): domain Bacteria; kingdom Bacillati; phylum Actinomycetota; class Actinomycetes; order Kitasatosporales; family Streptomycetaceae; genus Streptomyces; species Streptomyces sp. NPDC003300. The sequence continues at coordinate 59,650 of NZ_JBEXNE010000005.1, read as the reverse complement.
GGCACCGCGGGCGGCCCTACGGGTGCAGCACGATCTTCCCCACGTGCCCCCTGCGGGCCAGTTCCTCCTGCGCCCGCGCGGCCCGCGCGAGCGGGAACGTCGCCGCGACGACCGGCCGGACAGCGCCCTCGCGCGCCAGGTCCATGAGGAGCCCGAAGTGCGCGGGCGTGTGCATCGAGGAGCCGATCACCCGCGCGTTGTGCAGATACAGACGGCGTACGTCCAAGGTGACGCCGTACCCGCCGAGCGCCCCCGCGACCACCCACCGGCCGCCCTCGCGCAGCAGCGGCAGGCACGCGCTCACCAACTCCCCTGCGACGACGTCGAGTCCGATGTCGATGCCGTCGGGGGCGGCGGCGCGGATCTGCCCGGCGACGTCCCGCGCGCGGTCGATGACGACGTGCGCGCCCGCCGCGCGGACCGCGTCGGCCTTGGAACCGCTGCTGACGGCGAGCACCTTCGCGCCGCGCGCGCGGGCGAGTTGGGTCAGGGCGAGGCCGACGCCGCCGGACGCGCCGGAGACCAGGGCGGTTTCGCCGTCCCGCAGCCCGCCGCGCTCGATCATGCCGAGCGCCGTGCCGTACGCGGTCGGCAGCGACGCCAACTGGTCGTCCGTGAGCGGGGATTCGGTCATGTCGTGCACGCGGCCGACCGGCGCGGTCACGTATTCGGCGTAGCCGCCGTCGCGTTCGCTGCCCATGAGGCCGATGGGATTCGCGTCCTGGCGGTCGGAGTCGTAGACGGCCGGGTCGATGACGACGCGGCGGCCGAGGAGGCCCGCGTACGGGTTCGGCTCCGCGGCCGTGCCCCGGGCCGCCGCCTCGGCGGCGTTCCCGGCGACCGCCCGCGCCGTGTCCCCGGCGACCGCCCGCGCCGTATCCCGGTCAACCACAGCGCCCCCGTCGAGGCCAGTGCCCCCTTCGAAGCCAGCGCCCCCGTCGGCGGAGACGTCCTCCCGTGGCCCGACCGCCACGACCCGCCCGGCCACGTCGGCCCCCTGGATCCGCGGAAAGTCGATCGGCCCGCGCCAGCCCGACAGCGCCGTCGCGTCCTGCGGGCTTCCGTACGCGCCCTCGCGCGTCCACAGGTCGGTGTTGTTGAGCGCGACGGCGGAGACCTCGACCAGCACCTCGCCCGCCCCCGGGGCGGGCACGGCCACCTCCACCGCCTCCAGCACCTCCGGCCCGCCGTGACCGGCGATCCGTACCGCACGCATGGTCCCGGGCACGCTCATCGCTCCACCGTCCTCCTGAGTACACTGATCTGTGAACATTGACCCACGGTACACCGATCAGTGAAGGGGGGTCCGATGCCGGAGGTCCAGGAGACGGAAGCGGGCGACGTACGGCCCATGACCGCCGCGGGCCGCCGTATCGCGGCGGCTGCCGAGGAGCTGTTCTACGGGCGCGGGATCACGGCGGTGGGCGTGGACCTGATCGCCGAGCACTCGGGCGTGACCAAGCGGACGCTGTACAACCAGTTCGGCTCGAAGGACCAGCTCGTGGCGGTCTACCTCGGCGAGCGCGACCGGCGCTGGCGGGCCCTCGTCCGCGCCGCCGTCGACGCCTGCGACGACCCCGTCGAGGCCGTCACCGCGCCCTTCGAGGCGCTGCGGACCTGGAGCGCGACCAACACCCGCGGATGCGCGTTCATCAACGCCCTGGCCGAACTCCCCGACCCCGCGCACCCCGCACACCGCGTCGCCGCGGACCAGAAGCTCTGGCTGCTCGGGCTCTTCGAGCGCCTCGCCACCGCGGCGGCCTGCGCGTCCCCCGCCGCCCTGGCCACCCGGCTCCTCCTGCTGCACGAGGGCGCGCTCGCCACCCAGCCGCTGCCGCTCGACACGCTCGCGGAAAGCGTCGCTCTGGCACGGGAGTTGGTACGGGCGAGCGCGCCGTCCTCCGGCGCGGCCTGAGCGCCGACGGGTGAAGTCGGCTGCTAGCCAGGGGCCTTGGGCGTGAAACCGTCCGGGTCCTGCGCCAGCAGCCCGTGCACCCGGCCGACGAGGCTGCTGTCCTCGGACGGGCTCAGCCCCTCGCGCGCGGTGCGGAGCACGGCTTCCACCAGGTGCCAGCGCTCCTCCAGGCGGTCGTACGCGCCGGAGGGGATGGCCGAGGCGGCGTCGATGTCCCGCTTGCGGGCCGTGAGGTCGCGCAGCTCCTCGGCGGCGTCGGGGCGGCCGACGTCCTCGAACTGCTCCGGGCGTACGCCGACGACATGCGCCATCCGGGCCAGCGTCTCGTCACGGCCGCGGACGGGGACCGGTGTCCCGTCGACCGACTGGTAACCGCTGACGATCTGCCGCCACCGCGTGTCGCTCATGCCGGCTCGCCGCGAGGCCTCCCGCTGGGAAAGGCCGGACGCCGCGAGCGCGACCTTGATCAGCTCCCCCTCGGGCGGCGCGTCCGGGCGCTCAGTCATGCGGCGAGCTTCGCACAACTACGCATTATGCGTCCAGCGATACGGCGAAGAGGGGCGGGTATCGGCCGGTCTGGCCTGCGCATATGCGCGGCGGCAACGTGCGCAGGTGTGCGTAGTTCCCGATAAATACTTGTGCTACGCGCTACTACGCGCTAGTTTTTGCCCATGTCGCACCGCACCCGGCCGAGCAGGCTCCATCAGGAGCCCGAGGCCGTCACCTGGGCGCGGGAGAAGTCCGGGCTGACCAAGCGGGCGCTCGCCGACCAGGTCGGCATCTCGGAGCAGCTCATGGGTGAGATCGAGTCGGGCTGGCGCAGTGCCACCCCCGCCAATCTCATCAAGATCGCCGATGCGCTGAACTGCCCGCTCGTCGTCCTGGAGCGCAAGCGCCACGCGGGCGCGGTCCGTACCGCCGCTCCTGAGGGCGCGGCCGAATGAGGCCGGGGGGCGCACGCCGCGGCCGGATGAGGCCGGGGCGCGCACGTCGCGGCCGAATGAGGCCGGGGGGCGGACGCGAAGGAACGCTCGACGCGTGGATTGGCATATGCCAAAGTCGTGCGACTCGCGGCCCGCGGGGCCGGGGCGGCACATCATGAGATGAGTACGCGGAGGCCGCCGCCGCATCCCACGAAGACGGCCCCCGCCCAGCCGGATTACCGGTCGTTGACGTGCTGATGGATCCAGACGGCAATCTGGACGAGCCACCAGCCCATGCGTAATCGATCGGTAGTCCGCAGCCTCTTCGGCCTGCGGTGACGCGCCACTGCACTGCTCCTCTCTCCGTACACCGCCGAATGCGATGTACGGAGAGGGCACCAGCGTCCAGGCGCCCGGCTGACGGTCAGGTTACGCGGCCGTACTCTCCGTGTCCGGCGGTCGGTGAATTGCCCCGCTTGACCGTTTCTGCCGGTGCCTTCGCTTGTCTTCCGGTGCCGCCGCTTGTTGTCCTCCGGTGGCGCCGCCTGTCCTCCGGTGCTGCCGCCTGCCCTCCGGTGGTGCCGCTTGTCCTCCGGTGGCTCCGCCCCCGTCCGCGTACGGCTTCGGGCGCGGCTCCGCGTAAGGCTCCCGGTACGACGCTGCCCGCCGTCCCCGGCCGGGTGCGGAACCGGGGGTGGCGGGCAGTGGGGCGATCCGGAAAGGGGAAGGGGCAGGTCAGGCGGTGGCTCCGGCCTCGCTGTGGACCAGCAGGACCGACACGGGAGACGACTTCGCGACGGCGCGGCTGACGCTCGGGTGCAGAAGCGCGGAGATGCCGCTGTAGTGGCCGGGGCCGACGGCGATGAGGTCGCTGCCGAGGGCTTCGGCGCGTTCGACGAGTATCGCGGCCAGGTCCTCGGTCAGGCCCTCGTCCACCTCGCCGTCGGCGGTGATGCCGTCCGCGCGCAGCCGTGCGAGCGCGTCGTCCACGACCTTGCGGCTCTCGGCGCTCTCCTCCACCGGCACCACTGTGCTGGTGATCCCTCCGGAGATCACCTGCGACGGCCGGATGTGGATGACCTGCACCGTCCCGCCGGTCAGCTTGGCGAGCGCCGACACCGCGTCGAGGACGGCACTGCCGTGGGCCGAACCGTCGACAGCGGCGAGGATCTTCTTGTACATGGGGTCAACTTCCTTGTCCGAAGGGGTCTCACGGGAGGTGCGGCCTCCGTACTCCCTCAGCCTCCGGCCGCCGGGCGCGCATTCCCGGAACGGTGGTGACCATGGCCACTTCGTGCGTTTCCGCTTTCCGTCGCCCGTCACCGTTGCCTCGCCGTGCGGGGAGCGCGAGGACTGACTAGCGTGGAGACGTACGTAAGTGACGTACGTCACATTCGTGGGGACGGAGTCGCGGGTCATGACTGATTTCCCGGAAGGCGCACCGTGCTGGGTGGACGCCATGTTCGTGGACCTGGAAGGGGCCAAGCGTTTCTACGCCGACGTGCTGGGCTGGACGTTCGGGGAGAGCGCGAGCGAATTCGGCGATTACGCGCAGGCGTTCTCGGACGGGGAGGCCGTCGCGGGCGTGGTCCCGCCGATGCCGGGAGAAGAGGGGAAGTCGGCCTGGAACCTGTACTTCGCCACCCCGGACGCGGCGGCGACCGCGGAGAAGGTGAAGGCGGCGGGCGGCGAACTGCTCATGGAGCCCATGCAGGTGGGCCGGCTCGGCACGATGGCGCTGGCCAAGGAGCCGACCGGCGCGGCCTTCGGGCTCTGGCAGCCGGATCAGCACAAGGGCTTCGCGAAGGTGGGCGAGCCGGGCGCCTTCTGCTGGGCCGAGTTCTTCACGCGCGAGCCCGACGTCACGGACGCCTTCCTGACGAAGGCGTTCACGTACTCCGCGCAGCAAATGACCGACGCCGGGGTGGACTTCAAGGTCTTCAAGGTCGGCGGCAGCCCGAATCCGGTGCTCGGCCGCATGACCATGGGTGACGAATTCCCGCCGGAGGTACCGGCGTACGTGAACGTCTACTTCGCGGTCGGCGACTGCGACGCCGCCGTACAGAAGGCCGTCGACCTCGGCGCCACCCTCCGCTTCGGCCCGATGGACAGCCCCTACGGCCGGTTCGCCGCCGTCACCGATCCGCAGGGCGCGAACTTCTCGGTCATCGACACCGCGCGGACGGTGGGGGAGATGCCGGAGCAGGCGGAGGCGTAGGGGTTTCGCCGTCGCTTGTCCGCCGGGCCAGGGTGGCACGGGCGGGGCCGGGCCGGTCCCGGGGGCGTACGGGCGGCAGGTCGGCGCGGGGCCGGACCGGTCTCGGGGGCGTGCGGGCGGCAGGTCGGCGTGGGCGCGGGGCCGGGCCGGTTGCGGGGGCGTACGGGCGGCAGGTCGGCGCGGGCAGGGCCGGGCCGGTCCCGGGGGCGTACGGGCGGCAGGTCGGCGTGGGTGCGGGCCGGGGTTTCGGCGGGCGGCCACGTACGCTCGATGGGGGACGGGGCTGGGATCGGGAGGTGTGCGGTGCGGCGTACGTACCTGCTGTGGGCGACCGCGGCCGTCGGGCTCGTGGTGGACCAGACCACGAAGGCCGTCGCGGCGGTCGTGGTCGAGGGGCACGAGGCCAGCCACGCGTTCGGCGGCGCTGTGACCTTCACCGCCATCCGCAACTCCGGCGCGGCCGGTTCCTTCGCACCCCGCGCCACCCTCGTCTTCACCTTCCTCGCCCTCTGCGTCCTCGTCTTCATCGCCCGCGTCGCCCCCGCCGTCCGCTCCACCGGCTGGGCCCTCGGCCTCGGCTTCCTCTTCGCAGGCGCCGGCGGCAACCTCGCCGACCGCCTCTTCCGCACCCCCGCCTTCGGCCGCGGCGCCGTCCTCGACTTCATCCAGGTCGGCAACGGCGGCATCTTCAACCTCGCCGACCAGTGCGTCACGGCCGGCGCCCTCTTCGTCCTCGTCCAGGCCTTCCGCGGCGTTCCGATGCGCGCCGCCAAATCTCCTGCCGGAGAGCCGGACGCGGTGGGCAGCGCGTAGCCCCCTGGCGGGTCGCCATCTTGACGCGCGTCCCGGTCTGGACGCGGGGCCGTCCTTTTGCGGCCTCTTGGCGCGGCTTCTTGGCGCGGCCTCGCCTTACGTGCCACGTATGTCCTGGTCAGGGAGCAGGGAGCAGGGAGCAGGGAGCAGGGACCAGGGGGTCAGGGAGCCAGGCGGCGCTGTCTCCGCGCGCCCCGGTGTGCCTCCGCCCGCGTGTCGCGGAGGCAGGGAATCGGACTGGCGTGCCATGGGTGAATATGCGCGGATCGGGATGTGCCGGAGGCCAAGTGCCAGGACGCTGTGAGGTGTTGATCCAATTGCGGTGACGGTGACGGCCGGGGGCACCTGTGACGGTGGAGCGAGACAGCGGCACTTCGGTCGTATGGGACACCGGAGTCCGCGTGGGCAGACAGCCGCGACGGGCCACGTCACTGACCCCGGCCCCGCGGCACGTCGCGTGTGTGATGGACGGGAACGGCCGCTGGGCGGAGAGCCGTTCGCTGCCGCGGACGGCGGGCCACCGCGCGGCGGAGACGACGGTGATCGACGTCATCGAGGCGGCGCGCGGAGCCGGGGTGGAGTGGCTGAGCCTGTACGCGTTCTCCACCGAGAACTGGAGCCGCCCGAGCAACGAGGTCGACTACCTGATGCGCCTGGTGCGCCGCGTCGTACGCAAACACGCGGCACTCCTGCACGCGCGCGGCATCCGCTGCCGCTTCCTCGGCGTCGCCGACCCGAGAATCCCGGCCCCGCTGGCCCGCGACTTCGCCGACCTGATGACACTCACCCGCACGAACCGCGGCATGACCCTGACCGTCGCGTTCGACCACGGCGGACGCGGCGACATCGTCGAGGCAGCCCGCTCCCTGATCCGCAGCGGGGTGTCCGCCGACGCCGTGGACGAGAGCCACTTCGCCGCACACCTGCCCTTCCCCGACACACCCGACGTCGACCTCGTGATCCGGACCTCCGGTGAACAGCGCATCTCCAACTTCATGCTCTGGCAAGTCGCTTACGCGGAATGGACCTTCCCCTCGGTGCTCTGGCCCGACTTCCGCGCGCCGCACTTCCTGGAGTGCCTGCACACGTACCAGCAACGCAAGCGCCGCTTCGGCGGCGTGCCGCCGCACGCGAACGGAGAGTCCCGCACGTGACGGAGACAGGCAGTAGCAGCAGCATCAACCGGCCTTCCAAGCGCGTGCGTTCGCGGGCGGCCGGGGGGACCGGGGCGACCGGGGCGGCCGAGGCGGTCGGCACCGTGAAGCCGGACGCGGCGAAGCGGAAGGCGGTGAAGCCGCGGGCCGTGAAGCCGGACGTCGTCGAACCGCTGGCCGTCAAACCGCGGGCCGTCAAACCGCGGGCCGTGAAGCCGAAGCCGGTGCAACCGGTGAAGCAGGCGAAGCCGAGAGCGTCGAAGCCGGACGCCGTAGCACCGGACGCCGTAGGACCCGACCCCGTAGCGCCCGCCGCCGTAGCACCGGACCCCGTAGCACCGGACCCGGCCAAGCCGCCCGCAGGGCCACCTCCGGCGGCGCCCGCCCCGCGGATCGAATCCCTCTTCGGCCCCGACTCCCAGTTCCACCGCTTCTTCAACGACCCCCGCTGGGGCCTGGCGGTGATCAGGGCGACGGTCCTGGAGGCGGCGCACCCGCAGATCGGCGCGGCCCTGGCCGACAACTCCACCTTCGTCGCGCACCCGTGGCGGCGGCTGCGCAACACCCTCGTGAGCCTCCAGCGGATGTTCGGCGCGGACGACGCGGTACGGCAGCGGGAGGCGGCGCGCCTCAACCGCCTGCACGCGCGGCTCAACGGCGCCGACGCCCGGCACCGTCCGTACGACGCGATGGACCCCGAGGTCCGCGCGTGGGTGGTCGCGACGCTCTTCGAGAGTTCGGTCACGATGTGCCGGTTGAGCGGGCAGCCGCTCGACCAGACGACGATGGAGCAGCTCTACGCCGAATTCCAGGCGTTCCTCGGCGCCTTGGGGGACCCGGCAGGTCAACTGCCCCCCACACTGCCGGAGTTCTGGCAGTACTTCGACCGCATGGTCGAGGAGGAGCTGGAGAACACCGAGGCGCTGCGCATCATCCTCTACAAGCTCTTCGACCACCTCCCCGCGCCCCCCCTGCTGGACGGCCTGCCCACCGTCTGGGCGGCGGGCCGCGCGCTCGCCGGGCCCGTCATCGGGCAGATCACCGTCGCGTCCCTCCCCGAGCCCTTCCGCCGCCGCGCCGGTCTGCCCGAGATCCCCGGCGCCCAGACGCTGATGCAGGGCGCCTACATGGCCGCCGGCCTGGCCCGTTTCCTCCCCGAGGGCTGGATCAGGACCGAGACCCTCACCAACCTGATGGCCCTCACCTCCGACAGCGACGACCCCGCCTACGCCACGGTCACCGCCGTGCGCGACCGCATGAAGCAGGCGGGCGCCTTCATCCGCCTCGTCACGCCCTTCCCCGCCCAGCGCGAGTCCGCCGACGAAGGCCCCACCTCCCCCGGCACCTCCACACCGGGCGGATCGCTGCGCAGCGCCGACGAGTTCTTCACCGAAGTCCTCGACCAGACCGGCGACGGCTTCCTCGACTGGCCCGATCTCGCCGCCATGGCGCGTGAGTTGTCCTCCCGCCTCGACCTCGACGAGCCCCAGGAGACCAAGCTCTACAACGCCTACGCCGACTGGTGGCGCGAACTCCAGTCCGCCCTCGACACCGACGGCGACGGCCGCGTCAGCAGAGCCGAATACACCGCCGCCGCCCCCACCCTCGCGGGCCCCGCCCTCATCCGCGTCGCCGAAGTCCTCTTCGACGTCACCGACAAGGACGGCAACCAGACCATCGACGCCACCGAATACCGCGCCCTCTTCCGCACCGCCTTCACCCGCACCGTCCCGGCCACCGCCTCCACCTACACCCGTTCCGCCTTCATCACCGACTTCCTCACCTTCATGTCCGCCCGCCACCGCTCCACCCCCTACGACCCCCTCCTCGCCGACGCCTGACCCCGTTCCGGCCCCGGGGCTCATGGACTGTGGTATTCGTGGCCGGTCGACCTCAGAGGGGCGGGGGAGCGGATGACCGATCAGTCGGTGTTCGTGCTGGGTGCGGATCTCCAGGCTCTTGAACCGGCCGGGTTCGAGAGCGAAGCCGAGTTCCAGGAGCTTCTCGCGCGGCATCCCAGGGTGCTCGACTTCGGTTCGCTGGCGGACGGTCAGCCGCTGCGGCTGGTGCTGGTCGCCCGGGAGATGGCCGTGCCGACGAGCCCGGACGGTGGTTCGGCGTACTGGCTGGACCACCTCTTCGTCGACGCGGACGGTGTGCCGACGCTGGTGGAGGTCAAGCGCGCGAGCGATACGCGCATCCGGCGTGAGGTGGTGGGCCAGATGCTGGACTACGCCGCCAACGGCGCGCGTTACTGGCCCGCGGCACTGCTTCAGCGTTCCTTCGAGGAGACCTGCGCCGCCGACGGCCGGTCGCTGGAGGAGGCGTACGGGGAACTGCTCGGTGCCCGCGCGCCGGAGGACTTCTGGGCGACGGTCGAGGAACGGCTGGCCGCCGGGCAGATGCGTCTGCTGTTCGTCGCGGACCGGATCCCCCTGGAGTTGAGGGCGATCGTGGAATTCCTCAACCGTCAGATGCGGCAGACCGACGTGTACGCGGTCGAGTTGACCCAGTACCGGGGCAGCGGCGACGTCCGCGTCCTCGTGCCGCGCATCCACGGCGAGGTCGCCACCGCGGCCAAATCCCCCTCCGGTCGCCGTACCGCGCAGCGCACCACCCGCGCCGACATGGACGCGGCGATACGGACCCGCCTGTCCCCGGAGCCGGGTCTCATCGCGACCGCCGTGCTCGACCACGCTGCCACTCTCGGCCGATTGGTGAGCGGCACGGCCAGGTACCTCAGCATGTCCGGCTACTACCCGATCGGCGGTAAGCAGGTACCGATCTGGACTGTGTCGCTCTTCGACGACACCGGCAAGGCCGAACTCGCCTTCAACTTCACCTCGGTCACCCATCACCTGGGCCTGGAAGCGTCCGCCGCCTTCGCCGACTCGCTCTCGGCCGTCCCCGCGCTCACCGAGAAGCTGCGTGCGTTGCGCACCAAGGGCTACACCGGCTGGCCGACCGTCCCCCTCACTGCCCTCGCCGCCGACCCCGCCTCGACAGAGGCGATCATCAACGCGATCCAACACCTCATGGACGCCCACGAGCCGTCGGCCTGACCGCCCCCCGGTCAGCCGGGGTCGATGCGGTGGACCCGGGGCGGAGTGGGGGGATGGGTGGGGGTGTCAGGGTTTCAAATACGTTTCAATTGAGTGGGGTTGATGCTTTGTGGTGGGGCTCTTGACCTTCGGTGGGTGGCCGCTTAGGTTCGCGGCCACGGACTTGAAACGATTTTTTCGTGGGCGACGCGTGGGGTCGACGCATGGGGAGATCGTGCCGAAGCAGAGATGCAGAGGAGACCCCGGTGATCGTGCGTGTGGTGACGGCGGTGCTGAGCTTGGTGGTCGTGGGGGTGGCGCCCGCGCAGGCCGGTGGGGCCGGGCACGGCGGCGCGGGCGGCGGGGTGCGGGCCGGGAAGTTGACGGTGGAGCATCAGACCGAGCCGCTCGGGGTGGACGAGGCCAAGCCGCGGCTCGGGTGGACGCTGAGCGCGAGCGGCGACGCGCACGGCGCCAGGCAGACGGCGTACGAGATCGCGGTGTCGAGCACGCGCGACGGCCGCGCGGATGTGTGGGACAGCGGCGACGTGCGCTCGGCGCAGTCCTTCGATGTCGAGTACGCGGGACGGCAACTGCGGTCGCAGACGCGGTACTTCTGGCGCGTGCGGGTCTGGGACGGCGCGCACAAGGTGTCGCGGTGGAGCCAACCGGCCTCGTTCGAGACGGCGTTCCTCAATCCGGGCCAGTTCAAGGGCGGTTGGATCGGCTCGCCGACGAAACCGGCGACCACGACGCTCACCGGCGCGGACTGGATCTGGTACCCGGAGGGCAAACCGGCCGACTCGGCGCCCGCGGCCACGCGGTACTTCCGCCGCACCGTCGACCTCCCCGCCAACGCCGCCGTCACGGCGGCCCCGTTCGAGCTGACGGCCGACGACAGCTTCGTCCTCTACGTCAACGGCAAGGAGATCGCGCGCTCGCCGCAGGTCAGCAACTCCTGGAGCACGGCCACCGTCACGGACATCGCGGCCGACCTGCGGCCCGGCCGTAACGTCATCGCGGTCCAGGCCGTCAACACCTTCCCCGGCCCGGCCGGGGTGATCGGCACGCTGCACATCGACGGCTCGGCGGGCGTCCCGCCCGACCTCGTCACCGACGCCGCCTGGAAGGCGAGCGACACCGCGCCGACCGGCTGGCAGCAGCCGGACTTCGACGACGCGGCCTGGCCCGCGGCCCTGGAGGCCGCGCATTACGGCGACGCGCCCTGGTACAGCTCGGTCAGCGTCCCGAGCCCGCCCGAGCCGCTGCTGCGCAAGGACTTCACCACCGGCGGCGCGAAGGGCAAGGCCCAGCGCCCCAAGAAGGTCGCGTCCGCCCGCGCCTACGTCGCCGGGCTCGGCTACTACAAGCTCTACCTCAACGGACAGCGCGTCGGCGACCACGAACTCGACCCGGCCTTCACCGTCTACGACAAGACGGTGCTGTACGCGACGTACGACGTCACCAAGTCCCTCCGCAGCGGCGGCAACACGCTCGGCGTGAGCCTCGGCCGCGGGTACTACGCGATGACGAACCCCGACGAGTGGAACGCCTCGCCCTGGCACAGCGAGCCGAAGCTGAAGCTCGAACTCGACATCACCTACACCGACGGCAGCACCCAACAGGTGACCAGCGACGGCAGTTGGCAGGCCGCCGACGGCCCGACGCGCACCGAATCCGTCCTGTACGGCGAGACGTACGACGCGCGGCTCGAACAACCCGGCTGGAACAAACCGGGGTTCGACGCCACCGCCTGGAAGCCCGCGCTCCCCGTCACCGCCCCGGGCGGCACCCTCCGCGCGCAGGCGTTCCCGCCGATCAAGGTGACCGGCACCCTCCCGGTCAAGCAGGTCACCACGCCCAGGAGCGACGCGACGAGCACCGTCAAGGTGTACGACTTCGCCTCGCCCACGGCGGGTTGGGCGGATACCGCGCTCCGCGGCCCCGCCGGCTCCGTCGTCACGATCACGTACGGCGAGAAGCTGCTCGCCGACGGCACGGTCGACAACGCCGGGCTCGAGACGTACACGTACACGCTCAAGGGCGCGGCGAGCGGCGAGAGTTACCGCCCCAGCTACAGCTACGACGGATTCCGCTACGTACAGGTCGCCGCGCCCGCGGGCGTCACCGTCACCTCCGTCAAGGGCGAGCGGGTGCACACGGCGGTCACCGCCACCGGCGACTTCAGCAGTTCGAACGACCTGCTCAACCGCTTCCAGGACGCCCAGGCGAACACGACGCTGAACAACCTGCACTCGATCCCGACCGACACCCCGATGTACGAGAAGCGGCCGTACGACGCGGACGCGCACCTCACCGCCGACTCCGCCATCGCCAACTTCGACATGGAGAACTTCTACGAGAACTGGATGCGCGCCCACCGCGACGACCAGAACGCGGACGGCACGCTCGGCCACACCGTGCCCGGCACCGTCGGCGCCAAGGGCGTGAACGACCCGGTCTGGTCGGCGAGTTTCGTGCTGATCAACTGGGATCTGTACTGGTACTACGGCGACATCCGGCCGCTGGCGGACAACTACGCCGCGATGAAGCTGTGGCTCGACCACTACGAGCAGACCATCGCGAAGACGGGCAACGTCTACACCGGCTTCAGCTACGGCGACTGGGTTGCGCCCGGCGCCGCGTTCCCGCCGGAGGGCACCCGGCTCTCGGGCACCGCGTACATCCACCAGACGGCCACCATGATGGCCAGGATCGCACGCGCCCTCGGACACGGCGCCGACGCCGCGCACTTCGACGCCTTCGCGACGACGACGGCGAACGCCATCAACGCGAACTTCTACGACGCCAAGGCGAAGGCGTACTACGACAACAAGGACGCGGGCTACCGGCAGACGTCCAACCTGCTGCCACTCAGCCTCGGCATCGTCCCCGCGTCCGAGCGCGCGGCCGTCGTCGCCAACCTCACGAACGACATCAGGACCCGTGGCCGCCACCTCAACACCGGTGCGCTCGGAACCAAGTTGATCCTCCCCGTCCTCACCGACACCGGCAACGGCGACCTCGCCTACGACGTCGCCACCAACCCCACCTACCCCGGCTGGGGTTACTGGTTCCAGGGCCTCGGCGCCACGACCATGTGGGAGGAGTGGCAGGACACGTCACGCTCCCACGACCACGCCTTCCTCGGCACGGTCGACGACTGGCTCTACCAGCGCGTCGCGGGCATCGAGCCCGCCGCGCCCGGCTACACCCGGATCACGATCCGGCCCCACCCGGTCGGCGACCTCACCGAAGCCTCCGCCCACGTCGAGTCCCCGCTCGGCCGCGTGGCCTCCTCCTGGACCCTCGACCACGGCCGCTTCACGCTCCGCGCCACCGTCCCCGTGGGCGCCACGGCCCAGATCCTGGTCCCGGCCCGCACCCGCGCCGCGGTCCACGCCCCCTCCGACGCCCGATTCACCGGCCTGAAGGACGGCTACGCCGCCTACGAGGTCGGACCCGGGGACTACGTCTTCCGCGTCGCCGGCTGACGGCGGAGCGGCGGGGCGGCGCGACTGCGGGGCGGCGCGACTGCGGGGCGGCGCGACGGCGGGGCGGCGCGACGGCGGAGCGGCCCGGCGGCACCGGCTTGCCGCCGAGGCGGCGATATCCGGCCACGGCGGCAGGGGCCGGTGAGGGGGCCGCGCGAGGTGGTTCCCGTGGGGAAAGTGGGGCCAGGGCCGGGGGCGGGAGAAATGGATTTCCCGTGCGTGGCGGGGCGCCGCCCTACATGTGTATGCGGCATGGCGCATGCCAAAACACCGTCCCGCGGAATCTGTCGACCGTGTGACGGGCGGGGTGGATGTTTTGGCTGAGGCCGGTTGGGGCCCGTTGGGGCCGGGCTGAGGGAAAAGGGAATTCGGCGGGCGGAAATTCACCGACGGGCAAATTCCGTCCGCATATTCCGTCCGGCAGGGCCGGGGGTGCCGGGGGTGCCGGTGGACCCCGGGGAGCCGGTGGACCCGACGCGGCGGATGGAGCAGATGGAGCAGATGGAGCAGGTGGAACGGATGGGGCGGGTGGAGCCGGTGGGGCTCAGACCTCCAGGCCGTTCTCGACCTGCTTGAGCACGTGCCGCGCCAGGGCGAGGTTGGCCCGGCTCCGGTCGAGCGCGAGGTAGAGGAAGAGCGAGCCGGTGCTGCTGCCGAGCAGGCGGATCAGGTGGTACTGGGTGCCCAGCGTGATGAGGATGTCCTCGATCGTGTCGTCGATGGCGAGCATCGACAGCGTGCGGACCTTGGCGCGTACGACCTCGGTGTTGCCCGCCGCCGCCACCTCCAGGTCCAGGCCCCGGCCGCCGCCGAGCGTGCCGAGCGCCATGCCGCTCTCGTAGTCGACGAGCGCGACCCCGATGGCGCCTTCGACGGACATCGCTTCTTTGAGTGCCGACTCAATGTTCACGGGAATTCCCTTGGTTGTGCAGGTCCATGGGTGTCGCGGACCGTACGGGCGAGGATCGGCGTGAGCGGAAAACAGCTATGCGCGATCACAGGTGAAAGAGTTCGGCGTTAAAGTACTCTGCCAGGTGTTCGAAAGTGAAGGGGTGCCTGTGGACGCGCTGGAGTCGGTACTCGGCGAAGTCCTTTCCGCTGCCGGGACGTCAGGGACTGCTGGGACCTCGGGTGCGTCCGGGACGTCCGGTGCGGCCCTGGTCGACGCGGTGACCGGTCTCACATACGCCGAGAGCGGGGACTGCGCGGTGGCCGGAAACGGACCTGAGGTCTGCCGTCTGCTGAGCCTCATCGAGGACGGGCTGCACGAGGCGGGAGCGGAGGGCGAGTTGGAGAGCGTGGTGGTGACCGGGCGGCGGACGTACCACGTCGTGCGGGTCGTGGCCCGGCAGGGCGACCCGGTGCTGATCTCCACGGTGCTCGACCGCGCCGACACCAATCTGGCGCTGGCCGCCCGGCACATCGCCACGGCCGCCGAGGGCCTGTTCGCATGACGGCTGACAGCGGGACCGAGCCCGACGACGTGTCCGAGCCCAAGTCCGAGCCCTGGGCAGGGTCCGAGCGGGAGATTCCGTCCCCCGCCCCCGCCCCCGCGCGCTCCGACGCCCCGGTCCTCGACCACCCCGACGCCGAGCCCGAGCCCTCGCCCGATCCCTTGCCCGACTCCGACTCCGACTCCGACCCCGAGCTGCGCGTGCCCCGGAACGTCCCCGCCCTCCTCGCCCAGCTCCGCCAGGAGCGCTTCACCGGAGCCGTCACCGTCGAAGGCGGCCCCGGTGGCACCCTCTTCCTCCGCGAAGGACTGGTCGGCGCCGTCGAGACACCCGCCGCCCCCTCCGCCCGCTCGCTGCTGTTGAAGTCCGGGCGGATCGACGAGCGGGAGTGGGAGGCCGCGCTGGCCGCGCTCCCCGAAAACGGCGAACTGGGCGCGGTGTTGACCGCGCGCGGATCGGTGACGGCGGCGGAGCTGTTCGTCGTCTGCACCGCCGCGCTCTTCGACGGCGCCTTCGCGATGGCCCTGCAACCGGTGACCGGCTGGCGCACCGACCCGGAACGCGGCCCGGGACACGGTCCCGGACGCGGCCCCGAACTGGCCGCCTGGCCCGGCCAGGAGCCCGCGCGCCTGACCGAGGAGACCGCGCTGCGACTGCGGACGCTGCGCGAAATGGTGCCGTCCGTAGGGGAGTTCGCGCGCGGTGCGGTCCGCGCGGAGGCCAGGTCCGACGCGGACCGTATCGGCGAGCGCGGCCGTACGCTGCTGCTCGCCGCCAACGGCCGCCGCACACCGCGCGATCTCGCGTTCGCGCTGGGGCGCGGGGTGTACCCGGTGATGCTCGACCTGGCCAGGATCGCGACCCGCAGGGCCGCCGCGCGCGACGACGACCCGCTCGCGCCGCGGCCGCTGCTGACCGCGCGGGCCGCCGACCGGCAGTCACCGCCGCCGCCGGGCGCCGACGACAGGCCACTTCCGCGCCGCCAGCCCGGCGGCCAACTGCCGTCCACACGACCGCCGTCGGAGCGCAAGCCGCCCGGTCACCCCCATCACTCGTCACCGAACCACCCGTCACAGAACAACCTGTTGCCGTGAGCGGGACAGCGACCGGCCTGCCCGAGGAGAGTGCACCATGACCAGTGCCGCCCCTTACGAAGCGCTCGTCGCTTCGCTCAAGTCCCTGCGTGAACGCGTGATGGGCGTCAACGAAACGGTGATCTCCACCTCGGACGGGCTGCTCGTGGCCGCCGACACCGCGACCGTGCAGCCCGAGTCGGTGGCGGCGCTCGCCGCCGCGAGCCTCGGCGTCGGCCGCCGCACGGCGGCGGAAGTCGGTCTCGGCGGGCTGCGCGACGTCGTCGTCCGCTGCAACGGCGGCTACATCGTCGTCCTGTCCGTAGGCGAGCACGCCCTGTTGGTGATCCTCGCCGACGAGGGACTCGACCTGCCGGGCCTCCACCGCGAGTCCCCGGCGACGGTCGACCACCTCGTCTCCCTCCTCAGCGCCGCCTGACGCCTTCGGCCCGGCCGACATCCCGGCCCGACACCGCCCGACACGGTCCGGACACCGGCCCCGACACCGACACGGACGCGGCCCCGACATCGCCCCGCATCGGAAGCGGGGCGGAAGCGCCCGGCGGGTACCCGCGGAAGCGCCCGCCGCGGTCGACTGAGGCGTGCGCGGCCGGCCGGGCCGACGCCTCGGGCGGGACGGGGACGGGCAGATGGGCGGGTACAGCCGGTCGTACGGTACGGGCTCGGGGACGCGTACGGTCGCGGCTACGGCTACGGCTACGGCTACGGTCGCGGCGACGACCACGCACCCGCCGTCACTCGGCCAGGTCCGCCCCCGCGAAGGGCTCCGCGATCTTCTCCGCGCGCCCCGCGACGGCCCCCTCCGCGACCCTCTCCACCACCGGCCGCCCACCCGGCTCCGCCACCGCCTCCCCGTACCGCTCCTCGAACCGCCGCTCCACCGGCGACAGATCAGTCCTGCCCAGGTCCTCGGGCCTGATGACGATCCGCAACTCCGGTGTCAACGCCGCGTATCGACGGCACGCGCCGATGAACGAGTCGACGATCAGGGCCGCGAGCTGCCCGCGGTCGAGGTCGGTGACGCGCGCGAGTCCGGAGCCGATGAGCGGGACGGCCAGCGGCTTGAACAGGCCGTGCACGGCCACCGACGCCCAGAGGCTGTCCAGGCTGGCCCGCAGGTCGTCGTGGCCGGAGTGCGCGACGAGGTCGTTGCCGATCCGCGAATACGCCGTCGCGAAGACCCGCCGTCCGTCCACCGGTACGGCGACGGTCGTGCCCACCGGGTAGCGCACGCGCCGGCCGCGCGGTTTGGCGCGGCTGCTCTCCGTCCCGACGGCGGGCACCGCGCGCAGCCCGGCCCGCAGCTTCTCGTCCAGCAGGCGGCGCTGGCCGGCGAACAGCCGGTCCACGAGCTGGCCCTGGACGCTACCGCGGCTGATGACGACGTCCTCGTCGGTCGCGGTGTCGAAGGTGTCGGTGAAGCCGACCACCAGATTGGCGTCCGTCTGGTCGAACAGGTCGCCCTGCACGAGCACGACATCCACCTGTCGGCCGGGCAACGGCACCGCGTGGCGCAGCAGTTCGGCGCCGTGCCGCGCGCGCAGGGCGGACCGCAGGGCTTCGAGCGTGCGGGCAGCGTCCGGGTCGCCGGGATGCTCGCGGGCAAACAACTCGGCCACCGGCAGGGCGAGATCGGGGCGGCCGAGTTCGGTGCGGGAGCGGACCAGACCGCGCCGGGCGGAGTCCTGGAGCGCGGTGAGCCGCCGGACGAAGTCGACGGCGAACGCCTCCCCGTTGACCTCGGCAAGCGGCCGTCCGCGCACCATGCCCAGCGCCTCGGCCAGCCGGTGTGCCGCGGTCGCGGGCGGCGCGAGCAGCGCCTCGCCGACGACCGCCGTGAACCGCGCGCTGTCCAACTCCTCCGCGCGCGGCACCAGTCGGTACGCGGTCTCCGCCCCGCCCACGGTGACCTGCTGCTCGGTCCGCAGCAGCCGGGCGGCCGTGCCGTCCTGACCCGGGTCGAGGGCGCGCCGCAACTCCAGGACACGCTTTTGCACCTCGTTGCGATTGCGCTGGGCCTGATGCCGCGGCTCGTCGGCCAGCCCCCAGACGTCGCGGCGCAGTTGACGTACGGGAACGGCCTCGCCCTCGGCGGCCACCAGCCGGACCAGCAGCCGGGTCGTGAGCGGTGTCAGCCGTACCGGAAGACCGTCGACTTCGAGCAGTACGGGCCCCAGCACATTTATCCGAACGTGCGTCATTGCTTTCCCCACCCGTTTCCGCCTCCCTCGACGCAAACCCCCGGAGGCGAATGCCAGATTATCAAGCCGCCTAGGAAAAACCATGAGTTCCGCTGATCCCACAGGCCCGGTTCCGGCCCTCCCGCCGACAGGGGTGCGGCGCAGGATGCGCGTGCGCGCGCGGTTACGCGTGCGGTTACGGCGCGGATCGCCTACCGGGCCGCGTTCCCCGTCGCTTCCCCCGCCGCGTTCTCCGTCGCGTTCTCCGTCGCGTTCCGTGTTACGGACTCGGCTCCGCGCTCGCTTACGGTTGCGTGTGGCGCGGCGCGCCCGGCAGATCTTCGTGCGCAATGCCATTGCGGCATTCGGCGGAATATCCGCGGTCCTCCAGTTCGTGGGGCAGCTCTTTCCCCAGAGCTTTCCCGATCCGGCCCCGGTGACCGCGGCATCGGTGGCGGCCTGTGTGCTGTGGGGCATCGGCAGGGCCCGGCCGGTCACGCGCGTGCGGCAGGAGTTCCGGCGCCCCGACATGACGGTGGTGGTCGAGGAGGGCGACCTGTTCGAGCAGGCCGCGCACCTCGTGATCGGCTTCACCGACACCTTCGACACCGCCCCCGAGGGCGGCCTCGTCATCAACGAGGCCAGCGTCCAGGGGCAGTTGCTCGCCCGCCGCTACGACAACGACCTCCCGCGCCTGGACGCCGAGTTGGACGCGGCCCTCGGCGCGGTGACCCCCGCCGCGCGCGAGGACCGGGCCCGCAAGCCGCTGGGCAAGCTGGACCGCTACCCGATCGGCACGGTGGCGGTCCTCGGCACCCGCCCGCGGCTGACGTTCGCGGCGGCGTACAGCCGTATCGGCAACGACTACGTGGCCGCGTCCAGCGTGGAGGACCTCTGGTTCAGCCTCAACCGGCTCTGGGACACCGTGAGTCGGTACGCGCGCCCGGAGGCGGTGGCGATGCCGCTGGTCGGTTCGGGGCTGTCCCGTCTCGACTACCTCGACCAGGACAGCCTGTTGCGGCTGATCCTGATGTCGTTCATCGCCAGGTCCCGCGAGGGCGCGGTCTGCCGTGAGCTGCGGGTGGTGGTCCGGTCCGCGGACCTGGAGCGCGTCAACATGCCGGAAGTGGCGGCCTTTCTGCGGACGTTGGCGTCGGGCGTCGACCGCGCGTAAGGCGGATGCCGGATGGCGCGTGCGGACCGTACGAGAAGGGGCGGCCGGTCTCCGGCCGCCCCCTGCTCCGTCCTGCGAGGTGATGCGGTGCGTGTCCGGCGGCCCGCGTGTCAGGCGAGCCGCCGATAGGCCGACAGATTCTCGAAGTACGACGTGTCGCGCCAGTCGGAGCGGCTGTCGTCCACCGGGCACTCGGCCACCTTCAGCCGGGCGACGACCTTCTCCAGCGACGACTGCGAGCCGTCGAAGCGGATCACGTTGAGGCCCTCGATGTCGGTGGCGTGCCGCAGCCGGCCCACCTCGACGATGACCGTGCGCGCGCGGTACGCCATCAGCACCATGCCCAACTCGATCAGCACGTTCTGCCGGGGCTGCCCGGTGTACTGCACCTCGTCCACCCGCTCGTAGTCACCGAGGAGTTCGGGGTGCAGCTTGGCGGTGTCGTCCGGGGTGAGCAGCACGAGCGCGGCCTGCGCGAGCGACGGCGCGTTCGCGATCACCTCACCGATGTAGGGCGAGGTCTTGCCGGTCGCCCGCACCAACTCCTCCCACTCCAACGGGCGCAGGTCGAGCCGCCGCAGCAGCCCGAACATCGCGAGCCGCGCCTGTTCGTCCCGGCCGTGCACGACGAAGACGTTGCGGCTGCGGAGGCCGTCGTACGGCGTCGGCGCCGGGGAGTCCGGCCGCGCGGTCCCGGTGGCGGCCGGCTCCTGCGCGGCGGCCAGAACAGGACGGTATTCGTACCCGAAGTGCTCATTTCCGGAACCGGAAACGGTCATGCGCTTGTCCTGGTGATCCATTTCGTCGCCCATGCCGCTCAATCCCCTTGGCCGTTCGCGGTTCCGCCGTTGCCCGGCGCGTACTCGTAGCCGAAATTCCTGTTGTTGTCGCCGGAGACGTGCATGCTCTTGTCCTCGTAGTTGAGGATGTTGTTCTGCGCCCTGTCGTGGTCGGTGAGATCCACATTGTGGTCGTTCAGGAACGTCCGGATGATTTCCAGCAGACGGCGCTCGACGATCTGCGTGTACTTCACGGCGTCGGACTTCTGGAAGAAGGCGTGGTAGTAGTCGTTCGTCGCCAACTCGCGCACGCTGGTCAGCGCGCCGCAGTTGACCGACTTGGTCACGTAACGCCCCAGGCGGAATTCGCTGCTGTCGACCGAGGTCACGCTCGTGCCGATCCGGATGGAACTGGGGCCGCGGCGGCCGGGCCGGACCAGGGAGCGCAGCGGCGACGGCAGGAAGCGCTCGGGCAGCAGCCGCAGCGGCGAGAGCAGCAGGCTGAACCCCCAGCGCGGCGTCGCCTTGACCATGTCCCAGGCCACCCGCGCCGCCAGCCGCCCGTCGAAGGCGTCCGGCAGCCGGTCGACCAGGTGGAAGTCCTCCACGAGCGGCCCGAGGACGTACGGGTAGAACTCGGTGTGGAGGGTGTTCCCCTTGAGGTCGAAGCCGACGAAGATCGAGGTCACCAACTCCTCGTTCCACGAGCCGATCCGCAAGCACAGGTACTCGCGCGCCGAGTCGTAGTCCTCGCGCCAGTGCAGGTCCGGCAGATCGCCGATGCCGGGCAGCCGGGACCAACCCTCGCCGCTGGTGCGGTCGTTGGTCCGGATCGCCGTGGTGAAGCGGCGCCGCTCGACGGCCAGGCCCTCGATGCGCTCGCCCGGCTTGGCGCCGTCGCGCAGTTCGGCGGCCATCCGCTCGCCGACGTATGCGGTGATCTTGTCCACGGTGAACGGCAGGAGCGGCTTGCGCTCGTCGGTGTCGAGCCCCGGCGTCGTCCCCTCGACGTCCCGCTTCCCCTCGTGGTCCCTCGACTTCAGGCGCAGCTTCCGCGCACCGATGAGGAGTTGGGCGTTCGCCCAGTCGCGCAGCGGTTCGCCCGCGCCGACGAACGGCCGGAAGCCGCCGTAGAAGACCAGGCTGTCGCTGGCGGACTGCTCCCGGTCGATCTTGCGGATCAGGGTCTCGGTCAGGCGCGCGTTCGCCGGGTACGCCCCGTCGAAACCGCCGTCGGTGCCGGTCTCCTTCAGACGCGTCATCAGGATGTTCAGGGTCACGATCCGTCGCAGGTACGCCAGCGCCCACAGCGCCCAGAACACCAGCAGGACGGCGATGACGGGATTGACCGCGCCGCTCGCGGTCAGGATCAGCGCGGCGACGACCGATCCGGCGCCCAACCACCGTTGCAGACGCCGCAGTCGGCGGGCGGCGAGGGCGTGCGCGAGGACGGACACGTTGTCGTAGCCGTAGGACGGCGCGACCACGCGGAAGCGGTTGCGCAACAACTCCCTGATGACGGTGCCGCGGTAGACGGGGTCGAGGTACGTGCCCGCCGACAGCAGACGGGTCGCCTTCGTACGGGCGTACGCGCGGGACACCGGCGGCGCCTGCGGGGGCTCGGCGGTGTGCGGGAGCACGGTCCGGGTGACGGTCATGGCGGCTCAGCGCTCCGCTCTCAACAGGTCGTCGGCGGCGGGGCGGTGCGCGGGCGCGCCGTGGGCGGAGCTGACGCCGGTGCGCGCACCGGAGGTGAGGCCGCTCGTCGGGTGCAGCGCCGAGCCGGCGACGAGGGCGATCAGCGCGATCAGCAGCAGGGGCGCGGCGGCGACGACCAGCCCCCACCCGCGCGCGGGCCCGGCGCTCGGTATCAGGCCCACGTGCCGGTACGGCGTCGGACCGGGCGCGGACACGTACGGGGGGAACTGCGCCGGTACGGAGGCCGGTTCGGAGGCCCGTACGGGTACGGGTACCGACGGCGGTGTGGACGGCGGTGTGGACGGCGGCGCCGATGGCGGCACCGGCAGGTCGGCGGATCTGGGATACGGGTACGGATTCGGGTCGGGGGACGGGAGGCCGGGGTCGCTCATGGACCACTCCAACGGTCGGTGCGGTGTGCGCCCGATCCCGCTCGGCACGCTGGCGTACGCGCCTGCGCGGAAGCGCTGTTGACACCTCAGATGCGACCAGTGCCGCCGCTTCCCCGGCCAGAACCGGACCGCTTCCGATCCGCTTCCGCCGCCCGCTCCGGCTGGACGCCGCCCGTTCCGGCTGGACGCCGCCCGTTCCGGCTGGACGTCAGCCGTTCCGCCCGGACGCGGCCCGTTCCGGGGCGCGTGGCAGCGTGTCCGGATGTGGCCGGAGCCGTCGGCGTCCACCTGGAGGACTCCCTCGCGCCGGGCGGCGTACGCCGAAGCCCGGCACCGACAGCATCTTCGTCCCCGGCCTCGTCGACCTGCCCGCCGTGGTGGCCCTCGTCCGCGACAGCCCGCTGCCCGTCTACGTCATGGCCGGTCCCGGCTCGCCGTCAGTGGCCGACTTCTCCGCCGTCGGCGTCCGTCGGATCAGCGTCGGCACCGCCCTGGCCCAGGCCGCCTACGGTGCCGCCCGGCGAGCCGCCGCTGAACTGCTCAGCGAGGGAACGTACTTCGGGATGGCGCACGGCCTGGACTTCGGCGCGCTCAACGCCGCCGTCAGCAGGGCTGCGGGGAGCGGGCGTTCGTACTCGGCCCGGTCCGCCCGTCCGGGTCGCGGGGCGGGCCGCCGCCCGGAGGAGGTCCGCAAGGAGCCGGGCCGAGGGGAGGGGGGACGGGGGAAGCGCGGTGTGGACGGTGCGGCGGGGGAACGGGGGCGCCAGGGGGCGGAGGGCGAGGTCGGGCGGGACGGCCCACAGCGCGAGGGAGGGCACGAGGGCGACGCCGAGCCCGGCGGCGACGTAGCCGAATTTCCCGCTCCACTCGGCGACGCGGATCAGCTTGCGCGGCGCGAAGCCCGCCTGCGCGCAGGCGTCGAGCAGGAGGGCCGGGTGCCCTCCTGCGGGCGCGTCCTGAATCCAGGACTCGTCGCGCAGGTCGCCGAGGTGGACCGCATTCGCGCTTGCGGCCAGCCGGTGGTCGCGCGGCAGACCCACGTACAGCTCGTCCGCCAGCAGCGCGTCCGTCGTGACGCCCTCGGCCGACGGCAGGCCCGACGGGTAGTCGCTGACCACGGCGATGTCGAGCGCGCCGTCCGCGAGGCGCTGGACCAGCGCGTCGCTGCGGCCCTCGACCGCGACGACCTCGACGTCGGGACGCGCGCGGGTGAAGGCACGCAGCGCGGCCGGTACGAGGGCGATGTTCGCGGTGGCGAAGGCGCCGACGCGCAGGGTGCCGCCCCGGCCCGCGTGGATGGCGGCCAACTCGGCTTCCGCGCGGGCCAGTCGGTCCAGCACCTCGGTGGCGTGCCGGTGCAGGGCCGCTCCTGCGGGCGTCAGCCGTACGCCTCGCGGCAGGCGGACGAACAGCGGTCCGCCCGCCTGCCGTTCGAGCGCGGCGACGCGGCGGGAGACGGCGGACTGCGTGTAGGCGAGCCGCTGCGCGGCGGCGGTGAAGGAGCCGGTGTCCGCGACGGCGAGCAGCAGCCGCAGCGCGTCCGTACCGAAGGTGTCGCGCACGCCATTCCCTCTCTGCATGGGTCACATGAAATGTAGTCGCTGGTGGAATGGGGCGGGGGTTCCTACCGTCGAAGGGACCGAACGGGGCCTGGTCCGACCGGACCTGAGCCCGTTCCCTCTGACGCGGGAGTCGCCATGGCGCAGCCGAATTCCGAACCCCCTTTCTCCTTGCGGGAGATGCTGTCCGACCTTGAGGAGCTGGTCGTCTGCGAGTCCTTCTCCGCCGACCACGTCGCACTCGCGCGCAGCGCCGACGTGGTCGGCGCGTTGGGCGCCCGCCTGCTCGGCACCGCGCCGGAGACGATCGTGAGCGACGGCGTACCGCACCTGCGGTGGGCCTTCGGCACTCCGCGCGTCCTGCTCGTCGGGCACCACGACACCGTCTGGCCGGCCGGCACGCTCGCCACCCACCCCTGGTCGGTGACGGACGGGATCGCGCGCGGCCCCGGCGTCCTGGACATGAAGGCCGGGCTGGTGCAGATGTTCCACGCGCTCGCCTCGCTGCCGTCCCTCGACGGCGTCTGCGTGCTGGTCAACGGTGACGAGGAGGTCGGCTCCCCGACCTCCCGCGCGCTGATCGAGGAGACCGCGCGGGGGTGCGCGGCGGCCTTCGTCCTCGAGGCGTCGGCGGACGGGACCGGCGCGCTCAAGACGGCGCGCAAAGGGACGTCACGCTACGAGGTGGTGGTGCACGGCCGCGCCGCGCACGCGGGACTGGAGCCGGAGAAGGGGGTCAACGCGGCGGTCGAGGCCGCTCACCAGGTGCTGGAGCTGGCCGAATTGGCGTCGCGGGAATCGGAGTTGGGCACATCGACCATCACCCCCACCCTGCTGTCGGCGGGCAGCACCCGCAACACCGTTCCGGCCCAGGCCGTCGTCTCCGTCGACGTCCGCGCGCCGACGCGTGCCGCGCAGGACCGTATCGACGTCCTCATGCGCGGCCTCACCGCCCGCACCCCCGGCGCCCGGCTCTCCCTTCGCGGCGGCCCCCGCCGCCCCCCGATGGAACCCGCCTCCTCCGCCGACCTCTTCGCGCTCGCCGCCGCCCTCACCGCCGCCTCGGGCCGCCCCCCATTGCGCGGCCTCCCCGTCGGCGGCGCCTCAGACGGCAACTACACGGCCGCCGTCGGCTGCCCCACGCTCGACGGTCTGGGCGCCGTCGGCACCGGCGCCCACGCCCCCACCGAACACGTCCTCACCTCCGAACTCATCCCCCGCACCCGCCTCCTCGCCGCCCTCGTCACCCGCACCCTCCACCCCTGACCCCGGCGCCGCCGTCCCGCGCGGCCTCCACGGACGGCACACCGCCCCCCGCCCGGCTGCTCTCGGTTCGCGCGGGGAGGCTGCTACCAACTGCCCGCGTTGCGTTGGGCGATCGCCAGATTGCGGGCGATGTCCTCGCGGAGCGGATGGCTCGGTGGGAGGCGTTGGGCGGAGGCGTGGGCTCGGCGGAGGAGGGTGAGGCCGTCGGAGCGGGCACCGGCGGTGAAGAGCGTGGCGCCGAGGGTGTTGGCGGTGGTCAGGGTGTCCTCGTGGGCGTCGCCGAGGCGGCGGACGCGGCGCTGGAGGGTGTCGTCGAGGACGGATACGGCGTCGGAGGTGCGGCCCTGGACGGCCAGGGCCGCACCGTAGTTGTGGGCGTAACCGAGCGTGGCGGGGTCGTCGGACCCGAGGACGCGGGCGGCGCGGGCCATGGCCTCGCCGTGCAGGGCGGCGGAGGCGCCGAGCTTGCCCTGCTGGTAGAGGACGGAGCCGAGCAGATTGCGGAGGCCGATCGACTCGCGGTGGTCGCCGCCGAAGGCGTCGTCGCAGTCGGGCATGAGGCTGCGGAGCAGGGCTTCGGCCTCTTCGAGGGCGCCCTCGTCGAACAGGGCGCGGGCCGTACGGACCTGCCGGTGCAGCCGCCTGCGGGTCGAGCCGTTCCCCATGGCTGCCCCCTCCCTCGCCGCGCGGGCGTGACCAACAAGCCTAACCGCCGGGCGGTTCGGTGGCACGATGGAAGCACCTGGCCACGCCGCGGAAGGAAGCCGATGATCGAATCCCTGGCGACGCTGGCCGCAGCCGCGTCCACGACGCTGGTCGCCGCGATGGCCACGGACGCCTGGCAGACGGCGCGTACGGGAATCCTGCGGGTGCTGCGTCGCGGCAGCGAGCACGAACCGGCCGCGCTGGCAGCGCAGTTGGACAGCGAGGCCGCGCTGGTGGTGGCGGCGGACGACGCGGGGGCGGCCAGGGAGAGCTTGCAGCCGGGCTGGCGGCTGCGCCTGGAGCAGTTCCTGCGGGACAACCCCGAGGCGGCCGAGGCCATCCGGGAGTTGACGGTACGGCTGGAGGCCGAGCTGCCGGGTTCCGAGCAGCAGTGGGTGCGGTACCACCAGAACGTCGAGGCACACGACAACGCCCGCGCCTTCGGCGTCCAGAACGGCAACGTGATCATCCACGAGGCCCCGGCGGCGGGCCCTGTCACCCCGAGCACCGGCTTCGTCACCCCGAGCGCCAGCCCCGTGACTCCGAGCCCCGTAACCCCGAGCCCCGTCACCCCGAACACCGACCCCGTCACCCCGACGCCCCACGCCGACGCGCCCGACGCCCCATCGCCCGACGGCCAGGCACCCGGTGGCCGCCGCGACGGCGGACCCATGACGTGACCAGCCAGAATGTCACCGCGGTCGGCGGCTTCGCCTACGGCGCCATCGGCGCGGACATCCACGTCTTCGGCGACGGCACCCCCCTCTACCTCCTCAGGCAGTGGTCCCCGGCCCCGGAGCCCGCGGCGGAGTGGCTGGCCCAGCAGCCCAGCCGGATGCTCAACGCCCGTTACGCCGTGGCCCCTTTCACCGGCCGCGACGCCGAACTGGCCTCCCTGCACGCCTGGTGCGCGGACGGCCCGCGGCGCGCGGCCCGCTGGCTGCACGCGCCCGGCGGCCAGGGCAAGACCCGCCTCGCCCAGCAGCTCGCGGGGCAACTCGCCGAGCAGGGCTGGAAAGTGGTCACCGCGGTCGAGGGACCGGGCACCGTACTGCCGCCGCAGGGCAGCCAGGATCTGCGGCTGGACGACGCGGCGGGACTGCTGCTCCTGGTCGACTACGCCGACCGCTGGGCGCTGACCAGCCTGACGTGGCTGTTCAGCAACGCGCTGCTGCACCGGCCGGACGTGCCGACCCGCGTCCTGCTCCTGGCGCGGAGCACCGACCCCTGGCCCGCACTGCGCGCCGCCCTGAGCAATGAGCAAGTCGACGTCTCCACGCAGGCGTTGGGCCCGCTGGACATGGAGGAGGGCTTCCGGCGACGGGCCGGTGACCCGCGCCGCGACGACCGCGGCCCGATGTTCCGCGCGGCGCGCGACGGCTTCGCCGCCCGCTACGGCATCCCCCCGCCGGACCGCCAACCCGACTTACGGCCGGCCGACTTCGGCCTCACCCTCGCCGTCCACATGGCCGCGCTCGTGGCGGTGGACGCCGAGGCCACCGGCCGCCGCGCCCCGGAGGACCTGGCCGGACTGACCGTCTACCTCCTCGACCGGGAGCAGTTGGGCTGGGCGCTGCTGCACGGGACACCGGGCCGCGTCACCGTCCCGCCCGCGGTGATGAACCAGGTGGTCTTCGCCGCCTCGCTGGGCGGCGCGCAGCCCACCGCCCGCGGCACGCTCCTGGTGGACGAGTTACGCCTCGGCCACCCGCCGCCGACCGTCCTCGCCGATCACGCGGTGTGCTACCCGCCGCCCGAGGAAGCGGCCGACACCGTACTCGAACCGCTCTATCCCGACCGCCTGGCAGAGGACTTCGTCGCCCTCACGCTGCCGGGCCACCCGGCCGACTACCCCGCGCAGCCCTGGGCCCCGGAAACGGCGGCGACCGTACTGCGCCGCTGCGGCGGTCCCGCCCGGCCGGTCACGGCGCTCGCCACGGCCGCGGGCCGCTGGCCGCACGTCGGACGCACGTGCCTCTACCCGCTGTTGGCCGCCGAGCCCGCGCTGGGCGTCGCGGCCGGGGGCGCCGCGCTCACCGCCCTGGCAGGTCTGCCGGACATCGGGCCCGACCTCCTCGAAGACGTCGCCGCCGAGCTGCCGGAACCGGTGCCCGCGGACCTGACGGTGGGTCGGGCGGCGCTGCTGGTACGGCTGTTCGAGCACCGGCTGGCGGCGGCCGACGACGTGGACGCGCGAGCCGGGCTGCACGTCAACCACGGCAACAACCTGGACGACCTGGGCCGTACGGAGGAGGCGCTGCGGGCCACGCGGCGCGGCGCGGACCTCTTCGCCGAGCTGGCCGCGACCGACCCCCGGCGGTACGAGGAGCACGTCGGCCGCGCCCTGACCAATGTCGCCAACCACCTGGTCTCGCTAGGCCGGTTGGAGGAGTCGCTGAGCACCCAGCAGCGGGTCGTGGACCTCTTCGAGCGGCTGGTCGCCGAGGACCGGCCCGATGACGTGTCCGCCCCCGTGACGGACTACGTGTCCGCGTACACCCCCCACCTGGCCACCGCGCTGGCCAATCTCAGTACGCGGCTCGAGGCGGCCGGTCGCTGGGAGGACGCGTACCGCGCCAACGAGCGGGCCACGCGCACGTATCGGACCGTCGCCGCGCGCGATCCGTCGTACCGCAGGGGGCTGGCCATCGCCCTGGTCAACGGCGCGACGCTGACCTTCCGTCCCCCGGCAGGCGCCGACGCGCTGCGCGAAGGGGTCGCCCTGAGCCGGGAGTTGGTGGCCGAGGGCGAGCAGGTCGAGGACACGCCGCTCGGCAGGTCGCTGTCCCTGCTGGGACGGCAACTGACCGCCGAGGGACGGCACGACGAGGCCGTCGAGGTGGCGGAGGAGGTGGCCGCGATCAACCGCCGCCTCGCCCGGGCCAACTCCCGGCACTACGAGGAGGCTTGTGTCACCGCGCTGAGGCTGCTGCACTCCGCCCTCCTCGACGCGCGCCGCCCCCGCGAGGCCATGGAGGTGGGCGAGGAGGCGATCGCGATCCTGCGGCGGCTCGTCGAAAAGGCGCCCGCCACGTACGAGATGGAGCTGGTGGGCGCGTTGCACGCGCAGAACGACGCGCGGCGGTCGGCGGGCCTGGCGCAGGACCCGGAGGCCGACGCCCGCTCCCGGCGCGTCGAGCTGAGGGATACGTACACGGTCCCGGGCGTTACCGTCACCGTGCACGGCTGGCAGCCGGAGTTCCTGCCCCGGCCGTCCCCGCCAGCCGCCGCGCTCGGCGCGGAGGCGGCGCGGCTCGCGGACGCGCGGGACTGGCCCGCGTACTGGGAACGGATCTGCGCCGCGCCCCTGGCCGAGGCGGTACGGCTCGCGCGCCGCGTTCCCCGGCGCGGCTGGCTGCCCGCGTCCCGCTCGGACCAGGAACTGCTGGCCTGGCTGCGCGAGACCTCGCCCCGCAAGGCCGAGGCGCTGATCGCCGAGGCCGCGAAGGCCGCCACCCGCCCGCTGCCCGACGACCTGACCTTCTTCTCGCCCTCGTTCTCCGCCTTCTCCCACGGCGGCGACGTGCTGGCCCTGGTCCCGATCGACTACGTGCCGGAGCGGGGGGACGCGGAGGCGACCGAGCGGATCGAGACCCTCGACCTCGGCTCGGGCCCGAAGCACCTCGGCTCGGGCCCGAAGCACCTCGGCTCGGGACGGAAGCACCTCGGCTCGGGACGGAAGCACCTCGGCTCAGGACGGAAGCACCTCGCCTCAGGGCCGAAGCCCGGCCCGGAGGCGGGACTCGACCCCGCCCGGCGGACCGTCCTGTACGAAGGCCCCGCCTGCCACAGCACCCTGGCCTGCCTGAGCGCCACCGAGGTGATCGCGGTCCGGCGGCGGGCCGGACGCGACGCGGGCACGGAGCTCGTCCGCCACGGCCCGGACGGCACGACGGTCCTCGCGCAGGGCACCCAACTCCTGGGAACGCGGCTGGCTTCCACCGCCCGCGGCTGCGTGGCCACCCTCGCGCTCCATCCCGCGGCGCTCACGCTCGGCCCCAACGGACGGCTTGAACAGGTCAACCTGGAGGCCTGGGGCCTCGGTTACGACAACCGGATGGCGGTGACGCCCCGCGGCGACCGCCTCGTCCTGTCCGACGGCGGCCGGATCATCGCCACCGACGCCACGCTCAGCAGGGTGTTGGCCGTGGGCGCCGTACCCCGGTACCACGCGCCGGTGTCGGAGCTGGTCTTCGCCGACGACGACCTGCTCATGACGGCGGGCCACCAAGGCGGCCTGATGCTCTGGCAGTTGGACGGCACCGAGCTGACGCCGGTCGCCCACCGCGACACCGTACGGCTGTCCGGACTCTTCGCCGTGCCGCAGTGGGGCGTGGCCGGCGGCCAGGCGGGCTCCGAGGACCGCGTGCACTTCTTCGACCCGGCCGACGGTCTCGCACCGGTCGCCGCCCCGGCCGCCTTCGTCGGCGACCCCGGCCACCTCAAGGCCGTGATCACCTCACCCGGCGGGCGCCACGTCGTCTACTACGGCCAGCTCGACGTCACGGCCCCGGCGCGCCGCCGCTCCTTCGACTGGATCAGCAGGGTCCACGACCTCCAGCACCCCGGCGCGCTCCTCCAGCGCCCCCTCGCCGCCCTCGACACCCCGCAGCTCGACGTCCTCGCCCGCGCGACCGCCGCCGACCCCCGCCACCGCGACCTCCTCCGCCTCGCCCACACCCTCGGCGCCCGGCCCCGCCCCGGCATGATCTAGCGCTGAACGGGCTCTGACCAGCGCGAACACCGAACGGACGGAGACGCGTCATCGCGGACAGAAGCTGACCGCAACGGCTCCTAGGGTGGTGATCAACGGGGGACCGGGCAGCACTGCGAAGGGCGTGGATCATGAGCGAGACCATGACGGTGAACGCGGCTGAGAGCACGGCGGCGAAGGCTGCGGAGGAGGCCGCCGGGGCCGTCACCGATGAGCGGGCGGACCTGCTGGCGATGCTCGCCCAGCACCGGTACTTCCTGCGCGTCACCACGCGGGGCCTCACGGACGAGCAGGCGCGGCAGCGGACGACCGTCAGCGAGCTGTGTCTGGGCGGCCTGATCAAGCACCTGACCGGAGGCGAACGGGCCTGGACGGACTTCATCGTGGCGGGCCCGTCGGCGATCGGGGACGCGACGGCCATGACCGAGGCCGACTGGCAGCGGCGGACCGACGAATTCCGTCTGCTGCCCGGCGAGACACTGGCCGGGGTGCTGGAGGAGTACGAGGAGCAGGCCCGCATGACCGACGAACTGGTCGCGGCACTGCCCGACTTGGACGCCTCCCAACCGCTCCCGAAGGCACCCTGGTTCGAGCCGGGCGCTCTCTGGTCGGCGCGGCGGGTGCTGCTGCACCTCATCGCCGAGACCGCCCAGCACGCCGGTCACGCGGACATCATCCGCGAGTCGTTGGACGGCGCCAAGACCATGAGCTGAGCGGCGTACGCGGTACGGGGACAACGGGAGTACGGGGACAACGGGGACAACGGCAGTACGCGGACAACGGGAGTACGGGGCCGCGCGCGGTACGGGGGTTCGGGCCGTGGGGGTCTGCCTCGGGGCCGGCCGCCCCGGCTTCGCGCTCGGCGCAACCGCACCGCCCCCACATCTGTTGTCCGCCGTGCGGACCTGGGACAGCATGCCGTAGATGGGATCCCTCCTCCGCACCGAAGCCGCAGCCCGCGCCGCCCTGCTCGACGTACGGTCGTACGCCGTGGCCCTGGACGTCACGCGCGGCGACCGTCTCTTCCGCAGTACGACCACGATCCGGTTCGGCTGCGCGGAGCCGGGCGCGTCGACCTTCGTGGAGATCCAGCCGGAGACGCTGCTGCGCGCCGAGTTGAACGGCAGGCCGCTCGACCTCGCGCGACACGTCGACAACAGGCTGGAGTTGGCGGACCTGGCGGCGGACAACGAGCTGCTGGTCGAGGCCGACATGGCGTACTCGCGTACGGCGGAAGGGCTGCACCGCTTCACCGACCCGGCGGACGGTGCCGTCTACGTGTACTCGGCGTGCGCGCCCGACCTGGCCTCGAAGCTCTTCGCCTGCTTCGACCAGCCGGACCTGAAGGCGCCGTTCACCTTCACCGTGACCGCGCCCGAGGGCTGGACGGTGGTCGGCAACGGCGCGTCGTCCCCACTCGACGACGGCCGCTGGGAGATCACGCCGGTCGGCCCGATCTCCTGCTACCTGGTCGCCGTGGCCGCCGGGCCGCTGTACGCGGTCCGCGCCGAACACGACGGCATCCCGCTCGGCTTGTACGCGCGCCGCTCGCTCGCCGCCGAACTCGACCGCGAGGCACCGGACTTGTTCGCGGTGACCCGAGCGAGCTTCGACCGGCTGCACGGGCTCTTCGAGGAGCGCTACCCCTTCGGCGGCTACGACCAGGTGTTCATGCCCGAGCTCAACTGGGCCGCGATGGAGAATCCGGCCTGTGTCCTCTTCCAGGACGAGATGCTGTTCCGGTCCGCGCCGACCGACACGCAGCGCGCGCTGCGGGCCGTCGTGGTGTGCCACGAGATGTCCCACATGTGGTTCGGCAACCTCGTCACCCTGGCCTGGTGGGAGGACGTATGGCTCAATGAGTCCTTCGCCGAGGTGCTCGGCTACCGCATCGCCGCGGAGTCCACCCGCTACGACAGCGCCTGGACGCTCTTCTCCCGCCGCAAGAGCTGGGGTTACGACGCCGACGAGCGCCCCACCACCCACCCGGTCGCCGCCACCGGAGCGGAGTCCGCGGCCGAGGCGCTGTCCGCCTTCGACGGCATCTCGTACGCCAAGGGCGCCTCCGCACTGCACCAACTCGTGCACTGGATGGGCGATGAGGCGTTCTTCGCCGGGCTCAACAGGTACTTCGCCGCGCACCGTTGGGGCAACGCGAACCTCCGGGACTTCCTCGCCGCGCTCGCCCTCCCCGCCGGCCCGGCGGGCGCACAGGGACCGGACGTGTCCGGCTGGGCCGACGACTGGCTGCGGACGACCGGCGTGGACACGCTGCGCATCGAGGTCGAGGTCGAGGTCGAGGCCGAGGTCGAGGCCGAGGCCGATGTCAAAGCCGAGGTCGACGTCGAGCCTGAGGCCGAGGCCGACGTGGATACGGTGCCCGGCGCGGCGCCCGGCGTCCTGACCTCCGCCGTCCTCGTCAACGACGGCACCCGGCCGCACCGCGTACGCGTCGGCGTGTACGACCGGGACGGCGCGGCGGTCGTCCCGCGCCGACAGTTGGACGTCGAGGTCGCGCCGGGCGGCCGTACGCCGCTGTCCGAACTGGCAGGCGCCCCGCGCCCCGCCCTGCTGCTGCCCAACGACGGCGACTTCACCTGGGCGCGGCTGCGCCTGGACGCGCACTCCGCGGCCACCGTCGCCGCCTCGCTGTCGGCCGTCACGGACGAACTGGCCCGCGCGGTCCTGTGGGAACACCTCCGCGACCTGACGCGCGGCGCCGAGACATCGGCCGCCGCGTATCTGGACCTGGTCGCCGCGCACCTGCCGGGCGAGACCTCGGACTGCGTCGTCGAGGCGGTGCTGGCCTTCGCCGCCGACCACGTCATCGGCCGCTATCTCGCCCCCGCCGACCGGCCCGCCGCGCTCGCCCGGCTCGGCGACTCCGCCCGTGCCGTCCTGGCCCGCCCGGCCGCGCCCACGGGCAGGGGCCTGCGGCTGGCCGCCCTGCGCACCGCCGTCGCCACCGCGTCCGGTGGCACGCAACTCGCCGAGCTTGACGGCTGGTTGGCGGGTGACGACGTGCCGGACGGCATCGCCTTCGACGCCGATCTGCGCTGGTCGGCGCTGGCCCGGCTGGCGGCGGCCGGGGCGGCCGACGAGGAGCGGATCGCGGCCGAGCTGGCGGCCGACCCGGGCAACGTCAGCGAGGTGGGCGCGGCCCGGGCCCGCGCCGCGCTCCCGGACGACGCCGCCAAGGAACGCGCCTGGCACCTGCTCTTCGCCCCGCGCGAGCTGACCATTCATCAGCTCGTCGCGACCGCCGAGGGCTTCTGGCGCTCAGGCGCGCCGGAGGTCCAACGGGCCTACGTACAGAAGTATTTCGAGCGGCTTCCGGCGGCCGGTGAGCGCGGCGGCGCGGTGGTCCAGGCGCTGAGCCGGGCGCTGTTCCCGGTCGGTGCGGCCGACGCCGACACCGTACGCGCGGCCGAGGAATGTCTCGCCCGTACCGATCTGGTCCCGTCCATGCGCCGCCAGCTCGCCGACGGCCTGGACGACCTCCGCCGCGCCCTCGCGCACCGGGTCTGAGCGCGGCCCTGCCGAGCGCGGCCCGCCCCTGACCTGAGGGCGGCGTTCCGCTTCCCCCTTTAACGGCGCCTTTTTCTCATTTTTTCTAACGATGCAAAGAGCCGCGAGGTGCGCGGGGACGGCCTCCGGCGGGGAAGGTGCCGGGCCGGAGGACTCCGGTGCGGCCCTCGTGTGCCCGCGCGCCTTCGCAGTCCGCACCGCCCGTGCCTCCCCTGTGCCCCATGTGGTAAGCCATGCCTGGTGTGATCGGGCCGCTCGATTTTTCACAAACTTTGCGCGGAGGGTGGACGGCGCTGAAGCCTGCTGGTTTCATGCTCCCGGTCCAGGTTTCTAACGTTGGAAAGTCGGCAGGGCCCCCAAGGCGCTGTCGTGGAGCCGCACGTCCTCACCCGCTTCCTGGACGCCGAGTTCTCTTACGGAGAGGTGTATCCGCAGTGAGATCAGGCATATCCCGCACAACGAACAGCCGCCGAGCGGCGGGCACGACCGGGTCGTCCCGGCTGTCCCGGACGGCCCGGCTGACCGCACTGGTGCCGCTGATACTGGGCGCGGCGCTGCTGACCCCGGCCGCGGCGGGCGCGGCCCCGGCCGCCGCACCGGCCTCGTCCACCGCCGGGGCGTCCGCCGCTCCGGCCGACACCGCTCAAGGTCTGCGCGGCGACTACTACCTGAGTACCGACGCCACCTCGCTCGACTTCGCGCAGTACAGCAGCACCGCGGTCGAGCCGTCCTTGAACGTGCCCGACCTGATCCCCACGCTGCGCGGCTACGCGGGCTCGACGGAGAACGTCGCCGTGCACTGGACGGGCCAGCTCGACGTCCCGGCCGACGGCACGTACACCTTCTACATCAAGGGTGACAACGGCTTCCGGATGTCGCTCGACGGGTCGAGCGTGATCGACCACTGGACGACCGACTGGGACGTGCAGACGACGTCCGAGCCGGTCACCTTGACCGCCGGCGCCCATCAGTTGGCGTTCGACTACAACCAGGGCAACGGCGGCGCGTACATCAAGACGGAGTGGTCGGGTCCCGGCATCGCCCGCCAGGCGATCCCGGACGCGGCGCTGCATCTGCCGGTCGGCTACACGCCGTCCGACGTGAACGCCGTGGTCGCCCCCTCGGGGAAGACCGCCACCGTGCAGTTGGCGGGCCCGGTCACCGCGGTGCCGTCCGACATCACCAAGCACCTCGCGGTGATCGCGGGCGCGGGCCGGTGGACGCCGGGCGTCTCCGTGAACCCGGCGAACAGCTCCCAACTCCTGCTCACGGCGGGGGAGTCGGACACGCCGGTCTCCCTGCACTCCGATGTGCGGATCAGCTACGACGGCCTCGGCGGCCTGACGACGTCCGCCGGTCCCGTACCGCTCTTCTCGGGTCTGGCGACCAACAACTCCACCTGGTACTTCGCCAGCAAGTACGCCAAGGACGTCGACCCGTCCCACGTGCTCCCGGACTACCCCCGGCCGCAGTTGACGCGGGACAAGTGGCAGAACCTCAACGGGACGTGGCAGTTCCAGGGCACCTCGGAAAGCGCGCCGCTGCCCACGTCGAAGCTGAGCGGCAAGATCCTGGTGCCGTACCCGATGGAGGCGCCGCTGTCCGGCGTCGCCGAGCACCACGACTGGTCGCTGTACCAGCGCACCTTCTCCGTACCCGCCAACTGGCGGATCGGCTCGGGCCAGCGCCTGCACCTGAACTTCGGCGCGGTCGACTACGAGACGTGGGTGTACGTCAACGGCCGCCAGGTCGCCCACCACGTGGGCGGATACGAGGCGTTCACCGCCGACGTCACCGACGCGCTCACCCGCGGCGGGCCGCAGACCGTCCTGCTGAAGGTGAAGGACACCACCGACGACGGCACGCCCGTCGGCAAGCAGTCGCGCAGCCCCAGCGGCATCTGGTACACCCCGACCTCCGGAATCTGGCAGACGGTGTGGCTGGAGCCGGTGGCCGCCGCGAGCATCGACTCCCTGGTCCTGACGCCGAATGTGAAGGACGGCACGCTGTCCGTCACGGTGCGTCCCGCGGCCGGTACGTCGTCCTCCTCGCTGGTGGCCGCCGTCGCGTACGCGGGCCACAAGCCCGTCGGCGCGGCCGTCGGCCGCGCGGGCGCCGAACTGCGGCTGCGCATACCGCACCCGGAGCTGTGGAGCCCCGACCACCCGTACCTGTACAACCTCCAGGTCACGCTCACCAACGGCCGCTCGATCGACACCGTCGGCTCCTACTTCGGCATGCGGTCGATCTCGGTCGGCAAGGTCGGCGGCGTGAACAAGATCGAGCTCAACGGGAAGCCGACGTTCGTCCTGGCCACCCTCGACCAGGGGTTCTGGCCCGACGGCATCTACACCGCGCCGACCGACGCGGCCCTCAAGTCCGACCTCGAACTGCACAAGCAGCTCGGCTTCAACGCGGTGCGCAAGCACATCAAGGTCGAACCCGCCCGCTGGTACTACTGGGCGGACAAGCTCGGCCTGATGGTCTGGCAGGACATGCCGAGCCGCAACACCGGCCCGGACTCCACCCCGGCCAGCGACGCGGCCTTCACCAGCCAGGTCCACGAGATCGTCGACCAGCACATCAGCAGCCCGTCCATCGTCATCTGGACCATGACGAACGAGGGTTGGGGCGAGAAGACCAAGGAAGCCACCGGCGCCCTCGCCGACTCGGTCAAGCAACAGGACCCGAGCCGCCTGGTCGACCCCGCCTCCGGCGTCAACTGCTGCGCCTCCAAGGGTGATTCGGGCCGAGGTGACCTGATCGACTACCACCTCTACCACGGTCCCGCCTCCCCGGCCCCCGACGCCACCCGCGCCGCCGTCGACGGCGAGCACGGCGGCTACTCCCTCACCGTGCCCGGCCACATCCTCGGTGTCTCCGGCGGCCAGAACTACGGCGACGTCCCCACCATCGAGGAGCTCACCAAGGCGTACGTCGCCAACACCGCTCTTCTCGTCCCCGACGCCTCCACCGACCTCTCCGGCTCGGTGTACACCCAGATCAGCGACGTCGAGGGCGAGTTGAACGGCCTCATCACGTACGACCGCGAAGTCCTCAAGGTCCAACCGGGCCCGGTCCGCGACATCAACCGCAGGCTCATCGCCGTCGGCGCCGCGGCAGGCACCACCGGCTGACCCCGCTCCCTCCCCGAGCCCTCGCGGGCGGCCCGCACCCCGGGTCGCCCGCGAGGGCTCTTTCACAGGTGGCGGGCCGCTTCCGCGAGCGACCTCAGGCGTGGCGGCCCCACTGGCCGCGGTGGACGACCTCTCGGGGGTCGCGGCGGCGGTCGCGGGTGCGGGGGCTCTGCGGGGGAAGGTCGTCGGCGCGGTAGCCGATGGTGATGCCGCCGAGCGGCGCGTACGCGTCGGGGACGCCGAACTCGTCCCGGAACGGCTGGAGATGCTCGGGCATGATGCCGAAGAAGCAGGCGCCCAGGCCCTCGTCCACGGCGCTCAGCAGCATGAGCAGCGAGGCCATCCCCGTGTCGATGTACCAGTACGGCGCGGGCCAGCGCGCCTCGGCCCGGTCCTCCCAGCCCTTGTCCGGCTCCGCGTACCGTTCGAGGTACGTCGCCTTGTGAGCGAGGGGCACCACGACCAGGGGCGCGTCCTGCATGGTCGGCGTGTTCTCGACCCGCGTGGGCACGAAGGGCCAGAACCGCGCACGGTCGGCCGCGTCGGTCAGCGCGAGGAACGCCCACCCCTGCGAGAAACCGGCCGAAGGCGCCCGTAGCGCCGACGCGAGAATCCGCTCGGTCACCTCGGGGGCCAACGGCTTGTCGGAGTAGTGCCGGATCATGCGTCGACGGCGGACGACCTCGGAGAATTCCATACCCCCAGATGCTGCCACGCCGCCCCCGCCCCGCGGCACCCGCGGCACCCGCGGCACCCGTCCGCCCCCGGCCGTGGTCACCGGGAGGAGCTGGCCCGCCATTCCAGCGCCTCGGGCTCCTCGGTGAACTCCACCAGGTGCTGTCCCGCGTAGCGTTGAAGGGCGTCCCGCACCTCGGCGGGAGTGACCGGAAAAGTCCCGGCATTGTGACCTTGTCGTAATTGGTGGGGATGAGCCCGCCCCGAAGCCCGGGCGCGCACCGCGGCCGAGGGCGGAGCCACGCGGGCACGTCCGGGGCTTGGGGTGGGATGGCGGAGAAAGGGCGGGAAACGGGTACTTGTGGTGGGGGATGGGGGCGTGGTGCCCTGGGGGACTGCGGGGCAACTGGTTCTGAGGAGGTGGGTGAGTCTCATGATCACGCGAATAGTCGCTGTGGCGGCGCTGATTCCGGCCATGGTGGGCACCGCGTCCGGGGTCGCTTCGGCGCAGGCCGAACCGAAGGCGGCGACGGCGGTCGTCACCTTGACCTATGACGCCAGCCAGGCGGGGCAGTGGGCGGCGGCGATAACGCAGGGGGTGCAGAACTGGAACAGCGCGGTGCACAACGTGCGGCTGCAAGCGGCCAGTTCGGCGGGCTCGGCGAACTTCGTGTACAAGGCGACCAGCGGGTGGCCGCAGACGACGTTGGGGCCGATCGTGCCGGGAGGCAGCAGGGGACAGGTGCAGTTGGGGCAGGAGGCGGTCAACGAGGGGTACGACGTGACCCGCATCGCCGCGCACGAGACGGGGCACATCCTCGGGCTCCTCGACCACTACAGCGGCCCGTGCTCGGAGTTGATGTCGGGTCACGGCCCCGGCACGGCGTGCCTCAACGCCAAGCCCAACGCGGCGGAGGCGGCCCAGGTCGACCGCAACTATGCGGGCCGCGCGGCGGCGGTCCGCCCCGAGCGGCAGCAGATCGTGATCGACATCTGGTCCCCCTCGGCGTCCACCGCTCAGCGCTGACCGACGCTCAGCGCTACCGGAGTTCGGCGCTGACCCGCCACCGGACGCGCGGTACGGGCACGGGCTCCGTACCGCGCGTCCGGCATGTCCGGCCGGGAGGCATGTCGGGTCGGAAGGCGCGTGCGGCCGGAAGGCACGTCCGGCCCCAAGGCACGCGCGGCCGGAAGGTTGTAGGAGCCCAGGGACCGAATCGGGCACGGTACGGCCACCGCGGGGACAAGGCGCCGTGACGGATCGGCGGCCCGCCCCAATACGATGGCCCGCTGTCACAGCCGTGCCCTATCGTGCTCATGGTCAGCGCCGCGAGCAGGCCGGGTCCGCATCGGAACCCGCGCTCGGCGGCGCGCCCGCATCGTGCCGGAGGACGTCCGGCCCCGCACGTGTTCCTGGGGGGAACCCACTTTGCTCACCCGTCATGTGGCGGGCGGGACGGCTCTGTCCGTCCTGCTCGCGACCGCGTCCCTGCTCGGGGTCGCGGCCGAACCGGCCGCCGCCGACAGCGCGGCCACCCTGCCGATCACCTCGTACTCCGACATGGTGGTCGACGGCGCGCACCGGCGCGTCTTCATCAGCACGACCGACAACAAGGTCGTCGTCGCCGACTACAACGGCAAGACGGTCGCTCAGATCACCTCCGAGCCGGGCGCCGCCGGGCTCGTGCTGTCCGCGGACTCCTCGACGGTGTACGTGGCGCTCCCGAAGGCCGACGCGATCTCGGCGATCGACACGGCCACCCTGCGCGAGACGGCCCGCTACCCGCTCGGTGTCGCCCCGCGCCACCTGGCGATGACCAGGCACACGATCTGGTTCGGATACGCGGCGGACGGGTCCGCCGACCTCGGCTCCCTGGACCTCGACCCGGAGACCGACCCGACGACCCCGCCGACGACCCCGCCCACGACTCCTCCGACGGACGCCCCGACTCCGACCCCGACGGACCCCGAGTCGACGCCGACCCCCACCCAGACGGACACCACGGCCCCGAGCCCCAGCCCGTCGGACACGCCGACCGACACCCCGACCGACACGCCAACGGACTCACCCTCGGACCCGCCGGTCACCACCTCCCCGACCCTGGACGCCACCACCCCGGCACCCCCCGCCCCCTTCGCCGCCGACACCCCCACCCGGACCACCAACGGCGCCGTCGTCACCCTCGGCCAGGGCGGCCCCCACACCTGGAGCACCGCCCCGATGCTCGCCTCCTCGCCCGGTAACCCGGACGTGGTGGCGGCCGGGACGCCCGTCCAGAGCCCGATGGAGCTCCAGGTCTACGACGTGTCGTCGGGGCACGCCGAGCCCCAGGCGTACCGGTGGAACGCCAACAACGCGGGGAACATGCAGGACATCGCACTGTCCGCGGACGGCAAGCAGGTGCTGGTCGCCAGCGGCGCCCCGTACTTCCAACAGGCGTACCGGACGTCCGACTTGGCCGACGACGGCCGCTACACCACCGACGCGTACCCGAACGCGGTGGCGGTCGCCCCCGACGGGACGATCGCGGCGGGAATCGACGGCGCCTACGAGCCGGACGTCTACATCTTCCGCCCGCGCTCCGACCACCGCGTCCGCACCTACGACTTCGGCGTCGTCGGAAACCCCGGCACCGCCTCCGCCCTGGTGGCGGGCGGCCTCGCGTGGGCGCCCGACAGCAGCCGCCTGTTCGCGGTCACGGCCGACGTCTACGGCCAGCACCCGACCCTGCGCGTGCTGACCGACCCCACCAAGTCGGTCACCGCCGTCACGGTCAGCGCCCCGTCGACCGCCAAGCGCGCCACGAAGATCACGGTCAGCGGCAAGCTGACCGCCACCACGGCGTTCCCCGCGGGCGCCAAGGTCACGGTGACGCGTACCGACCTCACCTCCCCCAAGGGCACGTCCCTCGGCGCCAAGTCGGTCGCGGCCAACGGCACGTTCAGCTTCACCGACACCCCGACCACCGGCGGCGGCGTCACGTACACCGCCACGTACGCGGGCGACGCCACGCACACCGCCGGCTCCGGCAAGCGCGTCGTCCAGGTCTCGCGCCTGGCCACCGCGGCGAGCGTGAAGACCAACCGCGCCACGTACGCCTACGGGTCCACCGCCACCGTCACCGGGCACCTGGGCAAGACCGGCAAGAGCCGCGTGCTCTCGATCTGGGCCCAACCGGCGGGCGGGCAGAAGAAGTTGGTCAAGTCCGCGAAGGTCAACGCGGCGGGCGACCTGAAGGTGACCTACCGGCTCAGCCGCAACACCACCTTCTGGGCCTCGTTCGCCGGTGACGCCGTCTCCGCGCCGAAGTCGGTGGCCCGCTCGGTCGGCACGCAGGTCAGTGTCTCGCTGGCCGTGTCCGGCAACTACCGCAAGGGCAAGGTCGGTTCGACCTCGTACTACTGGTTCCACAAGAAGAAGTCCGCGCTGTTCACCACGCACATGACGTACGCCAACGGCCGCTCGCAGCGCCTGGACCTCCAGGTCTACTACAAGGGCCGCTGGTACTCATCGGGCAGCGAGTACTTCCGGCTGGCGATCACCGGCACCTCGCGGGTGGGGCTCGCGGGACCGGGCGAGTCCGGCATCCGGGCCCGCGTCCGCGCGGTGTACGTCAAGGGCTCCTCGGGCGACCGCCTGAACACCACGACGTCCACGGGGTGGAAGTACCTGTACTACACCAACTGACGGCGCCCGCCCGCGCCGTACGGACGAAGGCCCCGCTCACCGGAGACGGCGAGCGGGGCCTTTTCGTCAGCGCCCCTTCGTCAGGGGGCCTCTTGATCAGCGGGCCCTCTCGTCAAGGGCTCTCGCCGAACTGGCGCGTCAGCGCTTGAAGGCGTAGTCCATCAGCTTCTTGGCGTCCGTCGCCCGCTGGTTCACCGAGCTGGACGACAGGACGGTCCCGATCACGGTGCGGTTGCCGCGGGTGGCGGCGAAGACGAGGCAGTAGCCGGCCTGCGGGCCCGAGCCCGTCTTGAGGCCGATCGCGCCGCTGTAACTGCCCAGCAGCGTATTGGTGTTGGTCCAGGTGTAGTAGCGGTAGCCGTTGCTCTTGGTGGTGGCCTTGGTCTTGATGGAGCGGGTCTTCACCACCGAGCGGAAGTCGGCGCTCTTCATGGCGGTGCTCGCGAGCTTCGTCAGGTCGCGCGGCGTCGAGTAGTTGTTCCCGTTGCCGATTCCGTCGAAGGAGTCGAAGTGGGTGTTCTTCAGGCCCAGCGCCTTGGCGGTGGAGTTCATCTGGCCGACGAACTGCTTGACCCGCGCGGCGCGCGTGGAGCCCACGCCGTACTTGTCGGCCAGCGCGTACGCCGCGTCGCAGCCGGACGGCAGCATCATCCCGTACAGGAGCTGCCGCACGGTGACCTTGTCGCCGACGATCAGGCGCGCCGAGGAGGCGTTCTTGCTGACGATGTAGTCGCTGTACGCCTTCTGGACGGTGACCTTGGCGTTCAGGTTGAGCTTCTTCTGCCGCAGCACCACCTCGAAGGTCATGATCTTCGTGGTGGAGCCGGTGGACCGCTTGGTGTCGGCGGTCTTGGTGTAGTAGGTCGTGCCCGTCGAGTTGTTCATCACGTAGCCGCCCTTGGCCACGATCGGGGGCGGCGCGGGCGTCGCCGCCTGGGCCGTGGAGCCGAGCGCTCCGACGGTCAGTACGGCGCCCGCGGTGACGGCCACCACGGACGTACGACGAATGGCCTTGCTGCCGGTTATCACGTTGATTGCTCCAAATGCCCCTGCGGCGCGGTCACACGAGAGTGTGCGGCTCGAAGGTGAGACGCGCCACCCGGCCGGATGGATGTGGTGCCCGGCCGGTTCTCACCGAGTCGTTATCCACCGGAGATGTGGCGCCCGGTCCGCTCCGGCCGACGGGCCACCGGCCGCATGAGGCGAGGCCACGCCCCGGCCCGTGCGCCCGGAGCGCACCTTCTGTGCGGATTCCGTTTGTCCCCCGTACGCCTTTCCCGTGTCTGATGGTGGACGTCCGTGGGCGCTTGCGGGAATACTCCGGCGTGTCCACCGCCATCTCACTCTGCACGCTCCAGTGTTGGGTTGACAACGTTGTCGTCCCGGGGTCGTGCGTGCGTTCCGCGACTCCGGAGAGGCCACATGCCCATCAGATCCCACGCCCCGACGCCGCGCGTGACGCCACCGGGAGCCGCCCGCGGGCGCCACGGCCGCCTGCGCGCCACGGTCGCGGCGCTGCTCACCGGGTCGCTCGCCTTCGCCGCGCTGGCGGGCGCCGGTACGGCCACGGCGGCACCCTCGGCCAAAGCGTCCAACACGTCCCACACGTCCGGCACGTCCGGCGCGTCGAGCGGCACCGACTACACCAAGCTCGTCGACCCCTTCGTCTCCACCGCGGGTGACGACGGCAACGACCTGCCGGGCGCCGAGGCGCCGCACAGCCTCGCCAAGGTCAATCCGCTGACCACACCGGGCCGCAACCACACCGGGTACGACTACAACGAGAGCCGCATCGCCGGGTTCACCGCGACGAATCTCGACGGCGTCGGCGGCTCGGGCGGCGGCGGTGACCTGCTGGTCGTCCCGACGTCCGTGCGCTACGACAAGCGCCCGGCGCCCAGCACGTACGCGCACCCGTACAGCCACAACGACGAGACGGCGACGCCCGGTTACTACCAGGTGGGGCTCGGGTCTGTCTCCGGGACCGCCTCGGCGGTGACGCGGGACGCCGGGACCGTCAAGGCCGAGATGACGGCGACGACGCGTACGGCCCTGGAGCGCTACAGCTTCCCCGACGGCGCCGAGCCCCAACTCGTCCTCGACCTCGCGAACAACTTCACCAGCCGCACCCGCACGACGATGAAGGCGACGACGCTCCCGAACGGGACGACCTCGATCACCGGCCTCATCGCGGGTTCGTTCAACGGCGCCTCGTACCAGCTCTATTACGCCGCCACGACCAATGTCCCGGTGACCTCGCTGAAGAGCTGGGGCAACGACGGCACGCTGGGCGACGCGACCACGCGGGACGGCTCCGACGCCGGAGCGGTCCTCGGATTCGACACGGCGGACGGGCGCGACGTCGAACTGCGCGTCACGCTCTCGCCGATCAGCGCGGAACAGGCCGTGACCGACCAGCGCAACGAGGTCGGCGGCCTCACCTTCGACCAGGCGCGCGCACGGACGAAGGCGGAGTGGAACAGCACGCTCGGCGCCGTCGCCGTCAGCGCCTCCGCGACGTCCGACCCCGGGTCGACGCTCACCAAGGAGTTCTACACGCACCTGTACCGGATGTACGGGCTGCCGGTGAACGCCACCAGCACCAGCGGGACCTACCGCGGCGCGGACGGCGCGGTGCACACCGCGAACGGCTTCACGTACTACGACGGCTGGTCCACCTGGGACGACTTCAGGAAGTACTCGGTCGAGGCGTACATCGACCCGGCCACGTACCGGGACCTGGTGCAGTCGCTCATCGTGCTCTTCGCCGACGCGCACGCCTCGGGCAAGAGCCTCGGCAGCCTCACCCACTCGGTGCCGACCGTGCGGTGGGAGCGCTCGGCGGTGGTGATCGCCGACGCGCTGTCGAAGGGCTACAAGAACTTCGACCGGCTGGACGAGGCGTATCCGGCGCTGCTGTCGTACTCCGGGTTCTACACGGGCGCGCAGTTGCGCCAGGGATACGTCACCGGTGATCCCGGTACGACGGTCCAACGCGGTTACGACCAGTGGGCGTTGTCCGTCATCGCGGGCGCGCTCGGCAAGGACGCGGACGCCGCCAAGCTGCGCACGCAGTCGACGATGGCGATCGACAACCTGGTGAAGTCCGGTGCCTGGACGGCCGGTGACGGCACCAAGGTCGGCCTGCTGACGCCGCGCGCGTCCGGCGGCGACTGGCAGAGCGCCGACTACGAGAAGTTCGAGGCGGCCGGTCTCTACCAGGGCACGCTCTGGCA
The DNA here is from genome assembly GCF_040610915.1 of Streptomyces sp. NPDC003300. Lineage (NCBI taxonomy): Bacteria > Bacillati > Actinomycetota > Actinomycetes > Kitasatosporales > Streptomycetaceae > Streptomyces > Streptomyces sp. NPDC003300. The sequence goes on along the minus strand of NZ_JBEXNE010000005.1, from coordinate 14,813 downwards.
GTACCACTGGTACGACGCCTACGACATGGGCGGCCTCATCAAGGCCATGGGCGGCGCCAAGGCCGGAAAGGCCGCCGTTTACCACATGTTCGGCGAGGACTCCGCCCTCGACAACGGCTCGACCATGCTGCACTCCAACGCGAACGAGATCGACCTCCAGGCCCCGTACCTCTTCAACTACGTCGGCGAGCCCGGCCTGACGCAGAAGTGGGTGCGCGCCATCTACACCGGCTCGACCTGGAACCGGTACATCGCGACGGGCTCCACCAACGAAGCCCCCAGCGGCGGCGGCGAGTTCACCCCGCCGGTCAAGACGCAGGTCTACAAGCTCGCCCCGAACGGCTTCCTGCCGACCATGGACAACGACGCGGGCACCATGTCGACCATGTTCGTCGCGGCGGCCCTCGGCCTGTTCCCGGTGACCGCGGGCTCCAGCCAGTTCCAGATCGGCAGCCCGTTCTTCGACTCCACGACGATCACGTACGCCAACGGCTCGCGCTTCACGGTGAAGGCCGGCGGGGTCTCGCCGACCACCTACTACGTGCAGAGCGCGACCCTCAACGGCAAGCGTTTCGGCGACACTTGGCTGGATTACTCGCAGATCATCGCCGGCGGGACCCTCGACTTCACCATGGGCGCCAAGCCCTCCCGGTGGGGCGTCGACACCAAGCCGGCGTATTCGCTGGACACCGACACCGGCCACGGCGGCACCGGAGCGGGCAGCACCGGCACCGTCATGTCCGCCCGCCCGGACACCGTCGCCACCGCCGCAGACGGCTCCGTCCACGGCAGCGTGAAGCTCACCCTGTCGGGACCGGCGTCCTTCGCCGCCCGCAGCGGTACCAGCCTCACCAAGTCCGGCGCGGCGAGCGTGACCGGCCTGCCCGGCGGCGTGACGGCCGACCTCCGCGTGACCGGCTCGCGTACGGCGACGCTGTCGCTCACCGGCACCGCGAAGGTCGACGCGCGCTACGGCATCACCTTCCGCGACGCGGCCTTCGCGCACGGCGTGCGCGCCTCCACGGTGAGCGGCACGGGCATCTCGGCGACCGACCCGCTGACCGTCTCCGCCGCCGCGGTGTACCGCGCCTCGCTCGGCGCGCTCGTCGACCAGGCGTCCCTGGTGCGCGGCGGCAACTACTCCGACGGCTCCTGGACGCTGTTCCGTTCGGCGCTGGAGCGCGCGCGGACCGTCCTCGCGGACACCGCCGCCAGGACGGGCACGCTCATGGCGGCGCAGGACGCGCTGCGTTCGGCCGCCGACGCGCTCACCATCGACGAGGGCGGCTACGCCGTACTCCAGGCCGAGGCCCCCGACCAGATGGAGGGCCCCAGCCTCGTGAAGGAGGCGTACTACTCCGACGGCGACCTCGGCGGGGTCACCGAGGGCGCCTGGGAGCGGTACAACAAGCTGGACTTCGGCGGGGTCGCCCCGCGCAGCGTCGCGGTCCGCTACGCCAACTCGCAGGCCACGAGCGCGAAGCCGAGCAGCGTGGACGTGCACGCGGGCGCCGCGGACGGTCCCGTCGTCGCCACCGTCTCCCTGCCCGGCACGGGCAGTTGGCAGACCTACACCACCGTGCGGGCGGCCGTCACCGACCCGGACGCGCTGCTGGCCGCGTCCGGTGCGACGTTCGTCTTCCACGCGCCGTCCGGCCAGCAGTGGGTGTCGAACTTCGACTGGTACCAGTTCTCGCCCGAGGCGGTCTCCTCGTCACCCTCGACCACGCTCGCCACGCTGACGGCGGCCAACAGCACCACGACCGGCGGCGGTTCGCTGCCGCTCAGTCTCGGCAACGGCATCTTCGAGAACACCACGAACGGCGCGTGGGCCCAGTGGAAGGCCACCGACCTCAAGGACGGCGCCGACACCGTCACCGTCAGCTACGACAAGCCGCAGTCGCGCGCCGCGTCCGACTCGCACCTCGAACTGCACCTCGGCTCGAAGGACGGCGAGAAGGCCGTCGACATCCCGCTCGACTACACCGGCTCCGGCTGGGGAACCCTCGCCACCGCGACCGTCCAGCTCGACCCGGCGGTCTTCACCGGCGTCCAGGACGTGTACGCCGACTTCGTCTCCAGCACCCAGTCGTCCTCGCAGCCGTACGTGGCCAACGTCTACTCGCTGACCCTGACGCGCACCGCCGACGCCCCGGTGGGCTTCGACGCCACCGCGTTCGACTCCAACAGCGGCGGCGGCCTCAAGAGCGAGCCGGTCGGCTGGACCGGCTCCGGCTCCACCACCGACCTCGGCGGTACGTACAACGGCGCCTGGGCCGGCTACGGCGCCGTCGACTTCGGGTCCGCCCCGAAGAACACCGTCACCTTCACCTACGTCAACAACTCCGCGCGCTGCGGCACCGGTTCCGCCGTCCAGCTCTACCTGGACTCCTTCGACGCGGCCGATCCGGGGACGCCGTACGCGACCGTCCCGCTGCCGGTCACCGGAAGCGCGTGGTCGTCGGGAGGCACGACGAGCCTGACGCTGCCCACGCCGGTCACCGGCACCCACACCGTCCACCTGCGGCTGCTGACGACTCCGGATTCCTCGCACCCGTACGTCGCGAATCTGGGCCGGATCACCTTCAGCCATGTCGACACGCCCACCGCGACGGACAAGACCGCGCTGCGCGAGGCGATCGACCGGTACGCGGGACTGTCCGGTGACGCGGCGCGCTACGACACGATCGACTTCGGCGTGTTCCGGCGTGAACTCGGCTCCGCGCAAGCTCTGTTGGCCGCCGCCGACGCGGCCCAGCTCGAAGTCGACACGCAGACCCGCAGCCTCACCCTCGCCGCCGACCAGCTGATTCCGCTGCCCCGGCTGCGACTTGAGAACCTGGTCGGCACGGCGTCGGCCCTCGACAACGCGCGCTACACGGACGCGTCGTGGAAGGCGTTCACCACCGCGTTCGCCGCGGCCAAGGCGGCCGTCGCGGACGACAAGGCGACGGACACGACGCTCACCGCGCGCTACCAGGCCCTCGACCGTGCGATGTCCGCGCTCAGGACGAAGCCCATGACCGTTCCGGCCGCGCCCGGCGCGGTGTCGGCGACCTCGTCCGGCGTGAGTGTGACCGTCGCCTGGGCCGCGCCGCAGGACACCGGCGGCTCGCCCGTCACCGGCTACCGGATCAGCCTCGGCGACGGCCACCAGGTCGAGATCCGCGACCCGAACAGCCGCGGCACGGTGTTCACCTCGCTGCCCGCGGGCCGCTCGTACAACGCGCGCGTCCAGGCGCTGAACGCCGTCGGCGCCTCGCGGCAGAGCGCCGCCACCGCGCCCGTGGTGACCGGCGGCGGCAAGCCGCAGAAGCCCCACGTGACGGGGGTGACCACGGACGGCAGCCACGTCCGGGTGACCTGGCGGGCGGCCGGAGACGGCGGATTCCCGGTCATCGGCTACACCGTGACCCTCGACGACGGTTCCACCGCGCACCTTCCCGCCACGATCGGCACGGCGCTGCTCACGGTCTCGGGCAAGGCGGAGGGCAACACGGAGGGCAAGGCGGAGGGCAATTCGGCGGGCAAGTCCGAGGGCAAGGCGGCGGCCAAGGCCAAGGCCAAGGCCCACTCGGCGACCGTCACCGCGGTGACGCTGGCCGGGACCTCGGACGACCCGGCCGCCGCTCAGGACGCGGCGGCCCCGGCGTACACCCCGTCCCCGTTCCCCGACGAGACGCTGAAGGCGAGCTACGCGTCGGACAAGTGGCCCGCGACCGGCGACGGTTCCGACTACTTCACCGATCTCCTCAGCGGTTTCGACCACCTCCCCTCCAGCGTCCTCGGCGCCAACTCCAAGGTCGCTAAGGGCGCGCCGCTCACCGCGGAGAACGACGAGATCGCGGTGCGCGTCAACAACGCGGCCACCCAGAAGGAGGTCGACAGGGCCGAGGTCGACGCGACGCACAGTGCCACCGTCACCCTGGCGGACGGCCTCGGGTCCCGGCTCGGCGCGATCTACAGCGACGCGCTGAGCGGCGGCCAACTGCCCAAGACCAACGCCCTGTTCGGCCGGGTCACCCAGGGTCTCGACACCCACGACGCGGCCAAGGACCACTACGGCTACCTGCGCCCGTACGTCCGGCTCGGCTTCGTCGGCGACGGCGGGGACGTCTACGAGTCGCAGGACGGCTCTTACAGCGGCCTCGCCACCAGCGGCTCGTACCCGAGCGGTCACACGTACGGCGGATACGAGGCCGGGACCGTACTGGCCACGCTCCTGCCGGAGTTGGCGCCGTCGATCCTCGCCCGCACCTCGGAGTACGGCGACAACCGGGTCATCCTCGGCTTCCACTACCCGCTCGACGTCATGGGCGGGCGCATCACCGGACAGGCCACCGTGGCCCACCGATGGGCCGACCCCGACTTCGCGCACCTGCTCACACAGGCCCACACCGAGATCGAGAACGTGCTGCTCGCGCAGTGCGAGAAGCGGGGATACGGCGACACGCTCGCCGCCTGCGCGGGCGACTCCTACGGCGGCCTCACCACGGCGCAGGACATCGACGTCTACACGCAGCGCCTGACCTACGGCTTCTCCCGTACGGGCAAGGCCGGTCAGCCCCTCACGGCGCCGGCCGACGCGGCGGCCCTGCTGATCACCGCGTTCCCCGACCTCACCGCCGGGCAGCGCACCCAGATCCTCCAGCAGACCGCCACCGACTCGGGCTACCCGCTCGACCTCACGGCGGACGGCGCACCGAGCTGGGAGCGGATCAATCTGGCCGCCGCGATGGCCGCGCGCGTCGTGGTCAACCACGACGGCTCGGTCACCGTCACCAACCACGCCGACGCCACGAAGGCGAGCGTCGCCGACGCGAGTGCCCTCAAGGTCGGGGGAGTCGCCGTCGACGGCTTCGACCCCGAGGTCTCCACGTATGTCGTCGACCTCCCCGCCAACGGCAAGGTCCTGGCGGTCACCGCCGTCCCGGCCCAGCCCGGCACCCGGGTCAAGGTCACCGACGGAAGCGCGGTCGTCTCCTCGACCGCGCCGCGCTCCACCACCCGCACCGTCACCCTGACCTCACCCAACGGCTCGGTGACCCGTACCTACACCGTCGCCTTCCACCGGTCCGCGCGGGGCAACGGGCACTGACCGCGCCCCGATCCGCGTAGCCCCGCGGGGCCCGACCGCATCCTGGCCGGGCCCCGCGGTGTGTTGCGCGGCTCGCGGGCGCAACACCCCTGCGCGGCCTACCGGTTCGAGGTGGCGGGACCGTCCGAGGAACGGTCCGTCGGGCGGGCCGTGGTGGGGGTCGGAGTGGGCGAGGCGGAGGCGGATTTGGAGGGCGGTCCGGTCCGCGTGGCGGCGCTCGGTGACGGGGCCTGGGCCGTGGGCCGGGTCTTCGCCGTGGCGGGGGCGTCGGTCGGCGCGGGGCGCGGCGTCGGGGTGGTGGCGGCGGGCCTGGCCGCGGGGCCGCTCGCGGGCGGCGTGCCGAGCGGGATCGCGGGCGCGGCGGGCGACTGCGGTCCCGCCATGCGCAGCGGCAGCGCGACGAGGACGGCGACGGCGCCGGACAGGCCGACCCCGACGGCGATACGGAGCAGGCGGCGGCGGGCCGCGCCCCGGCGGATCTTCTCGTACCGGCCGGGCGGCAGCCCGAGATGGTCGGGGGCGGGCCGCAGGATGACCGTCAGCGGGTCCTCGGGGTCAAAGTCCTGACCGTCGTCAGACTGTGTGATCAAGGCTTCTCCTCAAGTGGGCGCGCAGCAGTTCCCTGGCGGTGTGGAGGTCGGACATGACCGTCCCCTCCTTGCGGCCGGTGAGCAGGGATATCTCCCGGATCGGGAGGTCGGCGTAGTAGTGCAGCAGGATCGGCACGCGCAGGCGTTCCGGCAGCGACTGCACCAGCATGCGCAGCGACGGGTCGGTCTGCTCGGCCGGCTGCCGTACCGCGGCTTCCACGGTGGCCCGGCGTACGGCCCTGCGCTCGCGCTCCAGCTTGCGCCAATGATCCCGTACGAGATTGGTCGCGGTGACGTACAGGAAGCCGCGCGGCTCGGCCACCGCCGTCCAGCGCGCCCAGAGCCGGGTGAACGCCTCCGAGGCGATCTCGTGGGCCGTCTCGTCGTCGTCGACCAGGCGGCGGCACCAGCCGGCGAGGCGCGGATAGAAGGCGGCGAACAGCTCGGACGCTGCCTTCTCGCGGGACCGTTTCAACGCTCTCCATGTCGGGGGCAGGGTGGTGCTGTCGCGGACTTCGTGCGGGTCGTGCGGGTCGTCGCCGACTCTCGCGCTCTTTTTGGTTTCTTACGGTTCCTTATGTTTTCTTACGGTTCCTCGCGGTCCTGTGCGGTCGCTCGGGGAGGGTCCCGGGCCGCCGACGTACGGGGATCGGCGGCGGCCCGGGACTCGGGGAAGGCGTCAGGAGACCGCCTTGGCCATGGTTCGTCGTGACGCGCCCGCTACGGGATCAGCGAGGCGAAGACGATGACGTTGTCGCGGTAGCCGGTGCCTTCGCGCGGGCCGCCGCACGTGATGAGCCGGAGCTCGGGACGGTTCACGTCGCCGTAGACCGCGTCCGTCGGGAAGTCCGACTTGGCGACCGTACGGACGTCGGTGACGGCGAATCGCGCCGCCTCGCCGTTCTTCAGGCGTGCCACGGTCCGGTCGCCCGGGCGCAGCCGCGCGAGGTGACGGAAGACCCCGTCCCCGTAGGCGCCGACCGTGACGTGGGCGAGGATCACCGAGGGGCCGGTCTGACCCGGTGTCGGTGAGCCCCGGTACCAGCCCGCGCGGTCGTGCGCCGTGATCGGCGGGACCTCGACGGTGCCGTCCGGGGCCAACCCCAGTTCCATGACCGGGGTGTTGACCCCGATGGCCGGGACCTCCAGCCGCACCGGGACCGAACGCGCCAGCGCGCGTACCGACTTCGCGGCGGGCCGCGAAGAGGGCGGTGCGCCGGTGGGACGTTCGGTCACGGCGGTGCGGCGCGAGGTGTCACCCGAGGCGTCGCCCGCTGCGTGGCCCGCGGCGTGATGGCCGCCGCAGCCGGTGAGCAGGAGGGCGGCCGTCACCGCGGTGACGAAGGCGCGCCGGGGGCCGGTGAGTCGGAAGCCCGCGGTCCGGTCGCCCGCGCTCCGGTCGCCCGCGCGGCCGGAGGTCACGCCCCGGTCGCCCGCCGGCGGCGTACGAGGAGGACCGCCCCGCCGCCGAGCGCGAGCACCGCGGCCGCGCCTCCGCCGATCAGGCCGCCGTCGTTTCCGCCGTGCGAGGCCACCGGCGCCTCACCGGTGTTCGGCGCTCCCTTCGGCACCGCGGGGACCTGGCCCGACGTCGCCTTGGTCGGCGCGGGGGACGCGGAGGGCCGCGCGGACGAGGTGGCGTCCGAAGGCCCGGTCGACGGCGCGGCCGACTGCGTCTTCACACTGGTCGGGGTGGGGGTCGGGGACGCCCCGTCGGCGAACGCGGGCACACCGCTCGCCAGCACGGCAGTGCACGCGAGTGCCACGGCGCTCAGAACAGTTCGGCGCATGAATCGCTCTCTTTCGTCGGCCCGCCCGCGCGGTCACGCGCGGGCTGAGGTGCGGATCGACTGAAAAGACGAGACGCGGGCGGAACGGATTGTAAAGAGCTGGCAAAGCCGCCGAACGGTGCTTCAGGCGCCCTGCCCGGCGTCGCGGTCGACCGCGCTCATGTCGCCGGTGCCGGGGACGCCGTCGGCGCGCGCGTACCGCAGGTGCACGGTGCCCTTCGGGCTGGCCACGGGCGGTGCGAGCAGGGTGACGTTCGTGGGGACCGCGCCGCCGTCGAACACCTTCTTCCCGACGCCCAGCATGATCGGGTGCACCCAGAGGTCCAGCCGGTCGAACAGCTTCTCGCGCAGCAGCGTCTGCACCAGGTTCAGGCTCCCGACCACCTTGATGTGCTCGTGCCGCTCCCGCACCTCGCGCACCGCCGCGACCAGGTCCGGCCCCAGGTGCGTCGACCCCGCCCACGACAGATCGGGCGTACCCCGCGAGGCCACGTACTTCGGCACGCTGTTGAAGAGCGTGGCGAACCCCCCGTTGTCCCCGTCCTTCTGATGCGGCCAGTACCCGGCGAAGATGTCGTACGTCCGCCGCCCGAGCAGCAGCGCGTCCGTCCCCTCGTACGCCGCGTCCACCTGCGCCCCGGCGACCTCGTCCAGCATCGGCACCTGCCACCCCCCGTACGAGAACCCCTCCGGATCCTCCTCCGGCCCCCCGGGCGCCTGCCCCACCAGGTCCAGCGTCGTGAACAGCTCGATGTGAATGAGACCCATGACGTACTCCCGATCGATGTCTTTTCCCCGTCCAAGAGGTAGACCCCCACCACCCCCCGAACTCATCGCCCGGCGTCGGGCCGCTGTCGGCTGACCGGGTCCGGTCCGGGGCCTTCTCTCGGCGCGGAGCCGCCCTGCCCGGGGGTGTCCGCGCGGCCCCGGGCAGGGCGGGTGGGTCGGGTTGGGTCGGGTCAGGTGGCGGGGCAGGGGTCGGTGGAGGTGAGGAGGGCGGCGGTGCTCTGGGCGATCGTGACGTGGACGCCGGTGAGGAGGGTCAGGGAGAGGGCGGTGACGGTGATGCCCTTGCCTCCGGCGACGGTCGTCTGCTGATTGATGACGAGGGAGCCGACGAGCGGCAGGGCGATGGTGGTGTTGGGCGCGGCGTTGGCGGCGACGGTGACACCGGCGACGCGGAGGTTGGTCAGGACGGTCGAGCCGGTCGAGGAGACCGGTCCTGGCCCGGTGTCGGTGAGGGACTGCCGTGCCCGGGCCGAGGTGCCGACGAGGTCGGCGGTGATCAGGCCGCCGAGGAGATTGACGCCGGTGGTCTGGGCGTGGGCCGCGGCCGTACGGGTCCCGTCGCTGTCGACGGTCCCCGAGGCGTCGGTGGTCAGGACACCGAGGTTGCCGACGGTGCCGAGCCCGGCGCTCACCACGGAGTGGCTGTCGCTGCCGGGCAGCGGCGTGCAGGAGTGGGCGGACGGCGCCAGCGGGCCGATGTCGAGCAGCGGCGAGGTGAGCCGTACGCCGTGCGCGCGGGCGTCGAAGACGGGCGCGGTGAAGGTCACCGAGGCGCAGCCCGGCAGGTCGACGCCGACCGGGTCGGTGATCGACGAGCCGCAGATCTGGTACGTGCCACCGTCGTTGGAGGTGAGCTTGACGGTCGCGGTGCAGGACTGCTGACCGGCGGCGAGGTCACCGCTCACGGTCACCGTGCCGTCCGCCGCGTTCGCGGTGGCCGTTCCCGTACCGCAGTCGGTGGTCGCGCTGCTGCCGTCCAGCCGCAGCCCGTCCGGGAGTTGGGCGCCGAAGGACCAGCCGTTCTTGGCGGCCAGCTCACTGGTGTTGGTGACGGTGAAGGTCAGGGTGGTGGGCGCGCCCACGGGCAGGTGCGCCGGTGCGAAGCCCTGGTCGAGCTGCGGAGTGGCGTCCAGCAGACGGACGTTGTCGATCGCGCCGTCGTTGCCGTTGCCGCTGGCCTGCTCGTTGACCAGCCGGATACCGGCCGAGTCGCCGCTGAACAGCACCGAGCCGTTGCTGGCGTACGTACCCACCGAGGTGCCGCCGATCACCGAACCGGGGTTCTGGCACGGGTCGATGGGGGAGGTGAACGCGGCGCGCGCGGTGCCGCCGTCGAGCAGGTAGAAGGCGAGCAGGGGGTGGCTGGCGAAGCAGTTCTGGGCCGCCGCGTCCACCGAGAAGGTCAGGAACCGGTGGTTCGCGCTCAGCGGGATCGGCCGTACGGTCTCCAACTCGGTGCGCCCGGCGCCCGGATCGCCCGAGGTGTAGGCGGTGAGCGAGTGGTTGGTGGACGCGTTGCCGCCCGCCCACGTGCCCAGCGCGACGGCCATCTGCTTGTTCGCGTTCCAGAAGCCGCCGCAGTTGACGCCCGGCGGGGGACTCGCGGGGCCCTGCTGCGAGACGAGCAGACCGTTGCAGGAGGTCAGCCACGCCGGATCGGCGGTGTACGTCTCCGCCAGCGGCGCCGCGCCCGTGTAGTCCGGCAGCGTCGTCACCGCCGGGCCCTGACCGTTCTCGAAGTCCTCCGTGAACACGCTCGTCGGCGCGCTCGGCGTACCGGGCTGACCGGGCGTGTTCGCCTGCGCCGGGCCGCCCGCGACCAGCGATCCCGTGGCCAGCACGGTCACCCCTAACAGCGCCGTGGCCACCCGCCTGCGCCACCGCCGGTCCGCCCGGCCACTGGCCCCGCCGCTCCCTTCGCCGCGCCGTCTTCCGTCGATACCGGTATCTGCCAGGCCGAAGCCTCTCATCGACAATCTCCTTCGTACGGGCACGCCGGTGCGCCGTCCGATCGCTCGTCAACAGGCCCGCCGTGCCGACGCGTTGCGCGTCTGCGGTCACCCTCCCCGCCCCCCGCCCCTGCGCACATCGGCGCGCGCCGCCCCGCTTGATGCACACGAGGTCCCGCACGCCGCACAAGCCGGTGCGTACTGCCGCAAGCCCCCGGTCTGTGCCCGGCCGACCGATTCGGGAGGTTTGCCGAGCCGTTTCCCGGCGGTCACGCGGTCCGCCGGACGGGACAGGCGGGCGCAGCGCCTCCGCCATCCGCCCGACCGGCACCGCGCGTCCCGGATACCACCCGGCCGACCGCGCGACACGCTCGGTCAGCGCGGACCAACGCGGCGGGACCGGGCCGCCGCCCGGCACCGGCCGACGCCGGTCGCCCCCGTGGATCGGCCTCTCCAACGCCCGGCCCCGTGTTCCGCGAGCGGTCAGTCGCCGAAGTGCTGGGGCAGGTCTCCGGCATCCCAGAGCGCGTCGAGCTTGGCGAAGAGCGATTCCAAGTCCTTCAGGAGGATGTCGCGCGCCGCTTCGGGGAGTTGGAGGAGCGGGTCATCGAAGCTCGGCCCGGCGTCGGGGCCCGTCCATCCTTTGTGGCGCCGACAGGACGCGCACCACATGTAGGTGATGCGTACGGTGCGGTGGGGTCCCACCCGCCGGTAGACGTACGTCCGCACCGCGACGGCTCCGCATGCCGGGCAGGCGCGCTCACCGGGTTCATCGACGAATCTCGGGCCGGCCAGTAGCTGCTGGACCTGCTCCGCATCGAATTCCCGCACCGCTCGCCCCTCGTCAGCCTGTCCTGGACTTGAACAGCGACAGCATACGTTGGCCGTATTCCTCCGCCGCGTCCTCCGTGCCGCCCCAGATATGACTGGGCGCGACGGTCTCGCCCCACAGCGGCTTCGAATTGAGCGACAGCCGGAACTGCTGATGGTGGTAGATCTCGTGGAAGACGGTGGCGACGCCCTCGTCCATGCTGCGCAGACCCAGGTCGGAGATCTGGATCAACGGCAGCCCCCGGGGCCCGAGTTGGGGCGTGCCGGACACCAGGTGCGGGCTGTTGCCGAAACCGAGTCCGGTCGGCGTGTGGATCTCGGGAACGTGCACGATGTCGTAGTGGCTCACGGACATGTCCGCCTTGCCCAGCGCCATGCGCAACTGCCGGATGCTGATGGGCGCACCGAGCTGGCCGCCGGGAAGGCCCTGCGACGGGCCCCGGAACACGTTGATCAATGAGGAACAGGGTGAGAGGCCGAGCGGATCGGCCAGCACCGTGGGGTTGATGACATCGGCGTAGTCGTCGGGCCCCGTAGCCAGACCGAGCGGATCGGGGCTCAGGTAGCGTCCGGTCTCGGGGTCGAAGTAGCGGTGGTAGTTGTAGTCGAGGCCGGTCTCGGGGTCGTGGTAGCGGCCCGGACTGCGCAGCGGGCAGTCGACCGGGTCCCCGGCGGCCGTCTCCGACGCGGCAGCCGCGGTTTCCTCTTCCGCCGTCCGCGTGGTCTCCGGCAGCCACGGATGACCGCGTCGCCGCCAGGCGACGGCGCCTTCAGGACCGACGAGTTCGGTGGGAGCACCGGCCAGGTCCGTGATGACGGCGAGGAACCGGCGGTCGATCTCTTCCTGCGGCAGGTCCGCCACCGCCTCGGCCGTACGCCTGCTCTGCACCTGCGCGACCGCGCGCGGGCCCTCTCCCAGCAGGCACTCCCAGGTGGTGACCGCTTCCTGGGCCGCGGTGACCACGGTGTCCGCCGCCGCGGCCGGGACGCGCACCTGCTCCGCGAGGACCTCTCCGTCCCAGGCGAACCGGACTTCCCCGGCCGCACTGCCGTCCGCCGTCACCAGCTTCTTGGACGTACGGCGTCCCAGCGCGTCGTAGGCGTACGCGGCGACACTGCCGTCCGGGTTGGTGACCGACCGGAGCCGGTCCTCCGCGTCCCACCCGAAGGTCCAGCGCAGCCGACCGCCGGACAGCAGCATCCGGGTCTTGACGGCAACGCGGCCCCGCTCGTCGTACGTGTAGCGGACGCGGCCGGAACGCAGCACCCGCGATCCCGACACCTCAGGAAGCGGCGGACGCCGGTCGTCCGGCCCGGCACCGCGGGGATCACCGGTGTCGACGTCAGTGATCCGCCCGGCGGCATCGAGCGTGAACCGGTGGGTGCCGCCGACGAGTTCGGCTATCTCCGTCGGATATCCGTCGGGCCGGTAGCGGTACCTGCGCTCCTGGACCGGGCGCCCGCTCGCCTCGTCCACGAGGGACTGGACCGTCAGGCGGCCGACCGGGTCCCAGCTCTGCCGCAGCCGGGCCGTCTGCCCCAACCGCCGCTCGGTCTCCCGGCCGTCGCGGTCGTAGGTGAACTGGAGCGACTGGTCGCCCATCCGCAGGCCCACCGGTCGGTTGCCCTCGTCGTAGGTCCACGCACTCTCGACGCCCGAGGGAGTCCGGCGGCCGATCCGGCGTCCCATCGCGTCGTAGCGGCTGGTCATGACCAGCCCGTCGCAGCTCTCGGCGACGAGCCGACCGCCCTCGTCGTAGGTGAACTCCACGACGGCGGAGGCGTTTTCGGCGCGCAGCATGCGACCGGTGGCCGAGTAGGCGAAGACCGCGTCGCCGTCGGGCGTGACCATCCTGGTCACTCGTCCGCCCGAGTCCCGCTCGTAGCCGGTCGTCCCCCCGTGGGCGTCGACACTGCCGATGAGCTGGCGCGCGGCGTCGTAACGGTGCGTGCGCGTACGCCCGTTGAAGTCGGTCTCACTGACCAGGTTGCCCACGGCGTCGTAGGTGTACGACCAGGTCAGACCGTCGTCGTCGCGCACCTCGGTCAGTCGCAGCTCGGTGTCGTAGGTGTAGCGCAGACGTGATCCGTCGGGTGCGGTCCGCTCGGCCGGGAGACCGAAGTGCGTCATCGTGAAGCGGTGCACACCGCCCGCCGGATCGCGGTAGGCGACAAGGTCGCCCTCGGCGTCGTACTCCCACTCCTCCGCCGAACCGTCCGGCCGCCTCCGCCACAGCGGCCGGCCCTCGGACGACCACCCGGTCCTGACGGACTGTCCCGTGTGATCGGTGACCTCCGCGACACGGCCGAAGGCGTCACGGACGTACGCGGATTCCCCGCCGTCGGGGTCCACGACCGCCACGGGCAGCCCGGCCGCGTCGGTCCGTATGCGCCGGGTCGCACCGAGAGCGTCGGTGACCGACGTCAGCGCGCCGCGGTCGTCGTACGTGTACGCGGTCGTCGCACCGGCCGCGTCCGTGGTGTCCAGCAGATTCCCGTGCGCGTCGAACCGCTGGCCGACCCGCGCCCCGTCCGGATCGACGGCCCGTACGGGAAATCCGAGGTCGTCGTACTCGATCCGCGCGACGGCGCCGTCCGGATAAGTGATGCCGGTGCAGTGGCCCAGGCCGTCGTACGTGTAGCGCGTCGTGCGTCCCAGCGGATCCGTACGGCTCAGCAGCCGGTCGTAGCGGTCCCACGCCGATGTCGTACTGTGCCCGAAGTGATCGGTCTGCCGGATCAGTTGGCGAGCGACGTTGAACTCGTAGGTCGTCGTGGCGCCGACCGAATCGGTGGCCACCGTCGTCCCCGGCGCGCTGTCGTAGACATAGCTGTAGGCGAGGACGCCGTCAGTTCCCCCGGTGCGGACGCAGCGGCCCTGGTCGTCGTAGGCGTACGTGTACCAGGTGTCGTTGCGGTCCTGCCAGCGGGTGATGCGGCCCCGGTCGTCGTAGCCGAAGGTCAGGGGCACGCCGGAGGAGTCGGTGACGGCGGTGAGGTGGCCGTCGGTGTAGCCGAACGCGCACAGGGCGGGCCGGTCATCGGCGGAAGCCAGGTGGAGGGCGGTGATCCGGCCGTCCGCGGTGCTGACGGCGACGCGGTAGCCGCCGCTGTGGGTGACGTCGACGGGGGCGCCGAGGTCGTCGTACGTGATCACGATCCTGTTGGCGTTGCGGTCGGTGATCTCCGCCAGGGCCAGCCCCCCGCGCGGCTGCGCCCGGAAGCGCAGGGTGCGACCGGTGTCGGGCTGGGCGACGGTCATGGTGCTGCCGGGGGTGCCGTCCCAGGTCAGGGGCCAGCGCGGGCCCTCGACGGGGAGCAGTGGGTGGCCGGGCTCAGGTACCGGGTAGTGCAGGACCATGCCGTCGGCGGTGGTGAACCGCACGCCCTGGTCGTCCAGGACCAGCCGCTGGTCCAGCGTGGACGCCCAGGTCGGCCCGAACCACCGGCCGCCGCGGAACCCGGTGCGATGGGCGCGCTCCAGCAACAGCGGGAGGATGCCGGGCAGATGTACGTCGGTGGCGGACATGACCATCTCACCGGTGGCCATGTCGATGGGGTCGCCCGAGGTGAACAGGCCCTTGATAGTGCGGCCGGCGTCCCGTATCGCTCCCGCGCCCTTGCGGACGCTGTTGGCGATGTTCTCCAGGGCCTTGCCGGATTTGAGGAGGGCGGGGAGTTCGCGGGCCATCTTCAACAGGCCGCCGGCGGTGGTGAGGCCCTTGAACATCGGGATGCAGTCCAGGGCCGCGAACAGGACGTCCCA
>NZ_JBEXNE010000004.1:406580-440873 GCF_040610915.1 Streptomyces sp. NPDC003300 | reverse complement strand
CGTCATCAGCGACGTGTCGGCCGCCCGGCGTTTCCGTGCCCGAGCGGGGTCAGAAGCCGCGGGTGCGTTTGGCCGCGCCGCGCGGGGCGGCGGGGCCCGGCGGCTTGAGGACCAGGCGGGCCAGCTCGCCGCCGAGGTTGACGCCGATGGCGATGGCCAGGGCGAGGGCGGCGGCCCGGGTGAGCAGGGTGAACGCCTGGTCGGAGTGGTTGTTGGTGAGGGCGAGCAGCCCGAAGTACGTGGCGGATCCGGGCAGCAGCGGGCCGATGGCGGCGGTGACGTACGGCAGCACGGACACGTACCGGTAGCGGGCCATCAACTGGCCGAAGAGGCCGACGAGTCCGGCCGCGGCGGCGGTGGCCGCGACCTGGTTGCCGCCCGCCTGCTGGTGCAGGACGCCGTAGACCGTCCAGGCGATGCCGCCGTTGAGGGTGACCAGCGGCAGGACGCCGCGCTCGCACTGGAGCAGCACCGCGAAGGCGAGGGTCAGCACCATCGCGGCCAGCAGCTGCACCCACGGGTGGTCGTACGCGCGCAGCGCCTGGTCGGGGTTGAGGTCGGCGCCGAGGGTGGTGAAGCCCGCGTAGAGGATGACGGTGACGCCGATGACGATGCCGACGACGAGGTACATCACCTCCAGCAGCCGGGCGGAGGCGGTGATGTAGAAGCCGGTGAGGCCGTCCTGGACGGCGGCGACCAGCGCGCGGCCCGGCAGCAGCGCGAAGAGCCCGCCGGTGATCACCGCCGACGCCTGGACGCCGTTGGCGCCGGGGATCCAGTGCGCGTACCGGTCGATGAGGACGCCCATCGCGGCGGCGGGCATCGCCGCCGCCGCGAACTGGTAGAACTCCGGCAGCCCGCGCCCGGCGAGCAGCCACGCGAGCCGGTCGCCGAGCATCGCGGCCAGCGCGGCGGCGGCGAAGATGACCGGGCCGCCGCCGACCAGGACGCTGGCCGCGCCCGCGAGCAGCCCGGCGGCGCCGGTGAGCGCCCAGGAGCTGTACGGGTGCCGGTTGCGGCGGATCTCGGCGAGCCGGCGGTACGCGTCCTCCAGCGTCGCCTCGTGCGCGGTGATCTCCTCGACGAGCTGGAAGACCGCGGCGAGCCGGGTGTAGTCGGTGCCGCGGCGGCGCACCGTGCGGCTCATGGTCAGCGGCGGGTCGGTGAGCGAGGGCTGGAAGGAGATGCCCAGCAGCGTGAAGGTGACGTTCGGCTCGACGCGGGCCAGTCCGTACGCGTAGCTGACGCCGAGCATCGCCGCCTCGACGTCCTCGGCGCCCTCGCCGCCCGCGAGCAGCAGTTCGCCGATGCGCAGGGTCAGGTCGAGGACGCGCGGTACGGGGACCAGGTGCGCGGTTTCCTGGCGGTCCGCGGGGGTCTCGGGTGCGGGGCGCTCGGTGACGGGGATGCGGACCATGGCCCGCATCCGGTCCTGCCACCGCGCGTCGGTGGGCGGCAGGACGACCATCGGAATGCTCCCGGTGGTGCTGGTGAGGCTTGTCGGGCCCGTCGTACCCGTTGTTCCGGAAGCTCCGGCTGTTCCCGGTGCTCCTGTTGCTCCGGGCGTTCCCGCTGTTCCCGCTGTTCCCGCCGTTCCGCCGGGCGGGGCGAATGCGCTGCCCGTGACGACCGGGGGGAATGTGGTGCCTGTGGGGGGTGTGAATTCGGAGCGGACCTCGTCCGACTCAGGTTTTCCGTCGTCGGACACCGGTCGTGCTCTCCTTTCCGCAATCCGCGTTTCTGTGAATCCTGTGAATCACGGGAATCCCGCCGACGCCCCCGTTCCCCCGTTACGGCGTCGGTTCCCGCAGGTCAGCGCTTTTGCGCGCGGTGCCGGCCGGGGGTGCGCGGCGCGGCCGGAACCGGCTCGGGGCCGCCCGCCGCCGGGCCCGCACCGGCGCCCGCCCCCGGAATCACGGCCTCCTTTTTCGCCTTGCCGCGCGACCGCAGGTATTCGATGCCGATCGGCACCACCGAGAGCAGCACGACCAGGACGAGCATCGCTTCGATGTTCTTGTGCACGAATTCGATCTGGCCGAGCCAGTATCCGAGTACGGTGACACCCGCACCCCACAGTGTCGCGCCGATGAGGTTGAAGGTGACAAAGGTGCGGTAGTTCATTCGGCTGACGCCTGCGACGATTGGGGTGAACGTTCGTACGATGGGCACGAAGCAGGCCATCACGATCGCCTTGGGTCCGTGGCGCTCGAAAAAGGCATGTGCCTTCTCGATATTCTCCATCTTGAACAAGCGTGAGTCGGGCCTGCGGAACAGCGAGGGTCCGACCTTGCGGCCGAACAGATATCCCGCCTGTTCGCCGAGCACCGCCGCCACCGCGATCAGCGCGGCCACCAGCGCGAGCGGCTGGTGCAGCGTGCCGGTCGCCACCAGCAGACCGGTCGTGAACAGCAGTGAGTCTCCGGGCAGGAAGAAGCCGATGAGGAGCCCGGACTCGGCGAACACGATCAGCAGTACGCCCCACAGGCCGTACGTGTTGATCAGATGGTCCGGGTCGAGCCAGCTCGGGCCGAGCGCGATGGTCGTCACGGACCAAAACTATCAATCCAGTGTTGATACAAACGTTCCGCAACCTGCGGTTGGTGCACTACCTTCTCCGCAGCGTCATCCACGCACCACCCTAAGTTTCGCAAGTCTGGCATCTCTCCCCCCACGTGCCCCGTCACCGCGTCCGACCACCTGGCGGCTCCCGTTATGACTCGCGCCATCGCACTGCACGAAGTTTCCAAGTACTACCCGAAGCAGCCGTCGCCTGCTGTGGACCGGTTCTCGCTCGACATCGCACCCGGAGAGTTCCTGGTGCTGCTCGGCCCGTCCGGCTGCGGCAAGTCCACGGTCCTGCGCATGATCGCGGGTCTGGAGGACATCACCACCGGCGAGCTGCTGCTCGACGGGGAGTACTCCAACGACCTCGCACCCGGCGACCGCCGGATGGCGATGGTGTTCCAGAACTTCGCGCTGTACCCCAGCATGACCAGCCGGGAGAACATCGGCTTCCCGCTGCGCTTCGAGATGCCCGGTGAGGAGCACGGGCCCCGGGTCGACGAGACCGCCCGCATCCTCGGCATCGAGGAGATCCTGGACCGCTACCCCGGACAGCTCTCCGGCGGCGAGCGGCAGCGGGTCGCGATGGGCCGGGCGATCTCCCGGCACCCCTCGGTCTTCCTCATGGACGAGCCGCTGTCCAACCTCGACGCGAAGCTGCGCGCGCACCTGCGCGCCGAGATCGCCCGGCTGACCCACGGCATGGGCGTCACGACGGTGTACGTGACGCACGACCAGGCCGAGGCCATGTCGCTGGGCGACCGCGTCGCGATCATGCGCAGCGGTGTCCTCCAGCAGATCAGCACGCCGCGTGAGGCGTATCACCTGCCGGAGAACGTGTTCGTCGCCGCTTTCGTCGGCACGCCCCGGATCAATCTCCTCCAGGCGACGGTCCTGGCGCCGCTCGGCGGCGGCATGTGGATCGACTTCGGCCGCCAGCGGCTCGGCATGCCGGAACCGCTCAGCCTCGACCACCAGATGCTCCGCATCCAGCAGGGGCGCCGCATCATCGTCGGGCTGCGCTCGGAGGCCGTACGCATCGCGCAGCCGAGCCAGGCGCACGCGGGCGAGGTCGTGCTGAGCGGGATCGTCGAGCACGTGGAGTACCAGGGCCACGAATCCCTGGTGCACCTCAACACCGGGTCGCGGCCCGCCGTCGTCCCCGAGCTGGAGGCCCCGCGGCCCGCGCAGGCGCCGTCCCGCTCGGGCAGCCGGCGCGCGGCGAACGGCTCGGGCACCAGCCTCGGCAAGCTCGCGCAGAAGGCCGCGCGGCGCATCCAGGCGTCGGTGCCGGCGCGGGACGGCGGCTCCAACGGCGGCGGCGTCCCGCCGCGGCCGAACCACGCGCCCGGCCGCGCTCCGGTGACGGTGATGGACCGCCCCCTGGGCGCGCCCGAGACCCAGACCGGCGACCTCGTGGTCCGCACCGGCCCCGACATCCGCGTCCGCCGCGGTGACCGCGTGCCCCTGCTGGTGGACCTCGCCCACCTGTACGTCTTCGACCACGAGGGCCAGCGCATCTGTCCCGCCCCGGTCCAGGCCCCCCGCCTGGAATAGCCGCGTCGGCGTATTCGCGGGTGCGGAGCGGGGAGGTGCGGGGCAGGCTGCCGATATGGGAATCGAAGAGTACGGCGGCGGCCAGGAGCAGGGCGCCGAGATCATTGTCGTCACGACGAACGACGTGCCCGGCTTCCGGGTCGAGCGGGTCATCGGTGAGGTCTTCGGCCTCACCGTCCGCTCGCGGCACCTGGGCAGTCAGATCGGCGCCGGGCTGAAGTCCATGATCGGCGGCGAACTCAAGGGCCTGACGAAGACGCTGGTGCAGACCCGTAACCAGGCCATGGAGCGCCTCGTCGAACAGGCCAAGGCGCGCGGCGCCAACGCCGTCCTCATGATGCGCTTCGACGTCACCGACGCCGCGGACCTCGGCACCGAGGTCTGCGCGTACGGCACCGCCGTGGTCCTCGCCCGCGAGTAGCCGCCCCCGCGGGGCGCATGGGGTCCGGGGCACCTGAGGGGCGGCGCCCGGTCCGGGGTCCTGTCGTACCCCGGTGGAATGCTGGGCGTCGCCGACCTCAAGGAGGATGCCATGCAGGACACCTCGTCCCCGGACCCCGAGACCACGATGCTGCTGTCGTACCTGGACGCCCAGCGGCGTCACGTGCTGGGGATTCTGGAGGGGCTGGACGAGGAGGCGCTGCACCGGCCGGTGCTGCCGTCGGGGTGGAGCTGCGCGGGGCTGGTGCGGCACCTCGCGCTGGACGTGGAGCGCTTCTGGTTCCGCGGGGTGGTGGTCGGGGAGAAGGCCGTGATCGACGCGGCGCTGACCGGCCCCGACGACGCCTGGAAGGTGGGCCCGGAGGTTTCGGCCAAGGGCGTGCTCGACCTCTACCGCCAGGAGACGGCGCTCGCGGACGCCGTGATCACCTCGACGGCGCCGAGCGCCGCCCCGGCCTGGTGGCCGACCGAACTCTTCGGGCCCGACGGCGGCATTCGGGACCTGCGCGAGGCGATCCTGCACGTCACGGTGGAGACGGCCTGCCACGCGGGTCACCTGGACGCCGTCCGTGAGCTGATCGACGGCAGGAAGTGGCTCGTGCTCACCGAGTCCTGAGCCGGACGCCCGGCCCAGTCTCCTGGGGGAAGTTCCGGGGCGGGAGCGGGCGCGGGGCGGCGGGCGGGTGCAGGCTGGGCGGGTCGGGAAAGACGCCCGCGCACGCGCTGCCGGGCTCGCCACGGAAGGCTGACATGTCACTGCACAAAGGCACGGACTCCGCCCGCAACATCGCCGTCAACCCGTTCTTCGGTGAGGCGGACCCGGTCGACGGCCGGATGACGGCTCCGCCCAAGCACAAGCTGGCGGACGGACCCATGCCGCCGCACACCGCGTACCAGATCGTGCACGACGAGCTGATGCTGGACGGCAATTCGCGGCTGAATCTGGCGACGTTCGTCACGACGTGGATGGAGCCGCAGGCCAGTGTGCTGATGGCGGAGTGCGCCGACAAGAACATGATCGACAAGGACGAGTACCCGCGTACGGCGGAGCTGGAGCGCCGCTGCGTGGCGATCCTCGCCGACCTGTGGAACGCGCCGGACCCCAGCTCGGTGGTGGGCTGTTCGACCACCGGCTCGTCCGAGGCGTGCATGCTCGCGGGGATGGCCCTCAAGCGCCGCTGGATGCGGCGCACGCCCGGCTATCCGGCGACCGCGCGGCCCAATCTGGTGATGGGCGCGAACGTGCAGGTGTGCTGGGAGAAGTTCTGCGCCTTCTGGGAGGTCGAGGCGCGGCTGGCGCCGATGGAGGGCGACCGGCTGCACCTGGACGCGGAGTCGGCGCTCGCCCTGTGCGACGAGAACACCATCGGTGTGGTGGCCGTGCTGGGCTCGACCTTCGACGGGTCGTACGAGCCGGTCGCGGAGATCTGCGCGGCGCTGGACGCGTACGAGGAGCGGACCGGTACGCACATCCCGGTGCATGTCGACGGCGCGTCCGGCGCCATGATCGCGCCGTTCCTCGACGAGGACCTGGTGTGGGACTTCCGGCTGCCGCGGGTGGCGTCGATCAACACCTCGGGCCACAAGTACGGCCTGGTGTACCCGGGCGTGGGCTGGGCCCTGTGGCGGGACACCGAGGCGCTGCCGGAGGAGCTGGTCTTCCGGGTGAACTACCTCGGCGGTGACATGCCGACTTTCGCGCTGAACTTCTCGCGGCCGGGCGCGCAGGTCGTGGCGCAGTACTACTCCTTCCTGCGGCTGGGCTGGGACGGCTACCGCGCGGTGCAGCAGGCCAGCCGGGACGTGGCGATGTCGCTGGCGGCGCGGATCGCGAAGCTGGAGGACTTCACGCTGGTCAGCGCGGGTGACCAGTTGCCGGTCTTCGCCTTCACCACCGCGCCGGGGGTGGAGAACTACGACGTCTTCGACGTGTCGCGGCGGCTGCGCGAACGCGGCTGGCTGGTCCCGGCGTACACCTATCCGGCCGACCGCACCGATCTCGCGGTGCTGCGCATCGTCTGCCGCAACGGCTTCTCCGAGGACCTGGCGGACCTGCTGATGGAGGACCTGGGCCGCCTGCTGCCGGAGCTGCGCCGCCAGCCGCACCCGCTGAACCGCCCGGAGAACGTGGCGACCGCCTTCCACCACTAGCTGTCCGGGGGTCTCACGGCTGGCTGAGGCTCACCGCCAGCACCGCGCGGTCGTCGGCGACGGGCGCGCCGCCGGTCCAGGTGACCAGGTCCCGCAGCAGGATGTCGATGGCGTGCTGCGGGCCGGTCACCGGGCCGAGGCCGGAGAGCCGGATCTCGGGGTCGTAGAAGACGCCTTCGCGGTCGCGGGTCTCGGTCACGCCGTCGGTGACCAGCAGCAGTGTGGCGCCCGGCGGGAAGGCCAGCTCTTCGGGCACCGTGCGCACACCGCCGAGGTCGCTCATGCCGAACGGCACGTCGGGGGCGGCGGCTTCGAGGGTACGTACGGTGCCGCCGTCGAGCAGGTACGGCGGCGGGTGGCCGCGGTTGAGCAGCCGCAGGGTGTCGCACACCTCCTCGGGGTCCTCGGGGCGGTGGACGAATTCGGCCAGCAGCCCGGTGGTGAAGCCCTCCAGGTACTCCTCGCCGCTGCCGCCGCCGCGCCGCTCCCGGTCCCGGTCCAGCGCCCGGTCCAGGCGCCGCGCGAGGCCCGGCAGGTCGGGTTCCTCGTCGGCCGCCTCGCGGAAGGCGCCGAGCAGCACCGCGACGCTGGCGACCGCGCCCATCCCCTTGCCGCGCACGTCCCCGATCAGCAGCCGTACGCCGTAGCGGGTCTGCTCGGCCGCGTAGACATCACCGCCGATCCGCGCCCCGCTCTGGGCGGCCTCGTACCGGGCGGCTATGGCCAGCGGGCCGATCCGGGGCGGCGGGTCGGGCAGCAGGGCGCGCTGGGCCGACTCGGCGACGTCCCGCACGGTGGCGAGCCGCCGCCCCGAACGGGTCAGCGCCCGGTTGACGGCGAGGCCGATGACGGCGGAGAGCACCACGTTCAGGATCTCGGCCACGCCGACGCCCTCGCGGATGATGCCGCCGTGGACGGTGAGCACGAAGACGCCCACCAGCGACGCCAGACAGGTGAGGACCGCGATGCGGGCGGACTGGATCGCGCCGGCCAGTACACAGGCTCCGGCCAGCATCGTGTCGCCGGTGTAGGGATTGGGCGTGACGAGGTCGAAGACCAGTCCGCCGACGATCATGGCGGCCGGGACCCAGCGCATCATGGCGGTGGGCCAAGGGGTCACAATCCGCACATCGTCCACTTGAGGATAATATGCCCGATTCGGGGTGAAGGGGATGCCCCGGCGGAGCCGTCCGGGACGGAACGGGACGGATGCGTCCCGCGGTGATGCGGGCCGCGCCCGTCTGCGGCACGGTGGAGGGACCTCCGAAGGAAAGGTCCGTCATGGCCGAGCACACCTATCGGGTCACCGAGATCGTCGGCACCTCGCACGAAGGCGTGGACGCCGCCGTCAGGAACGGCGTCAAGCGGGCCGCGCAAACGCTGCGCGGTCTCGACTGGTTCCAGATCACCGAGGTCCGCGGGCACATCGTGGACGGCGAGGTCGAGCACTACCAGGTGGGGCTGAAGGTGGGGTTCCGTCTGGAGGACACGGACGGCTCCGCCGGGTAGCGCCCGCCGCACGGGGTGCGCCCCGTCAGGGGTGCGGGCCCGCGACGGGCGCTGCGGCACCGCCCCGGTCGGCCGTACGGTGTCACCCGCTCGGCGCGGCCCCGCCCCCGTTCGGCGTATCACCGGTCGCCGTATCCGACAGGGCGTCAGATCCTTTTGTCATTAAGGCGGGTCATAGCCGCATTCGGCCCCGCCGTGGACGCTGACGCACTCTCGGGAGCCCGTATGAGCCAGGAGACGCCCACCCCGCCGCCCCCGCCGGGGTACACACCCCCGCCGCCCACGCCCCGCGAGTCCGCGTGGGCCGCCGGCGGCACCGTCTTCGCCGGGATGATGCTGGTGTTCGGCGGCGCGCTGGCGATCCTGGAGGGGATCGTCGGCATCAGGAAGAACTCGGTGTACGTCTCCACGCGGGACTACGTCTACAAGTTCGACGTCACGTCCTGGGGCTGGATCCACCTGGCGCTCGGCGTGGTCGCCGTCCTCGTCGGCTTCGGCCTGCTGGCCGGTTCCGCCTGGGCGCGCTGGGGCGGCATCCTGATCGCCGGGCTCAACCTGGTGGCGAACTTCATGTTCCTGCCGTACCAGCCGGTCTGGGCCGTGGTCATGATCGCCATCGATGTCTTCATCATCTGGGCGCTGGCCACGTACGAACCGGCCGGGCACGGTCACGGGTCGCACGGCGGCTCGCACGGCGGGCGGCACGGCACCTCCGCCCCGGGCGCCGGGGGCCGGCTGTGACGTACACGAGCCCCACACTGGAACAGCTCCGCCGCTGCACGGTCGCCGTCGACATCGGCGCCGCCCGTACCCGCGTCTACGTCCGCAACGTCGGCGTCGTCGCCGACGAGCCGAGCGTGGCCGCGGTCGACGTACGCACCGGCGCGCTGATCGCGGTCGGCGAACGCGCCGAGCAGATGGCCGGGCGCACCCCCGGGCACATCCGGGTGGCCAGGCCGGTCGCGGGTGGCGCGGTCGTCGACATCGAGATGGCGCGGCGCATGCTCAAGCACGTGCTCGGCGACAAGCTCGGCAAGCGGTGGCGGCGCATGCCGGTGCTGCGCGCCGCGGTGTGCATGCCGCACGGCAGCGAGCCGATCGCGCGGCGCGCGGCCATCGAGACGCTGTACGGGCTCGGCGCGCGCAAGGTCGAGCTGGTGGACACGCTGATCGCCGCGGCGGTCGGCTGCGGGCTGCCCGTCGAGCACCCCGAGGCCACGATGATCGTGGTGTGCGGCGCCGGTACGACGCAGGTCGCCGTCCTGTCGCTGGGGTCCATCGTGGCCGCGGAGACGGTGCCGGTCGGCGGTGACGCCATCGACCGCGCGGTCGTGCAGCACCTGCGCAACCACCACGAGTTGATGCTGCCCAGCCAGTCGGTACGGCCGCTGCACCAGATGCTCGGCTCCCCCGGCACCGGCGGGACGGTCACCACCGAGGTCCACGGCCGCGACGTCGTCAGCGGCCTCGCCCGCTCCGTCCTCGTCGAGACCGAGGGCGTGCGCCACGCGATGCGCACCCCGCTCACCTCCGTGCTCGACGCCATCACCACCGTGCTGCGCGCCTGCCC
The DNA here is from genome assembly GCF_040610915.1 of Streptomyces sp. NPDC003300. NCBI lineage: Bacteria > Bacillati > Actinomycetota > Actinomycetes > Kitasatosporales > Streptomycetaceae > Streptomyces > Streptomyces sp. NPDC003300. Next base: position 431,083 of record NZ_JBEXNE010000004.1, on the reverse strand, counting down.
GCCCGACCTGGTCGCCGACCTCGCCGACCGGGGCATCATGCTGGCCGGCGGCAGCGCCCTCATGCCCGGCCTCGACCTCATGCTCGGCCAGGCCACCGGCATGCCCGTCCACATCGCCCCCCGCCCCGACACCGTCGCCGTCCAGGGCCTCGGCGCCATGATCGAGGGCCGGGTCCGCCCCATGGTCCTCGACCCCCTGACGGTCTAGGCGTATTGACCACCAGCCCCCCGTCACCCGCGTCGACAACCCTCCGGGTCCCTACACCCAGGGCCGTCCGAGGGCACCCTCCCCCCACGGCGGGTGCCCTCCCAGGACGCGCCTTCAGCGCGCGGCCCGGTACGCCAGGCCCCGTACGAAGGCGTCCCGCACGCTCGCCCTCAGCCGCCGGGCCCAGGGCGGGTCGGTCTCGCCGCGCGCCGTGCTCCAGCAGGCGAGGGCGTAGCCGTACTCCGCCGGGCTCAGGTACCCCATCCGGTACCAGGGCTCGTCCCCGCGGCCGGTGAGCATCCGGTCGGTGAGATCGCCGACCGGCACCACCGAGTACCCGGCCGCCTTCACGTAGTCGTCCGCGGCGTTGGCCGTCAGGACGCCCATGCCGAGGTGGACGGTCACCAGGTCGGTGAGGCGCTCCTCCTCCGCGCGGGAGATGCCCAGCCCGGCCACCCGCCGCTCGCCGACCAGCCGGGCGTGCGCCAGCTCGTGGGCGACGAGCCCCGCGAACGCGTCGGGCCGCGCGGCCACACCGCGGTCCAGTTCGATCACCGCCCGGCCGAGCACCTTGCGGTATTCAGCGACCTGGTGCCTCTTGCCCGGGACCCGCTCCGGGGAGTCCACCAGCAGCACACGGACGCCGGAGACGTCCGCGCCCATCACCGCGCCGATCCGCCGCACCAGCGGCTCGACCCGCTCCCGCGTACCGCTGAAGTCCGCGGGGACGAAGCCCGGCAGCGCGATCTCGCGGTGCGCGGTCGCGGGCCCGAACTCCTCGGCGCACCACCGCAGCCACCGCTCGGTCCAGGCGCGCTCTCTGTCCGGTACGGGACACGCTCCCGGTACGTCGGCCCGCAGCCACGGTTTCGGCCCCGTCGTCCTCGGCCCGCCCGGCGCCGGGTCCCTCCCCCGCAGCCAGTCCGCCACCCCGTCCGGCACCCGTCGGCCCATGCCACCCCCCGGTGTTCCCACCCGCCCCCTCCCCCCAGGACGCCCCCCGACCTCCCGCCAGTTGCAGCAGCCGGGCCCGTCGCTCACCACTGACCGGCGCGGGTCCTCGCGGCTCCCGCCGCCGCGGCCGCCGGAGGTGAACACGGCGTGGCCGGGGGCGGAAATGTGGTCGGCGGGGATCGCGGGGGGCGCCAGGGGACTGGGAGCATGCGGGCGTGACGGGTGCGGCGGCGGGAGAGTTGAGGCGGCGCCTCGGTGTGGGGGACGCCGTGGTGATCGGCCTCGGGGCGATGATCGGCGCCGGGGTCTTCGCGGCGTTCGCTCCCGCGGCCCGCGCCGCGGGCACCGCGCTCCTCGCGGCCCTGGCGGTCGCTGCCGTCGTGGCGTACTGCAACGCGACGTCCTCGGCGCGTCTGGCGGCCCGCCACCCGCGCTCCGGCGGGACGTATGTGTACGGCACGGAGCGGCTCGGCCCCCTCTGGGGCTACCTGGCCGGGTGGAGCTTCGTGGCGGGCAAGACGGCCTCGTGCGCGGCGATGGCGCTGACGGTGGGGGCGTACGCGTGGCCCGAGCACCGCCGCGCGGTGGCGGTCGCGGCCGTGGTGGCCCTGACGGCCGTGAACTGCCTGGGCGTACGGAAGGCCGCCTGGCTGACCCGGCTGATCGTGGCGGTGACCCTCGCGGTCCTCGCGGCGGCGGTCACCGCGTGCCTGACCAGTACGCGGGCCGACGCGGGACGGCTGGCGTGGGACGGTGCCGCCTCCGGCCCGCACGGCGTGCTCCAGGCCGCCGGTCTGCTCTTCTTCGCCTTCGCGGGGTACGCCAGGATCGCCACGCTCGGCGAGGAGGTGAAGGACCCGGCGCGGACCGTCCCCCGCGCGATCCCGCTGGCGCTCGGCGTGACCCTCGTGGTCTACGCGGCCGTCGCCGTCGCCCTGCTGACCGTTCTCGGGCCCGACGCCCTGGCCCGCTCGGCCGCGCCCCTCACCGACGCCGTCCGTACGGCCGGGGTGCCGGGTCTGGCCCCGGTGGTCCGCGTCGGCGCGGCCATGGCCGCCCTCGGCTCCCTGCTGGCGCTGATCCTCGGCGTCTCCCGTACCACCCTGGCGATGGCACGCGACCGGCACTTCCCGTACGCGCTCGCCGCCGTCCATCCGCGCCACGGGACCCCGGTCAGGGCGGAGGCGGCGGTCGGCGCCCTGGTCGTGGCGCTCACCGCGACCACCGATCTGACCGGGGCGATCGGCTTCTCGTCCTTCGGCGTCCTCGTCTACTACGCCGTCGCCAACGCCAGCGCCCTGCGGCTGGGCGCGGACGAGCGCCGGCCGCACCCGGCCGTTCCCGTCGTCGGCCTGACCGGCTGCGCGGTGCTGGCCGCGAGCCTCCCCCCGGCCTCGGTGCTGGCCGGTCTCGGCGTGACGGCGGTCGGCGCGGTGGCGTACGCGGTGGCCCCGCGCCGCCCCGGCCGGTCGTCCTGAGCGGCGCCCGGTGTCGACCGCGCCGAGCAGTGGCCGCCTCGGGCGGACGACCGGCGTAAATCGCGTGACCGCCTCCAGGGGCAGCGGCGAGACTGACGCCATGACCGGTTCCGCACCGCCTCACCCGCTGCGACCGCGCGCGCTGGGGCCCGGGGATCTCGTGGTCCTCGCGGCGCTGTCCGGTCCGCTGTCCGCCGCGCACGAGCCCCATGTCGAGCGGACGGTGGCGGTGCTCGAACGGATGGGATTCCGCGTGCGCCGGGCTCCGCTGCTCGAAGCGGGCCGAAGCCATTGGTGGAGCGCGGCCGCACCGGCGGAGATCGCCGCAGAGCTCAACGGCCTTCTGCGTGATCCCGAGGTGCGCGCGATCGTCGCGAGTGACGGCGGCCAGACGGCGCTCGGCTACCTCGACCTGATCGACGTCGAGGCGATCAGGGCCGACCCCAAGCCGATCCTCGGCTACAGCGACATCTCGCTGCTGCATCTGGTGCTCCACGCACGCACGGGCCTGGTCGGGTTCCACGCCGACATGGCCGTCCCCGGCTTCGGCGGGCACTGGCGGTCCGCGCCCGCTGCGCGCCAGGCGGAACTCGAGAAGCTCTACTCCAGGCTGCTGACCTGTACCGAGGCGATCGGCGCGCTGCCCGCGAGCCCGTCGTGGGAGTGCTGGCGTCCCGGCCGTGCCGAAGGCCGTCTGATCGGAGGGGTGATCAACCGCGTCGTGCTGGCGCAGGCGACGCGGTTCGCGCTGCCGCTCGAACGGTTCGACGGCGCGGTGCTGTTCTGGGAGGAGACGGGCGGCCTGGCCTCGCACGTGTGGAGCTATCTGCATGTGCTGCGGCACTCCGGCGTCCTCGACCGGATCTCCGGCATGGTCGTGGGCGTTCCGGGCGGGATCGGCGGACTTGAGCCCGGCGCGTCCCCGACCCTGCCCGAGCTGGTCCTCGACGTCCTCGGCGACCGTGACATCCCGGTCCTGGGCAACGTCGAGTTCGGGCACGCCGGTCCGAATCTGCCGATGCCGGTCGGCATTCGCGTCGGCCTCGACGCGCGACGGCGGACGTTGTCGCTCCTCGAACCGGCAGTGGGGCCGCGCGCGGCGACAGGCCCCGTCGGCTGAACACCGCCGATCAGCGAGCGGGGCCGCGCGCGACGACAGGCCCGGTCGGCTGAACACCGCCGATCAGTGAGCGGACGGGGAGCGGACGCGGTCACCGGCGGTGAGAGGGCGTCCACGGGGGCGCGACCGTGGGGGCCGGGCGCGGGCTCTCCTCGGACGAGCGGTGGGGCCGGGGTTCAGAAGCGGGCGCGGTCGGCCGCCGCCTCGCCGTGGCGCCAGCCCTCGGCGTCGCGGCCCTTGAGCCGCGAGGTGGTGGTGGACGGGAACATGCGGCGGGTCGCGTCGCGTACGTCGACCTCGCGGGCGGCGAGGACGGGCAGCAGGTCGGCGGGCGGGGTGGCGGTCTCGGCCTGGGCCTCCCGGGTGGCGGCGGCCAGGCGTTCGCGGACGCGGCCCGCGTAACCGATCAGGAAGGACTCGCGGAAGTCGCGCGAGCGCGAGGTGCCGCCGCGCAGGGCGTGGTCGGCCTGGACGAGCAGCGAGGTGTAGAGGAGTTCGACGGCCTCCAGGTCGGTCGCGAAACCGACCACCGTCGAGAAGCCGAAGTCGGCCGCCCAGACCGCCTGGCAGCGGTTCGCCGCCGCGACGGCGTCCAGCAGCAGGGCCTTCGCGCCCTCGTACGGGCGGTCCACCCCGATCCGGCACGCGCCGGGGCCCCGGCCCGGCGCCCCGGGCGCTCCCGTGGCCGCGACCAGCGCCTCGTCGATGCTGTGCCTGGCCATCAGGTGCTGGGCCTTCGCCGACAGCGCCTCGGCCTCCTCGGGGAAGCCGGTGGACTCGGCCTTCGCCAGCAGCGCCCGGATGCGGGCGAGCATCTTGGAGTGCGGGCCGGTGGCCGGGGGCGCCGACGCGGGGCCCGGCGTCAGGGGGGTGATGCGCGGCAGCCGCCCGTACAGGCAGAGCAGTTCCACGAGGGCCGTCGCCGCGCTGAAGCGGTCGAGCCGCTCGCTGCGGGCGAACTCCGCGAGGAAGGGTTCCTCGCCGTCCCCCGCGGCCCGCGCCAACCGCTCGTGCCGCGCGTCGAGTTCCCGCCCCGCCATCCGTACGAGGTCCCGAAGCTCCCACCCGCGCGCCCCGCACTCCCGCACCACCCGCCCGGCCAGTTTCCCGGCCGCGCCCTCCCACCGCTCACCCGCGGCGGCCAGCACCGACGCCGCCGCGTCCACGGCGGCTTCCTCCGCCGTGGCCCCCGCGCCGGAGGCCACCGCCGCCGCATACGCCCGCTCGAACTCGTCCACGGATCCATGGTCGCCGACGCGGCGCGCGCCGCTCGCCGGCCCCCGCTGGCCGAGCGCGTACGCGGTCCCCCGCACGGGCCCCGAGAGCCGGAACGTGTTGCGGCCATGTCAATTTGTCCCTTAGGTTGACGCGCGTCGACACAGCCTGCGCGCAGAGGAGTTGATGTGCTGTCCGTGTTCTGGTGACGCCGCCCGGACCGGGCTCACCGGCCGCTCACAGTCCCGGCACCCGCACCCCGACTCCCACCGCCGACGACCGCACCGCTACACCCCCGGCTCAGCGCGTCAGAGCGTGTCCCCCTCCACACACCCCTGGGAGCATCATGTCCGCAACCACCCCCTCGCGGTTCAGGCCAGCCACCCGCGGTACGGGCTCGGGCCGGAAGACGGCGTGCGCGGCCGGGCTGCTGGCCGCCGCCGTGACCCTGCTGGTCCTGCCCGGCACCGCCTCCGCGTCGACCGCCGCCGACGACGGCCGCGGCACCCCGACCCGTATGACGCACCCGGATCAGGACCACGCCGGATCGGGGCTCGGGAGCCCGGGCGCGGGAACGCTGTCGGCCGCGGCGCGGGCGGCCGTCGGCACGGGCCCGGCCGGTCTCGACGTCAGCGGTTACCAGGGCAACGTCGACTGGGCGTCCGTCAAGAGCAAGGGCGCCGCCTTCGCCTACGTCAAGGCCACCGAAGGCACCACGTACACGAGCCCGAACTTCTCCCAGCAGTACAGCGGCTCCTACAACGCCGGGCTGGTCCGCGGCGCCTACCACTTCGCGCTGCCGAACAATTCGAGCGGTACGGCGCAGGCCGACTGGTTCGTCGGCCACGGAGGCGGCTGGAGCGCCGACGGCAGGACGCTGCCGCCCGCCCTCGACATCGAGTACAACCCGTACGGGGCCACCTGCTACGGGCTGAGCCAGAGCGCGATGGTGAGCTGGATCCGGGACTTCAGCAACGAGGTGCGCACCAGGACCGGGCGCTACCCGACGATCTACACCACCACCGACTGGTGGACGGCGTGCACCGGCAACAACAGCGGTTTCGGCGCCACCAACCCGCTGTGGGTGGCCCGTTACAGCAGCGGCCCCGGCACGCTGCCGGCCGGCTGGTCGGCCCAGACGATCTGGCAGTACGCCGACTCCGGCACCTTCCCCGGTGACCAGGACACCTTCAACGGCACCCTCACCGACCTCCAGAACTTCGCCAAGGGCAGCGGCTACAACCCGCCGCCGACCACGAGCTGGCCGACCGTCCAGCAGGGCGCGAGCGGCGAGCGGGTCAAGACGGTCCAGTACCTGCTCAACGCCCACGGTTCGTCCCTGACGGTGGACGGTGCCTTCGGCGCGGGCACCAACACCGCCGTCCGCTCCTTCCAGTCCGCCCACGGCCTCACCGCCGACGGGATCGTCGGCCCCAACACCTGGCAGGCCCTGATCGTCACCGTGCAGCAGGGCTCGTCGGGCGCCGCGGTCCAGGCCGCGCAGAGCCAGCTCAACGCGCACGGTTCGTCCCTGGCGGTGGACGGTGCCTTCGGCGCGGGCACCAACACCGCCGTCCGCTCCTTCCAGTCCGCCCACGGCCTCACCGCCGACGGGATCGTCGGCCCGAACACCTGGCAGGCCCTGGTCTCCTGACCCTCGGCACACCCTGACCGGACAGCGGCACCGCCCGCGATCCCGGTACGGCACCCCGGCCGCGCTCCTCCGGCCGGGGTGCCGTTCGCGTGAACGCGGAAGGCATGGGTCACCGCGCGCCGGCGCCGCGCGACATCGGCCCCCCTCCCGGGGCCGGGGGCCTCGGGCGACGGGCGACGGGCGACGGGCGACGGGGTCAGCGTTCGCCCTGGGCGACCTCGATGGAGCCGTGGAGGTCGTGGGCCGCCTGGAGGGCGCTGGCGGCGGACAGGGCGAGGCAGGAGGCCAGGACGAGGGCTATGGCGCGGGGGGCGCGGGCGCGGAGGTGGGGGGTGGTCGGGGGGTGGGCCAGGAGGGCGGCGACGCGGCGCGGCACGGGCCCGGTGGCGGCCGGGAGCGCGGCGTGCGGCCGGACGCCGGGCCGGGAGGCCAGGGCGGCGCGCCCGATGGCGCGGGCGGCGAGGCGGCGGTCGCCGACGGCGAGGGCGGCGGACTCGTCGGCCCAGCGTTCGAGGGCGTAGGACAGCGGCCCGCGCAGGCCGCGCAGGGCGGGGTGGCAGGAGGAGGCGAGGGCGAAGGCGGCGAGGAAGAGGTGGTGGCGCCCGGCGAGGTGGGCCCGCTCGTGGGCGAGCAGCGCCTCGCGCTCGGCGGGACCGAGGGCGCGCAGCATGCCGGTGGTGACGACGATCCGGCCGGGCCGTCCGGGCAGCGCGTACGCGTCGGGGCCGGGGTCCTGGAGGACGGTGAGGTCACCGGCCGCCGTACCGGCCGCGACGGCGCGCCTGCGGGCCCGCGCGGCGAGCACGAGGTGGCGGCGCGAGGTGCGGACCAGCGCCGTGACGACGGCGGCCAGCAGCACGGCGGCGACGCACGCGGCGGCCACCGTCACCTGGTCGCCGACCACCGGCAGCACGAAGTGCGCGAAGGCGGCGACCGGCGGGAGCCGCAGGGCGCCCGCCCCGGCGAGCAGCAGCAGCGCGGTGGTGCTGCACGCGGCGAGCGCGACGGCGGACCCGGCGAGCAGCCAGGCCGCGGCGCGCGGCGGCAGCGCGTCCGCCAGCCGCCGCGCGGCGGGCACGGCGAGCAGCGGGAGCAGCAGCGGCGCCCAGACGGCGAGGTTCACGGGCGGCGGCCCTCCGGGGCGGGACCGGCGGGGCCGGGGGCCGGGGACGGCCCGTCGTCCTCCGCCTGGACCAGCAGCTCGCGCAGCAGCCGTTCGTCGTCCGGGTCGAGCTGGGAGACGAAGCGGGCCAGGACCGTACCGCGGTCGTCCTCACCGGACTTGTCCAGCTCGGTGCGCATGCGGCGGGCGGCCAGGCCCGGCGAGTCCTGGACCGGCAGGTACGCGTAGCCGCGCCCCGAACGGGTGCGGCTGACGGACCCCTTCTCGTAGAGGCGCGCGAGGATCGTGGTGACGGTGGTGCGCGCGAGGGCGGTGCCCAGGTCGCGCTGGACGTCGGCGGGGGTCAGGGCGCGGCCGTCGGCCGCCCACAGCGCGGCCAGCACGCTCGCCTCGAGTTCACCCGAAGGCCGCCGGGCCGACGCGTTGGCCTCCGTCATGGATCGCCCCTTCCGGCTCGTTCGTCTACAGTTCTGTAGACCGACTACACGACTGTAGTCGGGGAGGGTGCCGCGCGGTACCCCAGGACCCATTATGGGAGGGCCCCACCGTCATGCCCCTGCCCGCGCTCGATCAGGCCGTGAACGTCCTGGACGCGACCTCCCTGCTGTCGTCCTTCGGGGCCATCGGCATCGCGGTCATCATGTTCGCCGAAACCGGCCTGCTCATCGGCTTCTTCCTGCCCGGCGACTCGCTGCTCTTCACCGCCGGGCTGCTGTGCGTGCCCGGCGCCTCCGATGTGGTGCATCTCTCGCTGTGGCAGGTGCTGCTCGCCGCCGTGGCCGGGGCGCTGCTGGGGGCGCAGACCGGTTACGTGATCGGACGGCGCGGCGGCCCCGCGCTGCTGAACCGCACGAAGAACGCCAAGCTGCACCAAGGCGCGGCCAGAGCCGCGGAACTCCTCGAACGGTACGGCCACGCCAAGGCCGTCGTCCTGGCCCGCTTCATCCCCATCGTGCGCACGGTGCTCAACCCGCTCGCCGGGACGCTGAACGTGCCGGTCCGCACCTTCACCGTCTGGCAGATCGCGGGCGGCGCCGTCTGGACCGTCGGCCTGGTGCTCGGCGGCTACGGGCTCGGCTCGTCGATCCCGCACGTGGACACGTACCTGCTGCCGATCGTCGCGGTGATCGTGGTCGTCTCGCTGGCGCCGCTGGTCCTGGAGGTACGGCGCAGCCGCCGCGACGGCGCGAAGGCGGCCGACGCCGAGCCCGTACCCGCCGCGTCCGCCCCCGCCGTGACGACCCCCGCCGCCTCTGACCCGGAGCGCCCGTGACCTCGCAATTCGACGCGGGCCTGTACCGCTGGATCACCGACCTCGCGGGGCGCACCCCGCAGCCCGTGGACGACACCGTCCGCTTCTTCAGCGACTACGGGCTCGGCCTCTTCGCCGTCCTGATGCTGATCGTCTGGTGGCGGGCCCGCCCCGCCGGGTCCGCCGCGATGGCGGCGGCGCTGGCCGTGCCGTTCACCGTCGTGGTCGCCTTCCTCGTCAACGACGGGGTCAAGGCGGTCTTCGACGAGCAGCGGCCCTGTCAGACGCTGCACACCGTCACGGTCGAGACGTGTCCGGCGCTCGGCGACTGGTCCTTCCCCAGCAACCACTCCGCCATCGCCGCGGCCGCCGCCGTCGGCCTGCTCTTCGCCGACCGGCGCCTGGGACTGCGCCTCGCCGTCCCCCTCGCCCTCCTCATGGCCGCCTCCCGCGTCTGGATCGGCGTCCACTACCCGCACGACGTCGTCGTCGGCCTCCTCGTCGGCGCCCTCGTCGCCTGGCCCGTCTCCCTCCTGGCCCCCCGCGCCGCCCCCGCCGTCGACCGCCTCCGCGCCACCAGACTCCGCCCCCTGGTCCACGCCCTGCGTCCCGCCGCCGAATAGCCTTCCGGGGTACGGCCCCGGTCGGTCGACCGCGCCGCGCTGTGGCGCGGCCTGGGGGTCGGGGCTCGGGGGTCTGCGTACGGGTCTGCGTACGGGTCTGCGTACGGGGCTACATGCGGGATTTCAGGACGTCGACCTCGCAGCCCGGGGCGAACGGGTCGAAGCCGTGTTCGGTCAGCCAGCGGACGCCCAGGAGGGCGCGCAGGGACCACCAGGCGCGCAGGGCGTCGAGGTCGACGTCGGCGCCGTAGCCGGTGAGGAGGTCGCCGAGGCGCTCCTCGTGTCCGAGGGTCAAGGTGGCGAGGTCGAAGAGGGCGTCGCCCCGGCCCGCCTCCGACCAGTCGATGACGCCGGTGACCTCGGCGCCGTCGACGAAGACGTGATCGATCTGGAGGTCGCCGTGCGCGAACACCGGCGTCCACGCCCGGAGCGCGGCCTCGGCGACCCGGCGGTTGCGGGTGACCAGGGCGGCGGGCAGGACGCCGCTGGTCACCAGCGCCTCGCACTCGCCGTCGAGTTCCACCGCCAACTCGCCGGGGTCGCGGCGGCGCTGGCCGGGCCAGGGCGGCAACGGCGCGTCGTGCAGCCGCCGGACGGCGGCGCCCGCCGCGGCCCACGCCGCCGGGGACGCGGGCGACGGCTCACCGAGGCGGCCGAGCGCCGTGCCCCGGACCGCGGCGAGCGCGAGCACGGGCGGCTCGCGCCACAGGACCTCCGGGGTCGGGACCGGCGCCAGGGCCATCGCCTCGACCTCGACGTCGATACGCGCCTGATCGGCGTCCACCTTCAAGAACACGTCGCCGACGCGCAGGGTCGCGCGCTCGGAGTGGGCGACCACCACATTGACCTCGTCCATGGGCGGCAGTATCCGGGGGGAGGGCCCCGGCGTCACCGGATTTGCCGCGTGGGCCGACGCGGCCGGCCGTGTCCCGCTACCCCGCGGCCGTACCGCCCCCCGCGTAGGCGGACCTGATGGCGGACCACCGGGCCGCCTCGGCGGGGGTGAGCCGGTCGCGGAGGGCGGCGAGGTGGAGGAGGGCGGATTCGGCGCCGGAGGCGAGGGTCTGCGCCTCGGCGCGGTAGTGGTCGTCGATGACGGCCTCCAACTCGGCCTCGTTCATGGCGGGTTGGATACGGGCGGCGAGGCGGGACATCGTGCGGTAGGAGCCCTGGAGGAGGAACGGCGGCTCGGTGCGCGAGGCGTCGGTGCGGGCCGCGGACGCGATATAGGCGGCGTTGACGGCCAGCACGGTGGCGCGGGCGCGCAGCAGATGGCGCAGGACGGCCACGATGTCCTCGCGCTCGGCGGCCGGATAGGGGTGGGCGAGGTCGTCCGCGCGGGCGGTGGGGTCGTCCTCGGCGAGCCGGATGAGGAGTTCGAGGTCGCCGCGCTCGCGCCCGGCCAGCGGCGCGAGCGTCTCGTTGGCGGTGAGCGCGTTCTCCACGTAGCTCAGCGCGAAGAGCGCCTCCCTGCCGGTCAGGACGTCACCGAGGTTCCAGACGTCGGCGCGGTTGGCGAGCATGTCCGGGACGCGGAAGAGGCGGCCGGACTCGGTGTACGGGTTGCCCGCCATGCAGACCGCGAACCGCTTGCCCCGCAGGTCGTACGTGCCCGCCGCGCCCTCGACGCGGCGCTGCGCGTCGCACAGCGTGATGAATTTCTGAAGGAGCTCGGGCGAGGTGTGCTGGATGTCGTCCAGGTAGAGCAGCACGTTGGAGCCCAGCTCCAGCGCGAAGTTGATCTTCTCGACCTCGCGGCGCGAGGTGGCGTCGGGGGCGCGCTCGGGGTCGAGCGAGGTGACGCCGGTGCCGAGCGCGGGCCCGTCGATGGTCACCAGGGCGAGGCCGAGCCGGGCGGCCACGTACTGCACGAGCGAGGTCTTGCCGTAGCCGGGCGGCGACATCAGCATCAACAGGCCGCCGGAGGGGCCGAATTGGCGGGCGAGGTTGTCGCCGATGAGCGGCAGCGACACCTCGTCGAGCAGCCGGTTGCGGACGAAGCCGGTCAACGGCCGCGGGCGGTAGGCGTCCAGGTCGAGGCGGTCGCGCTCGGCGGCCACCACGGAGGTGCGGTGCCGCTGGTAGGTGCGGTAGGCGGGGACGTCCTCGGCCCTGAACCGCCGTACGCGGGTGAGGGTTTCGTCCAGGCGTACGGCCATCCGCCGGGCGGTGATCCGGGGGTGGGTGCCCAGCAGCCCGGTCACGGTGGTGCCGACGGCGGCCTCGGAGGCGTAGACCGCGAGGTCGGGACCGCAGACGAACGCGGCGGCGGCCTCGGCGAGTTCACCGTCCGCGGAAGAGACGGAAGATGCCGAAGAGACCGAGGAGCTCGTGGCATGCGCGCCGAGCCAGCCCGTCACGAGCTGCCAGCGCGCGCCCAGGTCGTCGCCGAGCGCCCCGAGGTCGTCGAGGAACTCCTTGTACGGCACGCCCTGCGCGCCGCCGAGCGCGGAGACGAACCGCTCCCGCAGCGCCCGCGCCTCGGCGCCCCCGACGAAACCGGTCCGGTCGGCGGCCAGTTCGGCCACCAGGTAGTCGCCGACGGGCGTCCCCTCCCCCACCGCGCCGATCCGGCCGAGTCCGGTACGGGCGGCGAAGTCCCTTACGGCAGAGTCGAGTTCGGCGGCCAGCTCGGTCAGCGCGGGCACGGCGGCGGCGGAGTCCCCGAAGGCGGACGCGGCCCTGCTCAGCGAGCGGGCCCTGGTGGTCCAGGCCGGCCGGGCGGCCGGGGCGGCGCCATGGGTCCAGAAGAGCTGGGCCAGGGCGCGGTCGGCCGCGGGGTGGCGGAGCAGGCCAGCGGCCGTGTCCAGCTCGTGCAGCGCGGTCAGCAGCAGCGTCGCGTCGTGGTCGTGGACACCGCGCTCGTAACCCTCGTCGAGCCGGGCCGCGGCGGCCTCCTTGACCAGCGCGGGAATGTCGGTCAGAGCGCCGGGGGCGTCGAGCAGCAGGGTCGCGGCGAGGTATTCGGCGCGGTAGAGGTCGGGCGACTCCGAGACGACCGGGCGGTCCCAGAAGCGGCGGGTGGCCGCGAAGGCGGGGTCGGCGACCGGCACGAGGTAGTCGGTGCCCGAGATGGTGAAGGCGAGGCCGTCCGCGTGCGGGACGAGGGCGAGTTCCAGCGGCTGGGTGTTGACGGCGAAGCGGTGGCGGCCGAGCCGGATCACCGTGCCGTCCGCGTCGTAGAGGTCGAGCCGGTCGCGCAGCGAGCGGCCCGCGTCCTGCCGGGCCGCGGCCAGTGCCGCCTCGGCCTCCGCGGCCCGCGCCGGGTCGCCGAGGTCCCGCAACTGCGCGGCGATCCGCCGGTGCTGGGCAGCCATCGGGTCGGACGCGAAGTAGGTGTTGACGTCGTCAAGGCTGGGCAGCGCGGCGGCGCGGCGGCGCACCCCGGCCAGGACGCGCTCGGCGGAGGCCGCCAACCGCTGGGCCCGCTGGGCGCGTTCGTCGGCGAGCGCCTGCTTGCGGGCGGCGAAGGTCTGGTGGATCTCCTCGCGGCGCTCGTCCAGGGCCGCGAGCCGGGTGTCGTCGGCGGCGAAGCGCGTGGTCAGGTTCTCGATCCTGACCAGCAGCCGGCCGAGCTGTTCCTCGCAGCTCTCCGGGGTGTCGGCGGCGGCCAGCGCCCCGCTGACGCTCTGCGCCAACAGCGCGCTCTCGGCGGCGAATTCGCCCTCGGACTCGGCGGCGGCCAGCTCCCTGCGGCGGCCGTCGAGCACGGCCCGCGCCTGGTTGACGGCGCCGAGCACGTCGGCGACGGCGGCCAGGATGCGGGTGCGGACGGTCGCGTCGTCGATCTCCAGGGTGCCGACGATCTCGGTGACGGTGGCGAGCCCGGTGGCCTGCTCGTCCAGGACGGCGGCGACCTCGGCCGCGTCCGCCGCGGCCCCGATGGCCTCGGCGTCGGCGGCGGTCGCGGCGACCCGGTCGCGGTAGCCGTCGAAGGCGTGCTCGTCGGCGAAGTACCCCGCCGCGCGGCGCGCGACGTCCGCCAGGTCCTTGGCCAGGCTCGCGGTGAGCGCGTCCAGGCGCTCGGCGTCGACGTACCGCATCTCGCGCAGGGACATCAAGTGGCCCTGTGCGCGCCGCAGTTCGGTGAGCCGTTCGACCCACTCGTCCGCGGACTTCACGGCCTCGCCGCGCGCCTGCCGGACGAGGACGGCGATACGGGCGGCGCTCTCGTCGACGGCGGTCGCGGCGCGCGCGGTCAGGTCGCGTACCCGCGCGTACTCGGCGAGCACCTGCCGTCCGGTGTCGCGGACCTGGGCCAGCGGCGCGACCAGGTCGCCGGAGGCCGCGTCCGCCGAGGCGGCGTCCTCCTCGATGTCGCCGAGCCAGTGGTAGCGGTCGAGCACCCGCTCGCACTCGCCGACCAGCGCCTCGTAGCCGGGCAGCGCGGGCGCGGCCTCCAGGGCCAGGGCGGTACGGGCCACCGACAGCGTGTCCGCGACGGCCCGCACCAGGTCCGGGTTGCCGATCCGCTCCAGCGGTCCGCCGCCGACCGGCTGCGCGGCGGCGTAGGCGTCGGACAGGAACGGCGTCTCCCACCGCTGCACCATGTGCACGCGGGCCGCCTCGCCGCCGTCGGCCGGGCGCAGCGTCAGCAGCGTGCCGTCCTCGTAAAGCGCGGCGCCCTGGACGTGCAGCGGCGCCGCGGCCTCCTTGCGGATGAGGTTGTACGGCAGCAGCAGGCGGCGGCCGTCGGCGGCGAGGAAGACGTACAGCACGTCCTCGCCGTTCGCGGACCGCACGATCCGCTCGAACTCCAGCTCCTCCGGGCCGGTTTCGTACGCGCGGGTGCCGCCGGTGGCGAGCGCGTAGCCGCCGGGGAAGACCACGCCCTGGTCGTCGGGGAGCCGCAGGCACGCCTGGCCGAGGGCGTCGAGCCGTTCGATCTCGCCGGTCCTGGTGTTGACCGCGAAGTGCCGGTCGGCGTTCTCGCGGTACGGCCGGACGCGCAGCAGCACCAGCGGGCCGACGGTGGCGTAGGCGACGTCGGCGTCCGCGAGGGCCTGGAGCGCGTCCTCGACCGGCTCCTCGTACGACGCCTCGTCGGCGCCGATGGCGAGCGTGCCGCCGGAGGTGGCGACGGTGACGGTGCCGCCGTCGGCCGCGGTCAGCGCGAGGTGCGGGTCGCGCCCCGCCACCTGGTCCTCGCGGGTGACGGCCGCCCAGGTGACGGTGTAGACGCCGCCGTCGGAGTCGGCCCACTCCTCGCGCGCGGTCCCCTCGTACGCGCAGCTCCCGTCGGGCGCGACCCGCCAGCCGACCACGCGGACGTCGCCGACGCCGGGCCCGGTGCTGAAGACCGCGAGCAGCCGCCCCTCGGCGACGCGCAGCCGCAGCAGCCGCGTCTGCCGGTAGTAGCGGTACAGCTCGCCGAACTCCCGTACGAACACGGGGTCGTCGAGCAGCCCGGCGGGACCCGAGTCGCCGCCGCCCGCGCCGCCCTCGCCGCCCGCACTGCCCTGCCCGCCCCCACCGCCCCTACCGCCCTCGCCGACCGACGCCGCCGGGAGCGCCTGGAAGACGTCGCCGACCGAGGTGACCTCCGGCGGGTTCGAGGCGAAGAGCAGATACGGGCCGACGGCGGCCACGTCCGCCGCCTGCGCGGGGTGGGCGGTGCGCAGCCGCTCGGTGCCGTCCAGGCGCAGCTCGGTGGTGCCGAACACCTCCTGGCGACGGGAGTTGAGCGCCCCCGCCCGGTCCGCGAGCAGCCGCGCGGACGCGGTGAGCCGTGCGCGCAGCACCTCGTACGCGTCCCCGTCCAGCCCGCCCGCGGCTGACCCGCCCGCCGGGCGCGGCCCCCCTGAGGCCGCGCCCGGCGAACCCTCGGGTGCCGTGCCCCGCGACTCCTGCGCCCCGCTCACGCCCGGCCCCCTCACTTCTTGACGAGACCGTTGGCCGAGGAGGCCGCGGGCTGGGCGTCGGGCGCGGCACCGCGCAGAGCGCTCAGCGGCGCGTCGGCCAGGCCCAACGACCGTGCCTGGTCGAGGAGTTTGTTCAGCGAACCCGTTTGGGGGCCGCCCTCGGCGATCAGGCGCCCGAGCACCGCGGAGACGGTGAGGTTGGCGACGTCACCGGACCCGAGCGAGGACAGCACGCGCGTGGCGTCCTCGGTGAAGCTGTTGCCCGAACCGTCGAGCCAGCTGCCCGCGAGCGTCTTGACGGTGTCGGAGTTCGCCACGAAGTTGTCGACGCTGCGCCCGGCCGAGACCGCGCCGAGCAGCTTGTCGAAGAAGACGCTGTCGCCGCCGACGATCTGGATGTCGGCGTGCTCCAGGCCGGTGGCCAGCACCGTCGCCTGCGCCTCCGCGATGGAGCGCTGCGTGTCGAGCCCGGCCATCCGGATGTCCTTCTCCGCGGCGAGCCGCAGCCGGTACTCCTCGTGGCCGCGCGAGGCGTCGTCGAGCGCCGCCATCGCGGCGGCCTTCTCCGTCAGGCCCTCGGCCTCCGCCTTCAGCTTCTCGCCGATCATCGCCGCGTCGGCCTTCGCCTGCGCGGTCGTGCCCTCGGCGTTGGCCAGCGCCAGCAGCCGCGAGCCCTCCGCCTCCGCCTTGAGCCGGGCCTCGGTGGCCTCGGCCTCGGCGTGACCGACCTTGGTGATCGCCTCCGCGCTGCGCTCGCGCACCTCGACGTCGGCGAGCCCGGCCGCCGCGGCCTCCGCCCGGATGCCCTCGGCCAGCCGGATCTTGGCGGCGGCGTCCAGCTCGGCGGCCTGCTTGCGGGCCTCGGCCATGGTCAGCGACTCGCGTGCCTTGTGGTGCGCGGCCTGCTCGGACGCCTCCGCCGCCTTGATGTCCTTGACGAGCTGCTCCTGCGCCTGCGCCTCCGCGGTGATGATGAGCGCCTGCCGCTCGCGCTCGGCCTCCTGCACCAGCCGCAGCGCCTTGATCGACTCCTCCTGCTCGGCCACCGTGCGGTCGACCGCGATCCGCTCCCGGATGACGTCGGCGACCTCGCGGCGCTCGGACTCGACCTCCTTCTCCTTGGAGATCCGGGACAGCTCCGTCTCCCGCTCGCGGGCGATGACTTCGAGGACGCGGTCCTTCTCGATCCGCTCGTTCTCCACGGCGATGACCCGCTCGCGGTTCTTCTGCGCGACCGCTATCTCGCGCTGCTGGTTCTCGCGCTGGACGCCGAGCACTTCCTCGGTGCGGATGAACGCGCCCTGCGCGCCCAGGCGTTCCTCCTCCTGCACGCGGGCGGTGGCCGCCTCTTCCTTGGCGCGCAGCGTCTCGACCTCGCGGCGCTGCTTGATCTCGGCCTCGGCCTGACGGCGTTCGAGCTCCAGGATGGTCTCGCGCGCGTCGACGTTCTGCCGGGTGATCTCCTTCTGCTCGGTGCGCTGGAACTCGTTGGTGCGCACGTGCTCGATCGCCGTCAGCTCGGTGATCTTCCGGATGCCCTGCGCGTCCAGGATGTTGGCCGGGTCGAGCTGCGTCATCGGGGTCTGCTCGAGGAAGTCGATCGCGCAGTCTTCCAGGTGGTAACCGTTGAGGTCGGTGCCGATGACCTGGATGATCCGGTCGCGGAAGTTCTCGCGGTGGGTGTAGAGGTCGACGAAGTCGAGCTGCTTGCCGACGGTCTTCAGCGCCTCGGAGAACTTCGCGTTGAACAGCGTCTGCAACGTCCCCTGGTGGCTGGCCCGTTCGGTGCCGATCGCCTGCGCGACCTTGATCACGTCCTCCTTCGTCTTGTTGACGCGGACGAAGAAGGTCAGGTGGATGTCGGCGCGGATGTTGTCCTGGCAGATCAGGCCCTCGCGGCCGGTCCGCTGGATCTCGATGGTCTTCACCGAGATGTCCATCTGCTCGGACTTGTGCAGGACGGGCAGCACGACGGCGCCGGTGAAGGTGACGTCGACATGCTTCGCCTTGGAGATGATCAACGCCTGGCCCTGGGCGACTTTTCGGAACAGCCGGCTCACGGTGAACAGCGTTCCGAGGGCGATGAGCAGAAGCACTCCGAAGAGCACGCCGATTCCGATGGCGGTGGCATCCATGGCAGATCCTCAGGTTCTACGGGTCTGGTGGTGCGGGGACGATGTGCCGCCGTACGGCGGGGTGGTGCCGCGCGGCGAGGCGGACCGGCCGGAGTGGTCCGGCCGGCGGGGACGTTCAGTGGGGGTGCGGACGGGCGGGCGCGGCGAGGCGTCGCGGCCCCGAGGCGGTGAAGCCTTCGGGCGTCGCGGCCTTCAGGGGTTGAACCGCTCAGACCGTCGCGGGGCCGATGCGTTCGTAAGGGTCGAACGGCGCGACCCAGAAGAACTCGCCGTCGGGCTCGTACGCGTAGATCAGCGCGGTGCTGCCCGCCGCGTACCTGTCCTCGCCGCTCTGCCGGACCTGGACCACCGCGGTGGAGCCGTCCGGCGAGGTGACCTCGGCCTGGCCGAAGGCGCCGGTGACGCGTCCGGTGCGGATCACGCAGGGCTGCCCGACGAAGTCCTCGCGTGAGGGCGGGCGTTCGTGCGGGAAGAGCCGTCGCAGCGGGCGGACCAGCACCCAGGTCAGCGACCAGGAGCCGATCACGGCGCCGCACAGGACGGCGAAGGACAGCAGCGTGCGCACCAGGCCCGGCGGGCCGGCGCCGTCGAGTGCCGCGGAGCCGGCCAGGCTCAGGAACCAGGCGAGCGCGGTGAGCAGCGAGAAGACGACGGTGACGGGCACGCCGTCCAGTCCCGTGGCGGCCAGCAGGCCGCCGAGTCCGCCGTGGCCCTCGTGGCCGCCGTCCGGGGCGTCGTGCGCGTGCGCGTCGAGTCCGCCGTGACCGCCGTGTCCGGCGCCCCCGAAGTCGGCGTCGGGGCCGTGGTGTCCGGGTCCGTTGGCATCGGCCCCCCCGAGGAGCACAACGAGCCAGAAGCAGACCACGACCACCAGGGCCCCGCCGAACAGGACGGTCGGAAAGCCGAGAACGATGCTGGTGAACTCCCCCATCCCCAACACCTCCCCCCTGTGCGGCTCTCCCCCGCCCCGCGATGATTGTCGCAGTCCGGGAACCTTTGTCGCATTGCCGGTTCCCGGCAGTCTTCACCGCGTCTACACGTCCTGAACCGACCGCAACCGAAACGGCTCCGGCCGCCGTCCGCGCGGAGTGACCCGTACGGAGGGCGGCCGGAGCCGTGGAATACGCCGCGCGAAGGCGGGAGAACGCGTGATCTGCCGTGCCGTGGCAGGACGGGGCGCGGGGGCCTCAGCCCTGGGCGGCCTCGATCTCCAGCGCGATGCGGATCTTGTCGCTGACGGCCGCGCCGGCGGCGCCGCCGGTCACGCCGAAGTCGCTGCGGCTGATCTCGGTGGCGGCCGAGAAACCGGCGATGGCGTGGCCCTGGGGGGCCGTGCCGAAGCCGTTCAGTTCGAGCTGGAGCGTGACGGTCTTGGTGACGCCGTGCAGCGTCAGGTCGCCGTCGACCTCGAACAGCTCGGAGGTCTTGGGGCGGATCGCGGTGGAGGTGAAGGTCAGCTCCGGGAACTTCTCCACGTCCAGGAAGTCCGCGCTGCGGACGTGGTTGTCGCGCATCTCGTTGTTGGTGCTCACCGAGGTGGTCTTGATCACCGCGGAGACCTTCGAGTCCACCGGGTTCTCGGCGGTCTCGATGGTGCCCTCGAAGCTGTCGAAGCTGCCGCGGACCTTGGAGACACCGAGGTGACGGACGTAGAAGGAGACATCGGAGTGGACCGCGTCGATCGTCCACTTGCCGGCGACGTAGCCGTCGATCACTTCGGTCTGGGAGGACATGTGGGGCTCCTTGAGCGGTGAACCGGGGTATTTGGTTGAGCGCTCACCCACCATAACGCCATGGTGTTGAGAGTTCAACCACCCGTATGCTGGTGGGCATGGACGATGTGCGCTGGCTGAGCGACGACGAGCAGGAGATCTGGCGTGCGTATATGACCGCGAGCGTGGAGTTCTCGGCGTATATCGACCGCCAGCTCCGCCGCGAGTCCGGCATGCCCATGGCCTACTACGAGATTCTGGTGCGGCTCTCGGAGGCGTCCGGGCGCAGCCTGCGGATGAGCGAGCTGGCGGAAGCCTCGCAGTCCTCGCGCAGCCGCCTCTCGCACGCGGTGTCCGCGCTGGAGAAACAGGGCTGGGTGGTACGCAGCCCCGCCGACTGCGACCGGCGCGGCTGGGTGGCGACGCTCACCGACGCCGGGTTCGCCGCGCTGGAAGCGGCGGCCCCCGGGCATGTGACGGCCGTCCGCGAGCACCTTTTCGACGTCCTGACCCCCGAGCAGCTGGCCACGCTGCGCGACGCGGGCCGGGCGATCAGCGCCGGGCTCAAGACGGAGTGCGAGGAGGCCCGCTCGGAGGAGGACCGGAGCTGCCCGACGCAGGAGGCGGAAGCCGCCGAAGTGGCCGCCGCCCGCGCCGCCGGAGCGGCCGCGATACCCACCGGCGCGACACCGCCCCCGCCGGCCGCGTAGCCCCGGCCCGCGCGTCGGCACACCGGCCACGTCAGCGCACCCGCCGAACCGTCCCGCCCGCCGCGTGGGCAGGGCCCTGGCTCGGGCGCGCCCGTCCACGTCAGCGCACGCGCCGCGTCAGCGCGCGGCTCACAGCGGTTTGGTCGGCCAGTCCAGCAGCCTCGCGCCCATCGCGGCCGTCTCCAGGGTGTAGCGCTGCAAGGCGTCGTCCGGGTCGAAGCCGGTCACGGCGGCGATACGTTCCAGCCGGTAGGACAGCGCGCGCACGCTCAGGTCGAGCCGCCGGGCGGCCTCGGCGTTCACGTACCCGGCGGCGGCGTACGCGGTGATCGTCTCCAGCAGCGGCAGCGCCCCGCCGCGCGCCTCCTCCAGCGGGCCGAGCACCGTCTTGACCAGGTCGAGCATCGCCGCGCGGTCGCGCATGAGCACCGGGAAGACCAGCAGGTCGGCCGCGTTGAGCACGGTCGCCTCCAGGCCGAGCCGGTCGGCGAGGTCCAGGGCGCTGAGCGCTTCCTCGTACGAGCGGACCACGCCGGAGGCGCCGCTGTGCGAGCGGCCGACGGCGGTCCTGGGCGCGGCGACGGTCTTCACGAAGGCGTCGAGCACCTGGCGCTGCGTGCCGGGCACGACGCAGACCATCCGGCCGTCCTTGGGCGCGACCAGCGCGTCGTGGTCGCCGAAGCGGCCCGCCAGTTCGCGCTCGACCCGGCTGAGCGCGGGGTGCGTCTCGTCGTACGGCCCGTCCTCGGGCGCCGCGGCGACCGCCACGACGTGCTGGCCCGCGAGCCGCAGTCCGAAGCCCTCGGCCTGTTCCGCGAGGCGGCCGGGGTCGCTGCGGCCGTAGAGCAGGTCGTCGACGAAGGCGCGGCGGGCGAGAGCCGCGCGGCGTACCGAGTGCCGCTGCGCCCGGCTGTGGCCCTCGGCGAGGGCGGCGACACCGGTCTCCAGGGCGGCCAGTACGGCGGCGCCGACCTGCCGCAGCTCGGCGGTGCTCCTGGCGTCCGCCACGCCGGGCAGTACCGGCCAGGTCTCGCGGACGGCGGTGAGGTGGGTGCCGATCAGCGACGGCAGGGCTATGCCGGAGTCCGCCGCCTGCTCGCCCAGCGCACGGCGGCTCTCGCGCTCGGCGCGGCTGAGCGGGCGGCAACTGCGGGAGACCTCGGCGAGCGTTTCGGGAAAACCGGTCAGAAACTCCGGCGGTACGGCTTCCGCGGCGCTGCCCGTACCCGTGGTCACCCCTGGCCCCCCGTCACTCCACCGGATCCGGCCTTCCGGTTCCTGGACATCAGGAACGTATCAAGGCTGCCGGATCCCGGAAACGGGGGGCGGGGGCAGGCCGCGTCCCAGCGGCGTCCGGCGGGGGGCCGACGGGCGCTTCGCGGTGATTCGGCCGGATACCCGGCGGACGCGGCGGTGAACGCCGCGCGCGGGGCGGCTACTTGGCCGTGGTCGTCGGCTGCGGAGTCGGGGTCGTCTCGCTCGCGGTCACGACGTCGCTCGGGGTGATGGCCTCGGGCGCCGGGGTGGCGGTGGCGGTCGGCTCGGGGCTCGCGGGCCCCGTGTCGTCGCTCTTCATCGCCTTCGCCTCGGACTTGAGGATGCGCATCGACTTACCGAGTCCGCGGGCCGCCTCCGGCAGCTTCTTGGAACCGAACAGCACGATGACGACGATCGCCACCACGATCAGGTGCCACGGCTCCAGCCCGTTTCGCAACATGGAGATCCTCGCTTCTTTCAGGGGGCCAACTGTGCCGAATACTTCAGCTTCGACTGTCGCATTGTCACCCGAAAGCCGTCGCCGACGGCACCCGGGTACTCAAAGCATGCGCAAAAAGCTTGTGAACGGGAAGCCCCCCTTCCCCCGGTCCGGTCGGCGGCGGACCGGAGGAGGGGGCGGGGGGAAGGCCCTGCGAGGCACCAGGGGACGGGCCGGGAGACGGGTCGGGGGACGTCCGGGCCGGGGGCGGTGTCAGCCGCCGTACGTGCCCGCCAGGCGGGCGGACGCCTTGTCCTTCGCCGACGGGTCCGTGGCCGCGTTGTCCCTGGTCGCCTTGTCCGGGTCGGGCAGCGCGTCGATCACCCGCTGCCAGCGCGGGTCGGTGACGATCTTGGCGAGCTGGGCCGAGCTGAGCGGCGGATTCGGACGTGAGATCGGGGCGTCCTTCTCGTCCCTGGAATTCCACTCGCTCAGGCTGATCACGGCGCCGGAGGGTGTGACGAGGGTCGCGTACCACTCCTTGGTCTCGGCCCGGTGGTCGGAGTACTCGAAGCCCTTGGAGATCGTCAGCGTGCCGCCGTGCACGTGCGTCGACGTGCACGAGGTGTCCGGGTCCTGCGAGGGGAAGTCCGGGCACGACGGCACCGCCTCGCCCGCGCCGATGCCGAGCGTCACCAGCCCCTTGTTGAAGACGACCGCCGCCAGCGGAATGCCCTCCTCGGTGCCGCGGCTGGGCCAGGTGGACTTCGTGACATGACCCTTGGGCAGCGTCGCCAGGAACAGGTCCATCACCTGCTTGGCCGTCATCGCGGGCCTGGCCGGCTTCGCCGCGGAACTCGCCTTGTCCGAGGCCGTGGACGACACCGCGGGCTTCGTGGGCGCCGACGCGACCCCGCTGCCCCCGTCGCCCTTGGCCAGGCCGCCGACCAGCGCGCCGCCCACCCCGACCAGGGCGAAGGCCGCGACGCCCGCGGTGATCGCGGCCGTACGCCTGCGGCGCAGTCTGCGGCCGTGCGCGTGCCCCTCCGCGACCAGGCCGCGGGAGTCGTCCGGCTGGAACGTGTCGGCGGTGCGGCGCAGCGCGTCGCCCAGCTCGTCTTCGAATTCGATCGGTTCGATGGGCATGGCGGAACCACCGTCTCGGTTTGGTGTGTACGGATGCGGTCTACGTGTGGGGGTACGGCCACGGGTGCGGCCGGTTGGTCTGTCTGTCTGTCGACGGGAATCGGTTGCAGCCGACGCGGCTCAGCGGGCGATGAGATCGGCGAGGCTGCCGCCGAGATCCGCCCTGAGCCGGGCGAGCGCGCGTACCGTGCGGGTCCTTATGGCGCCCGGTGTGGAGCGCAGGGCCTCGGCGGTCTCCTCGATGCTGCGGTCCTCCCAGTACCGCAGCACCAGGACCGCCCGGTCCTTCGGCGAGAGCCGGCCGAGCGCGTCGAGCAGCGTGATCCTGAGCGTCGCGTCGTCGCCGTGCCGCGTGGGGCTGTCCGGCAGCTCCGCGCTCGGGCGTTCCTTGCTGCTGCGCCGCCGCTGGTGGGTCAGGAAGGCGCGGACCAGAACCGTCTGGGCGTACGCGGCCGGATTCCCCACCTTCGCCATCCGGCCCCAGACGACGAACATCCGGCCCAGCGTCTCCTGGACCAGGTCCTCCGCCAGGTGCGTGTCGCCGCTGGCGAGCAGACAGGCCGACCGGTACAGGTGGCTCGCGCGGACCGCCGCGAACTCCAGATACGCCGCCGTCTCCCCCTCTCGCATCCCGCTCCCCTTCCCCCATCCGACCCTTCACCTCTTCGACGCGGCGGGGAACGGGGAATGTTACGGGGCGCCCGGGGACGTCTCCGGGCCGTTACGCGGCTGCCGCCACACCGTCCCGGTCCAGCGGCTTCGCGGCCTCGCGGGTGCCCTCGCGGGCGGCATCGCGGGCCGGGTTCCGGGTGGGGAAGACCAGAAGGCGCAGCGTCGCGAAGCGGGCGATGCCTGCCAGGGCGGAGGCTCCCAGGTACACGGCCTGCGCCAGCAGGGCGCCCGGGTGCGGGTGCGCGTGGTCCAGCGTCAGGACGGCCGCCGTCGTGAACAGGTATGCCCCGAGCAGCGTCAGCGCCGACTTGCTGTGCACCCGCCACCCCGCCCATCCGCCTTCGGCGGACCTGAACGTGATCCGGTGGTGCAGCTCCGTCGCCAGCAGGGTCGACACCACGGTGACCACCGCGTTCACCAGCGCGAACGGGGCGTGGCCCGCCGCCGCCACCAGCACCGCGCTCGACAGCAGGCCGACGCCTCCGCCGCACACCACGAATTTCCCGAACGCCGCCGCCTTCGCTGCCGCTCTCTCCCCGCCCACCGTCTTCTCCATGCCCCCACCCTCCCCCCGCCCACTGACACGCCGCCCACACCCCACTGACACGCTCCCGCTGTGGGCCCCCCGATCTTTCCCGGCCCGCGCCCCCGGACGACACCCTTTTTCTGAGGACGGCCCCCGATCCTTCCCTGCCCGCGCCCCCGAACAGCGCCCTTTGCCCAGGGCGGCACACCGATCTTTTAAGGGGCGCGGGGAACTGCGCGGCCCACCCCCACCGGGCTGCCAGCCCGAAAACAACCGCATCTGCCCCACCGGGGCCGGTATTTCAGAGGCGCGCCACCGCGCGGGCTGAGCACGCCCACGCGGCGGCAGCCGCACATCAAACACAGCCCCGCGCCCCTAAAAACCCGTGCCTGACCCCCGTACAAAAAACGGTCCGCCC